>JAFEFJ010000359.1 GCA_018240635.1 Pseudomonadota bacterium | reverse complement strand
CGACGATGGCGTAGGGGTTCTGGTCGCCGCTGTCCGGCACGGTGGAGGTGAGCGTCTTGAAGTGCTTGATGCCCGCCAGATACCCCTCGGGCGCGGCCTGCGCGGCGCCCGCCGCGGCGAGCAGGCCGAGCGCGGCGGCGGTGCGGAACGCTGCCTTGCGCGCGCTGGTCATGGAGACGGCTCCTGCGTGACGGCGGCCAATCCGGCCGCAGCCGATAGTGCGAATGATTTGCATTTAACGACCCTCGTGTGGCGGCGCAAGCCGGTTGGCCGGTTCAGAACGTCACGACGCTGCGCAGGCCGAACACGGCCGCGTTGCCGACGCTCTTGGATGGATTGTTGGGGTTCTGCAGCCCGCCGCCGGGAGTGAAGAAGTATTGGAAGTCGGGCTGGATGGTCCACCAACCGGTGGCCTTGAACTGATAGGTGATCTCGATGAAGGTTTCCGACGAACGGACCGGGATGAAGGTTCCGTTGTAGAAATTGAACGCCTTGTCGTAGTTGCGCGCCCCGCCGCTCAGCGTGGTGAAGCCGAAGCCTACGCCGAACACGTCGTCGTCGCGGTTCGGCAGCGGCGCCTTCAGCGTGGCGCCCGCGTTGGTGCTGAAGTTGATCAGGTTGCGGTCGCCCGGCGCGCCCATGATGCGGGCGAACAGCGCCACCTCCTGCGGCCCTTCCTGCGGCCGCCACACCACCTGATCGGCCACCGCGTAGATGCTGAAATTGTTGCGGTAGTAGGCCGGGATGCCGTTGCTGTCGGGGCTCGCGAGCGAGACGCCGCCGTTGTCGAACTGCTGGCTCGGGAAGGCCGCAGTGTCGATCCAGAAGCCGAGCTTGTAGGTGCCGGGATAGCCCTGGCTCTCGCCCGGCTTCGCAAGCTGCCCGTCCGATGGCTGGTTGATCGTGTACTGCGCCTCGCTGATGAACAGCGCGCCGGTGCGCAGGTTGAAGTTGCCGCCCCAGCGCGTGGACCCAAGCAACTGGCTGTCGTTGTAGAACTGCCCGCCCGGCGGGTTGTCCTGGAACACACCGGTTAGCAGCGTCAGGTTGTCGGTCGGCTGCGCCTTCAGGCGAATGCCGAGCGAGGACAGCGG
The DNA here is from genome assembly GCA_018240635.1 of Pseudomonadota bacterium. Classification (GTDB taxonomy): domain Bacteria; phylum Pseudomonadota; class Alphaproteobacteria; order Acetobacterales; family Acetobacteraceae; genus JAFEFJ01. The sequence goes on along the minus strand of JAFEFJ010000359.1, from coordinate 2,101 downwards.
ATAGGCCGGGCCGCCGGCATACAGGTCGGCCGACGGGATCATCGGCCAGCCCATCATCGTGTTGAGGAAGGTGGCCGAGCCGGTGCTCGTCATGAACTCGTTGTCGATGCTCTGCTGGCCGAGCTTCACGCTCATCTTGTCGTCCAGAAACGACTGCTCGTACCAGATCTCCCAGAAGCGCGTGGTGGCGAGCGCATTGATGCCGCTGTTCGTCTGCAGCACGAGCAGGTTGTCAGTGCTGAGGTTGCGGCCGCGGATGTTCATGGCGCTGACGTTGAAGGTGCCGCCGTGCCAGCCGAACGCCTTCTCGGTATCGAGCTTCACCGTCAGCAGCGTCTGCCCGTCGTAGACCGCGCCCTTCTGGATGCCGCCGCTGACATTGCCCCACACCTCGTCGGTCTCCACGAGGTCGATCTCCAGCCCGTGCGCCTCGAGGTTGGTGCGGACCCCGCCCAAATCGCCGAGCAGCTTGTCGCGCGTCCAGAAATCGTCCTTCGCGGCGGGCGCCGCCTGATCGGCCGCCGCCGCGGGCGGCGCGGTCTGCGTGCCGGCGGGAGTGTCGGCCTGCGCGCGCGCCTGGGCGGAAGCGAGCAGCGAAGCGGCGGCAATCGTAACGATGGTGCGCGCGCCGCGGGGGCGGCCATTCGAGGGGGTCGGGCTCACAGGTCACTCCTTGCCGCGTCCCGCAAGGAGCGGGCATGCGATTTAGGTTACGTTATAACATTCCAACTCGAGAGGGGAAGCCGAGAGCCTGGTAGGTCGGCTCCTGGTTACTCGGCGGCGGAGAAGGACGTCCGGCGGGCCGGAGGAACCGCCTGGGCGGGACGCTTCGGCGGCCCGCCGAACAGCCAGGTCAGGCCGCCCATCGCCACCAGCGTCACCGCCCAGAAGATCAGCTGGATGCCGTTCGGCTGCGCCTCGTAGCCCACCAGCGTGTGCAGCGTCTTGCCGAGCAGCGAGCCGTCGGTCAGCAGCGCGGAGGTGTCCCACACCGTGTTCCCCAGCGCCGGCAGCCAGTCGGCCTGGACCAGGAAGGCCGCGCCCTGGCTTGCCATCCCGGCCGCCAGCAGCACGATCATTGCGGTCGTCACGGCGAACAGGTGGCGCGTCGCGATGCGCAGCAGGCCGGCATACATCGCCGCCCCCACCGCCACGCCCGCGGCCACCCCGAGCACGCCGCCCGCCGCCATCGGCACCGCCTGCCCTGCCTGGCCGGCGGCGATGCCATACAGGAACAGCACCACCTCCGAGCCTTCGCGCAGCACGGCGATGCCGACCACGATGGCGAGCGCGTAGAGCGGGCGCGCGCCGGAGGAGACGGCGGCGCCGACGGCGCCCAGTTCGCGCGCCATCTGGCGGCCGTGCCGGCTCATCCAGACGTTGTGCCAGCCAAGCATCAGCACCGCGAGGAACATCACGGAGGCGTTGAACACCTCCTGCCCCATGCCGGAGGCCCATTCGGCGATGGCGCCCGCGAAGGCGGCGACCAGGCAGGCGCCGGCGACGCCGCCGGCCACGCCCCAGCCGACCCACGCGCCGCGTCCGGGAACGCCCTTGGTGGCGGCGAGCACGACGCTGACGATCAGCGCCGCCTCCAGGATCTCGCGGAAGACGATGATGGCGGTGGGCAGCATCTTGGGTCCCTTGTCGCCGGTACTACTTCACGATCAGCCGGCTCTTGGAAGGGGCCTCGTGGTATTCGTCGTGAAATTCATAGCTGCCCGGCTTCAGGGGACCGACCATGACGATGGTCTCCTTGCCCGGCGGAAGCAGCTTCTCCGCCTTGAAGTCGTCGCTCTCGAACTCGGCGGCGGTGGGGTCGGCGTTGGTGACCAGGAACTTCACGCGCGTATTGGCCGGGATGGTGACCTCGGCGGGGCTGAACGTGTGGTCCTTCAGCGTCAGCTTCACGTCGGGCGCATCCGCGGCGGCGGCCGGGCGGTACGGCAGCGCGGCGAGCGGAGCCGCGAGGGACAGCACGGCGAAAAGGGCGAGGCGACGGCGCATCGACGGTGACTCCGGAAGGTTCGTTGAAGGCACCCTAGTCCAATTGAGAATGCTTCGCAATAACGCATCCCGTCACTCGTTCCCAGCCGCCTGC
>JAFEFJ010000358.1 GCA_018240635.1 Pseudomonadota bacterium | reverse complement strand
CGCGCAGATGGCCGCCGAGGAGATCAACAAGGCGGGCGGCGTGAACGGCCGGCAGATCCAGATCGTTGCCTATGACGATCATTCCTCCGCCGCCGACGCGGTGCGCGCCTATCAGCGCGCGGTGAACGACGACAAGGTGAACGCGGTCATCACCAGCTACATCAGCGAGGTGGTGCTGGCGATCGAGCCCTGGGCGGCGCGGCTGAAGATGCCGACGATCACCCCGGGCGCGGCGAGCAACGACATCTCGAAGCAGGTCCATGACAACTACGACCGCTTCAAGTACATGTTCCACGGCTGGCTGACCTCGGCCTTCATCGCGCAGTCGATCTGCGACTACTCGCACGACCTGCTGGTGAACGGCCTGCACATGAAGTCCGCCGTGGTGATGAGCGAGGACGCGGCGTGGACCACGCCGCTGGATGCGCGCTACCTGGAATGCCTGCCGAAGGCGGGCCTGGAAGTGCTCGATCACATCCGCTTCAACCCGGACACCACGGACTTCACGCCGATCTTCCGCCAGATCGAAGCGAAGAAGCCCGACACGATCATCACCGGCATCAGCCATGTGGGCGTGCAGCCGACGGTGCAGTGGCATGACCAGCAGGTGCCGCAGCCGATGGCCGGACAAAGCTCGCAGGCGACGACAAGCACCTTCTGGAAGGACACCAACGGCGCGACCGAGGGCGTGATCACCGCATCCGCCGCAGCGCCGGGCGTGGCGATCACGCCGAAGACGGTGCCGTTCACCAACGCCTACACGGCGCGCTACGGCAGCTCGCCCGCCTATGACGGGTACACGACGTACGACGAGGTGTACTACATCGCCGACGCCATCAAGCGCGCCGGATCGACCGACCCGGACAAGCTCGTGGATGCGCTTGAGAAGACCGACTATGTCGGCACGCTCGGCCGCGTGCAGTTCTACGGCAAGGACGATCAGTTCACCCACGCGATCAAGTACGGCAAGCAGTATATCGCGGGCGTGGCGCTGCAATGGCAGGACGGCAAGCAGGTCTGCGTGTGGCCCGATCCGGAGTGCACGGGGAAGCTGAAGTTCCCGTCCTTCGTGAAGCTGCCCGCTTCGACCAACTGACGGCCTGACCGGCACGGGACGGCGGCCCGGCGCGATCCGGGCCGTCGTCGCCGTTTCGGCCGCCCCTTGCGGCGCCCGCACGCGCCGCCTTCAGCCAGCGGACCTGGACGACCGACATGCAGCTTGGCTTGCAGATCCTGATCGACGGCTTCGCGATCAGCTCCCTCTACGCGCTCGGCGCGGTGGGCTTCACGCTCATGTTCGGCGTCTCGGGCGTGCTGAACCTTTCGCACGGCGCGATCATGGTGGTGGCGGCGCTGCTCGGCTGGTTCTCCGCCGGCGAGCTCGGCTTCGGCACCTATCTCGGCACGCTGGCCGGCATCGTGTCCGGGCTGCTCGCGGCCTATGCGACGTATTTCGTCGTGGTGCGGCCGATCCAGCGGTCCAGGGCGATCCCATCGGAGGAGACCGAGATCTTCGTGCTGACCGGCACGCTGCTCTGGGGGATCATGATCCAGGTCGGTTCGGACTACCTGTTCACCGACAACCCGGTGACGATGAAGCCGCTGTTCCCGGGCGTGGTGAACATCCTGGGCGTGCGCACGCCTGTGAACGAGGTGATGATCGCCATCCTGTCCTGGGTGATCATCGGGCTGCTGTGGCAGCTTGTGAACCGCACGCGGGCGGGCAAGACGCTGCTGGCGGCGTCGATGAACCCGCGCGGGCTGACGCTGCTCGGCGTCGAACTCTCCAGCATCTACCTGCTTGTCTGGACGATCTACGGCGTGCTGGCGGGCATCGCGGGCGTGCTGCTGGCGTCCTTCCTGGGCGTCAGTTCCGCCAATGCCGGGCAGCTGACCGCGAGCGCCTTCTCGATCGTGGTGCTTGGCGGGCTGGGCAGCGTCTCGGGCTCGCTGCTGGCGGCCTATATCGTGGGCTACCTGGAGACGATGACCGCCTACCTGATCGCGCCGACGCTGCGCCCGATCCCGGCGCTGCTGCTGCTGGTGCTGGTGGTCTACACGCGCCCGCAGGGCATCCTGGGACGGCGGTGAGGGGGCACGCACAATGACGAAACTTCTGCGTTCCCCCGGCTTCTGGGTCGCGCTGCTCTGCGCCGTCATTGCCGCCTCCGCGCCAGCATGGCTGGGCGCGTACCTGATCGGCGTGCTGACGGTGTCCTACTATTTCGGCGTCTTCGCGATGTCGTGGGACCTGCTGTTCGGGTTCGCGGGCGAGGTGAATTTCGGGCCGACCTTCCTGATCGGGCTCGGCGCCTATACGGCGGCGATCATGAACAGCCACGGCTTCGGCATCCCCCTCTGCCTGATCGCGGGCGGCGCGATGGCGGTCGCGGGCGGCGTGCTGCTGGCGCTGCCGGCGCTGCGGCTGCGCGGGCCCTATTTCGGCCTGATGACGCTGGTCGCGGTGCTGCTGCTGCAGAACTTCATCGTGATCTTCGCCTCCGTTACGGGCGGCGAGATCGGCATGACGGTGCCCGACGTGCTTTCCATCGACACGACCACGAATTACTGGATCAGCCTGGGCTTCCTGATCTTCTCGGCGATCATCCTGTTCGGCCTGTCGCGCTCGGCGGTGGGGCTGATCCTGCAGGCCAGCGGGCAGGACGCGGTGGAGGCGGCGGCGCTGGGCTTCAACGTGACGAAGCACAAGCTGTTCGCGTTCTGCGTGAGCGCGCTGTTCTCCGGCCTCGCGGGCGGAATGCTGATCTTCTACATGGGCGCCGCCTCCGTCGACACGGTGATCAACATCTCGATCGGCGTGCAGATCATCATCGCCGCCGTGCTGGGCGGCAGGCGGACGATCCTGGGCGCCGCCATCGGCGCGGTGTTCCTGGTGCTGGCGAACGAATTGCTGCGTCCGCTGGGGCAGCTCAACACCTTCGTCGTGTCGGCGGTGGCGCTGGCGGTGATCCTGCTGTTCCCCGACGGGTTCCTGGGATACGCGCTGCGCGTGCGCCAGCCGAAGGAAGGAGAGGCGCCATGAACGACATGCCGGCGCCGATGAGCGCGACCGCGGCGGGCGCGAAGCCGCGCCTGGAAGTGCGCGGACTGGTGAAGCGCTTCGGCGGGCTGGTGGCGGTGAACGACATCGGCTTCGACATCCGCCCGGGCGAGATCCTGGGGCTGATCGGGCCGAACGGGTCGGGCAAGTCCACCGTGATGAAGCTCATCATGGGC
>JAFEFJ010000357.1 GCA_018240635.1 Pseudomonadota bacterium | reverse complement strand
AAGGGAACGGTGCGCTGCTTGAAATCGGCCATGTCGATCACTCCCTCTCCAGGATGAGCGTGGCGCTGCCGTGGCGCGTGCCGAGCGACCCGCCGGTGCCGTGCGCCAGCACGATGTCGTGGTTGGGCACCTGCACCTTCGGATGCGCCTCGCCGCGCGCCTGCCGCACCGCCTCGATCACCTTGGTGATGCCGCCGCGGTTGGCCGGGTGGTTGTTGCAGAGCCCGCCGCCATCGGTGTTGAACGGCAGCTTGCCGACGCCGGAGATCAGGTTGCCGTCGGAGACGAACTTGCCGCCCTGGCCCTTCTCGCAGAAGCCCAGATCCTCGATCTGCATCAGCACCGTGATCGTGAAGCTGTCGTAGATCGACGCGTACTTGATGTCGGAGTGCTTCACGCCCGCCATCTCGAACGCCGCGGCGCCGGAGTAGCGCGCGCCGGAATAGGTCAGATCGACCTGGCCGCCCATCTGGCCCTTCGGGGCCTCGCCCATGCCGATCACCTTCACCAGCGGGCGCTTCAGCGACTTGGCGATTTCCGGCTTCGTCACGATCAGCGCGCCGCCGCCGTCGCTGATGACGCAGCAATCCAGCCGGTGCAGCGGCGTGGAGACCATCGGCGAGTTCACCACGTCCTCGACCGTGACGACGTCGCGCAGCATGGCGTGCGGGTTGTACTGCGCGTGCGTGCTGGCCGCGACCTTGATCCAGGCGAGCTGCTCGCTGGTCGTTCCGTATTCATACATATGCCGCGCGGCGCACATGGCATACATGTTCACCACGGTCGGGCCGTACGGATATTCGAACATCATGTCCGGCTGCGCGGGGTTGCCGGCGCGCGCCGCGGTGCCGGTCGCCTGGCCCTCGCTGCGCGGACGCCCCGCCAGCGTGCAGAGCGCGATGTTGCAGCGGCCGGCGGCGATTGCCTCGGTCGCGTGCGCCACCATCATCAGGTAGGACGAACCGCCGATATCGGTGCTGTCCACATGACGCACCTTCAGGTTCATGTAGTCCACCATCGACAGCGGACCCATGCCGGGCGCGTCGCCCGCGCAGAAATACCCGTCCACGTCGTCCTTGGTCAGGCCCGCATCCTCGAGCGCGCCCTTGGCGCATTCGGCATGAAGCTGCGCAACCGACTTGTCCGGCGCCTTGCGCGTTGGGTGCTCGAACGCACCCACGATGTACGATTTGCCCTTCAAGCTCATAGACTGCTCCCCTCTGTCCCGCCCAACTCCGGCGGCGATCATACCGACCGGCGGCCAGGGCGCCAGAGCGGCTGTCCCCTGGGCGGCTCCCTCCGCGGGCGGCTTTCCGCGTTTCTGGCATGCGCCCGGCCGAGGCGCTACCCTGCCCCGCATGTCCACGCAGTCGCTGCTGATCCCCGCGCGGCCCGCGCCACCGGCGGCCGCGCTGTCCTTCCCGCGCTTCCTGCGCGCGGTGCGCACCAACGCGCTCACGATGTGGCCGGAGGAAGCGTACGAAACGAACGTCCTGCGCCAGAGCTTCCTCGGGCGCGAGCGGCTGCTTGTGAACGATCCCGATGCGATCCACCGCATCCTGGTCGATAACCCGGGAAACTATCTTCGCACCGCCGCCAGCATCCGCATCCTTCGGCCGATCACCGGACGCGGGCTGCTGCTGAGCGAGGGCGACGACTGGCGCCTCCAGCGCCGCACCATCGCGCCCGCGCTCGCGCCCCGCGTGATCCCGATGCTCGCCCGCCACATCGCCGCCTGCACGCAGGATGCCGTCGCGCGCCTGCGCGCGGCCGCGGGCGCGCCGGTTGATCTGCTGGCCGCGATGCAGACGCTCGCGCTCGACATCGCGGGCCGCTCGATGTTCTCGCTCGAAGTCACGCGCTACGGCGAGCAGATGCGCGCGGCGCTGAACGTCTATGCGCAGAAGCACGCCCGCCCGCACCTTCTGGACATGCTGCTGCCGCCCGGCATCCCCGCGCCGCGCGATTTCGGCCGCCGCCGGTTCTCGCGCCGCTGGATGGCGCTGATGGACGAGATCATGCAGGCGCGCCTTGCCGCGCCCGCTTCCGACGCGCCGCGCGACCTGTTCGACCTGCTGATGGCCGCGCGCGATCCGGAAACCGGCGCGGGCTTCAGCCACGAGCAACTGCGCGATCAGGTCGCAACGCTGATCCTGGCCGGCCACGAAACCACCGCCGTCACCTTGTTCTGGGCGCTGACCCTGCTCGCGCAGGCGCCCGCCGAGCAGGAGGCGCTGGCGGCGGAAGCGTCGGCGCTGTCCTTCGCCGAGGACGACGCCGCGGCGACGCTCGGCAAGCTCGTGCGCACGCGCGCGATGGTGAACGAGACGCTGCGGCTCTACCCGCCCGCCTTCACGATGGCGCGGCAGGCGCAGGCCGCCGACCGCGCGGGCGGCATCGACATTCCGGCGGGCGCGCTGCTGCTGATCGCGCCCTGGGTGCTGCACCGCCACCGGCGGCTGTGGCGCGACCCCGACGCGCTCGATCCCTCGCGCTTCATGCCGGACGCGCCGCCGCCGCCGCGCTTCGCCTACCTGCCCTTCGGCACCGGCCCGCGCGTCTGCGTGGGCGCGCAGTTCGCGCTGGCCGAGGCGGCGCTCGCGCTGGGCGCGACGATGAAGTCGTTCCAGGTGGAACTGGCGGATCGCCGCCCGGTGCTGCCGGTCGCGGTCGTCACGACGCAGCCCGACCACGCGCCGCCGTTCCGGCTGCGCCCGCGCTGACCGGCCGATGCAGCTCGAAACATCCCGGCTGGTGCTGCGCCCGTGGCGGGAAAGCGATCTCGAACCGCTCGCCGCGCTCAATGCGGATCCCGAGGCGATGCGGCATTTCGCCGCGCCGCTCACGCGCGCCGAGAGCGACGCCTTCGCGCAGCGCCAGCACGAATACCTCGCCGCGCACGGGTTCTGCTTCTGGGCCGTGGAAGCGCCGGGCATCGCGCCCCTGATCGGCGCCGTCGGCATCGCGCCGGTACGCTTTCAGGCGCGCTTCACCCCGGCGGTGGAGATCGGCTGGCGGCTCGCGCGTCCGTATTGGGGCCAAGGCTTTGCCACCGAGGCGGCGCGCGCCGCGCTCGCCTACGGCTTCGGCCCCGCCGGGCTTGCCGAGATCGTCGCCTTCACCGCGACGCAGAACCTGGCGTCGGTGCAGGTGATGGAGCGGCTGGGCATGCGCCCGGACGGCGACTTCGACAATCCGGCCGTGCCCGACGGCCACCGGGTGCGGCGGCTTCTGCTATACCGGATCGCGCGCG
>JAFEFJ010000356.1 GCA_018240635.1 Pseudomonadota bacterium | reverse complement strand
CCATCCGCGACAACGGCGTCACCACGATCTGCGCGCCGCCCACCGTCTGGCGCATGTTCGTGCAGCAGGACCTGAAATCCTGGAAGACCAGCCTGCGCGAGGTCTGCGGCGCGGGCGAGCCGCTGAACCCCGAGGTGATCGACCAGGTGCGCGCCGCCTGGGGCCTCACGGTGCGCGACGGCTACGGCCAGACCGAAACCACGCTGCTCGTCGGCAACCCGCCCGGCGCGCCGCTCAAATCCGGCTCGATGGGCCGCCCGATGCCCGGCTACCGCATCGAACTGCTCGACGTGGACGACCGTGCCGCGACCGAAGGCGAGATCTGCGTCGTTCTCGATCCGCGCCCGTCCGGGCTGATGCAGGGCTACCAGCAGGAGGACGGCACGCTGCGCGGGCTGGAAGGTCCCGTGTACCGCACCGGCGACGTCGGCGCGCGCGACGAGGAAGGCTACATCACCTATGTCGGCCGCGCCGACGACGTGTTCAAAGCCTCCGACTACCGGATCAGCCCGTTCGAGCTGGAAAGCGTGCTGATCGAGCACCCCGCGGTCGCCGAGGCGGCGGTGGTCCCCGCGCCCGATCCGGTGCGCCTCGCGGTGCCCAAGGCCTTCGTCATCCTCGCCGCCGGCGCCGCGCCCGACCGCGACACGGCGCTGTCGATCTTCCGCCACCTGCGCGAACGGTTGGCGCCGTTCAAACGCATCCGCCGCATCGAGTTCTCGGACCTCCCCAAGACCATCTCCGGCAAGATCCGCCGCGTCGAACTGCGCCAGGCCGAACAGGCGCTGGCTGCGGAAGGCAAACGCCCCGCCGCCGAATTCCGCGAGGAGGACTTTCCCGAATTGGGCCGCTAGGTTCACGCCATCCGAAGCGGTTGGAGCAAGTTCGAAAGGGAGCGCCAATGATCCCCTTCTTCGACGAAGCCGCCGTCGCCGAGGTGCTCGGCTGGGATCCGCTGATCGACGCGATGGAGGCCGCGCTCGCCGCCTTCTCGCGCGGCGAGGTGAAGCAGCCGGTCCGCAACGTGATCCCCATCGAGGAACACCGCCGCTTCCTCGGCATCATGCCGGCCGCCGCCGAGTGGGCGATGGGGCTGAAGCTCGTCACCTTCTACCCGGCGAACGCGGGCACGGGCGTGCCGACCCACAACGCCATGATCCTTCTGTTCCGGCCCGACACCGGCGAGCCGCTCGCCGTCATGGACGGTCGGCTTATCACGGAGATGCGCACCGCCGCGGTCTCCGCCGTGGCGGCGCGCCGCCTTGCCCCGCCCGACAGCCGCGTGCTGGCGCTGATCGGCAGCGGCGTGCAGGCCGCCGCGCACCTGAAGGCGCTGCGCCGCGTCCGCCCGCAGCTGCAGGAGGTGCGGGTCTGGAGCCGCACCCCCGCGCACGCGCACCGTTTCGCGGAAGCCTACGGCGCGGCGGCGATGGACGCCGAGTCCGCGGTGCGCGGCGCCGACATCGTGCTCACGGCAACCAGTTCGCAGGTCCCGATCCTGAAGGGCGTGTGGCTTCGCCCCGGCGCATTCGTCGCCGCCGTCGGCTCGCCGCGCCCCACTTGGCGGGAGCTGGATGACGAGGTGATGGCCTCCGCGCTCGTTGTGGACTCGCGCGAGGCGGTCCTGAAGGAGTCGGGCGACGTGATCCTATCCGGCGCCACGATCCATGCCGAACTGGGCGAGGTGCTGGCCGGGCTCCGCCCGCCGCCCCCGCCGGGCACGACCACCGTGTTCAAGTCGGTGGGCATCGCCGTGGAGGACATCGCCGCGGCCCGCCTCGTCCTCGACCTGCGCACCCGCGCGGTCGCTCCCGAGTAAACTTATAACGAAATCGCAATAAATAGCACGCTTGTATGCGGCAGCCCCCGCTAGGCGCAAAAAGCGGCGCCGTCCCACCGGGTTTGTAAAGGCTCCGCGTTGCACGGGTCCGCGGCAACGTGCGGCTGCGTCCGCCACCCCTTCGGCGTGCGCCCGCCCGCCGGCATCGCTGCAAGCAAGCCGCGGGCGCGGTCCAGCAGTTCCTCGACGCGCTCCATCACTTCCGGCACGCCCGCGCGCCGCGCGGCGTCGGACAGCGCCAGACGCAGCCGGGCGAGGAATTCCTCGATCGGCCGCCGCGCGAACTCGGCGCGCATCCGTGCGTACCATCGGTCGCCGCTCCGCTGCCTCCGCGGCGCGTCGCTGGCCGCGACGCCGGGTTCGGGCGGCGCGGCGTCCGTCGCCGGGGAGGCAGGCGCGGGCGGATCGGGAGGGGCTCGCCCGGCCGGGGGCGCCGCGGCCACGTCGCCCAGCCGCGCCGCGGCCACGCCGCCCAGTCGCGGCGGCCGATTGCCTTCCTCCAGCCAAAGGCACAGCAGCGCCATCCGCTGCATCAGCCGCGCGAGCCGCACCCACGCCTCGACGTTTCGGGTCCGGCCCTTCGCCACCTCCGTTATCGCCCGCGCCCCGATGATCTCGGACAGGTCCACGCCGATCGTCAGCAGCCCCTCCAGCACGCCGGTCAGCAGCAGCACCCACGCCCGCCATCCGCGCACCGGCGCATTGCGACCGGCGGCACCGACGGAGGAGGGGAGGGAGGGGGAAGTGGACATGAACATAACCAGAACACATCCACCGCCCTTGGCGCGATAAGGGGTTTTGCGTAGCGGTTCGCGGGAGTGCAGCCCCCGCTACTCCGCCGCCTTGCCGAACGCCGCCGGGTCCGCGCCCACGCGGCCGTCGCCGTCGCCCTGCGCCTTCGCCAGCCGGAAGTCGTAGCGCACCGATCCGATCCCCTGGATCGGCGCCGCCGGATCGTTCTGCGCGATCCCCACCACCAGCGAGCGCGACACGCCGAACACCGTGTCGCTCGCGATATGCGCGTCGTCGCCGAAATAGAGCGCCGTCACCAGCTCCCGGTGCCCCGGCGCGCCGACCAGCATGTGGATATGCGACGGGCGGAACCCATGCCGCCCCTGCGCGTGGACCAGCCTGCCCACCGGCCCATCCATCGGGATCGAGTAGCCCAGCGGCCGCACCGTGCGGAAATGATACCGGCCCTCGGCATCCGTGCGGAACGTGCCGCGCATGTCCATCTCGGCGCCGCCTTCCACCTGAAGGTCATAGAGTCCGTTCTCGTCGGTCTGCCACGCGCCCACCGTGGCACCGGCCAGCGGCGCGCCGTCCAGGTCGGTCACGCGGCCCCACACCACGATCTCGGGCGCGGTGTGGTGCTTCACGATGCAGGCGCCCGCCGGCAGCTCCGGCACCACGAACGATGTCGGCTCGCTCGCC
>JAFEFJ010000355.1 GCA_018240635.1 Pseudomonadota bacterium | reverse complement strand
CCGGCGGCGTCCATCTCCTCCGCCTCCGCGTCGAGCCGCTCCGCAAGCCGCGCGCGCAGCGTCGCCAGCGGCTCGGCGATGCGGGAAAGCGCGCGCGCCAGCGCCTCCGCCGCCTCGGTCAGTCCGGGGCCGGTCGGGAACAGGTCGGTCTCCACCGTGCCGGCGGGCAGCGGCGCGTCGCCCTCCAGCCGCGCCAGCACCTGCCGCCGCGCGAGCCGCAGGAAGGCCTCGGTCGGGTTGGGCCGCCCGGCCTCGATCCCCGCCAGCTCCGGCCCTTCCTCGGCCAGCCGCGCCGTCCAGCCGGGGGCGGGCAGGGCGCGCGCCGCCTGCAACGCGGCCTCCAGCGGCGTCTCCAGCTCCGCCCGGCCCGACACCAGATCGTCGAGCCGCCGCCGCAGCCCCCGCGCGCGCGACCGCCCGCCCTCGGCGCCCAGCAGCCAGCGCCGCAGCTCGGCCGTCTCGGTGCCCGACAGCGCGGCCGAGAAGGCGGCGTCGGCGGCGTCGAAGATGTGGTGCCCCTCGTCGAAGACGTAGCGCACCGGCACGGTCGCCTCGTCCAGCCCGCCCCAGGCCGCCTGCGCCATCACCAGCGCGTGGTTGCCGATCACCAGCTGCGCGGTGCGGGCGCGGCGGATCGTGTGCTCCACGAAGCAGCGCCGCCAATGCGGGCAGGCAGCGTGGATGCACTCGCCGCGCCGGTCCGCCAGTCCCAGGATCAGCACGGGGCCGAACAGCTCCGCCATCCAGCCCGGCAGATCGCCGCCCTGGATGTCGCCGTCGGATGTCGCCATCGCCCAGCGCGCGATCAGCGCGAGCGGGATCAGCGAGGACTGCGCGAGCCCGCCCGCCGCCGCCACCGCGTCCTCCAGGTTCAGCAGGCACAGGTAGTTCTCGCGCCCCTTGCGCACCACGACGCGGCGCCGGCGCTCGGCGGGGTCGGGGAACAGGCGCGCCAGTTCGGCGTCGATCTGGCGTTGCAGGTGGCGGGTGAAGGTGCTGATCCACACGGGCCCGTTGTTGGTCTCCGCCCACACGCTCGCGGGCGCGACATAGGCCAGCGTCTTGCCCGTGCCGGTGCCCGCCTCCGCCAGCACAAGATGCGGCTCGCCGCGCGCCTGCCGGGGCGCGAAGGCCGCCGCCGCCGCGCCCGCGTAGTCCGCCTGGCCGGGCCGCTGCTCTGCCTCCGGCCCCAGCATTTCCGCGAGCCTCCGCCGCGCCGCCGCTTCCGTGACGGGGTGGGACGAAGGCGGGGGCGGCGGCGCCGTCTCCTGCCATTCCGGCAGCAGCCGCCAGACCTTGAGCGGGTCCATGGATGGCTGCGCGTCCGGCTCGCCCAGCGCGTCCAGCACGAAGGGCGCCCAGCCCCAGCCCGCGCGCTCCAGCCGCGCGGCCAGCGCGGCGGCGCCCCGGTTGGCCGGGCTGTGCCGCCCCGCCGCCAGCCGGCGCAGCAGCTCGAACCCGATCCGCGGCAGCAGCCCCGCCGCCGCCTCCACCCCGCGCGCCGGCGCATCGAGGTCGAGCGCGAGCGCCAACCCGAGCGGCGTCGGCGCGGCGGAGCGGCCGGGCAGCACGAAGGCGAACAGCTCCAGCAGGTCGTAGGCCGGGCGGGCGCGCAGCCCCAGGCGGCGCAGCGTCGCCGGGGCATGGACCAGCATCGGCGGATCCAGCGTCTCCAGCCGCGCGGCGATGCCGGGCGGCGGCCCGGCGCACAGCTCCCCGTCCGGCAGCAGCAGCGCCGCGAGCCCCGCACCTGCCACCACCGCCGGCGCCGGGGGCAGCGCAAGCTGCGGCGCGGCGCGGCGCGGCCCGCCATGCTGCGGTGCGGCGGGATTCGCGGCCGAATTCATGGACGGACTATAAGACCAGCGGCTGATTGACCAAGCATGACCGCGTTTCTAGGTTCGCCCGCATGTCCGCAACACTTCGAGACGCCTCCGCAGGCAAGGCCGCGCCCCAAGATGGGGCCGCGCCGGATGGGGCTGCGCTGCGCAAGGCCTGGCCGTTCGAGGAAGCGGCCAAGGTCGCCCGCCGTCTCGCGCTGTCGGGCAAGGACCACGCGCTGTTCGAGACCGGCTACGGCCCCTCGGGCCTGCCGCATATCGGCACCTTCGGCGAGGTGGCGCGCACCTCCTGGGTGCGCCACGCCTTCACGGAACTGACCGGCCTTCCGTCCCGACTGCTCGCCTTCAGCGACGACATGGACGGGCTGCGCAAGGTGCCGGACAACGTGCCGAACAAGGAGATGCTGGCGCAGCATCTCGGCAAGCCGCTGACCCGCATCCCCGATCCCTTCGGCACGCACGACAGCTTCGGCGCGCACAACAACGCCCGCCTGCGCGCCTTCCTCGATGGGTTCGGCTTCGAATACGAATTCGCCTCCGCCAGCGCCTACTACGCAGAAGGCCGCTTCGACGCGGCACTGATTCGCGTCCTGGAATGCTACGACGCGGTGATGGAGGTGATCCTGCCCACGCTCGGGCCGGAGCGCCGCGCCACCTATTCGCCCATCCTGCCCATCCATCCGCGCACCGGCGTCGTGATGCAGGTGCCGATGGAGCGCATCGATCCCGCCGCCGGCACCGTCGCGTGGCGCGATCCCGACAGCGGCGAGGCGTTCGAGACGCCCGTGACGGGCGGGCAGTGCAAGCTGCAATGGAAGGCCGACTGGGCGATGCGCTGGCATGCCCTCGGCGTCGATTACGAGATGTCGGGCAAGGACCTGATCGACAGCGTGCGGCTCTCCAGCCGCATCTGCCGCATCCTCGGCAGCCCGCCGCCCGAGCCGCTCACCTACGAGCTGTTCCTCGACGAGAACGGCCAGAAGATCAGCAAGTCGAAGGGCAACGGCCTCTCGGTGGACGAGTGGCTCCGCTACGCGCCGCCCGCGAGCCTCGCGCAGTTCATGTACCAGGCGCCGCAGCGCGCCAAGCGGCTCTATTTCGACGTCATCCCGCGCGCGGTCGACGAATACGTCGCCAATGCCGCCAAGCTCGCCGCCCAGCCCGAGGACGAGCGGCGCACCAATCCCGCCTGGCACATCCACGCCGGGCGCGTGCCGAACGACGCCGCGACGCCGGTGTCCTTCGCGATGCTGCTCAACCTCGCCAGCGTCGCCAACGCCGAAACGCCCGGGATTCTCTGGGGCTTCATCCGCCGCTACAGCCCCGGCGCCTCGCCCGAGACGATGCCGTTCCTCGACAAGCTCGTGGGCCACGCCATCGCCTACTACCAGGACCTCGTCCGCCCGGCGAAGCAGTACCGGATGCCGACCGAGGCCGAGCGCGC
>JAFEFJ010000354.1 GCA_018240635.1 Pseudomonadota bacterium | reverse complement strand
AGGTCGGCGCCCTGCGCGATCAGGTCATCGAGCGCGCGGGCGATCGGCGCCTCCGCGTGCGCGCAGCGCAGCGGCGGCAGCAGGCTGCCGGTCAGCGCCTCCACCCGCCCGCGCGTCACCTGCTCGGTCTTGGCGATCACGCTGTCCTTCAGCCCGGGCAGCTCGGTCGCCACCAGCCCGACGCGCAGCGGGCGGAACGGATGCACCGCGATGGCCGGGCCGCCCCCTGGGCCGCTCTGGCGCGCCATCGTCTCGGCCACTTCAAGCTCGTGGCCCGGCACCGCCAGCGGGATCACCTTGATGGTGGCGATCATGTCCTTGGGCGCGACCACCGCGTAATCGGGCAGGGTGCCGATGGTCAGCGCCTCGCCCACCGCGTTCAGCCGGTCGATCTTGCCGGCATCCACGCGCAACAGCCCCGCCGCCTCGGCGGTCAGGTTCACCCGCCCCGTCGCCGCCCGCGTCCGCCCGATGCCGGGCGACAGCATCGCGTCCGCCAGCCGGTCCGCCGCCAGGTCCTCCGGCACGTCGCCGGGATCGAGCCGTGCGGCGATCACCTCCGCGATGCCGGATGCGCGCAGCGCCGCGATCGCGGCGGCGTCCAGCACCGTGCCCTTGCGGATCATCCGCTCCGCCGTCCGCTGCGAATGCGCCAGGATCGCGCCCTTCGCCTCGTCCAGCGGAACGGGGCCGAACCTCATGCCGCCTGTTTCTCGGCCTGCTTCTGCCCGAGCGGCGAGCCGCGCCGCGCCGCCACGATTTCCGCGATGATCGACAGCCCGATCTCCGGCGCCGTCACCGCCTCGATGTTCAAGCCCACCGGGCCGCGGATGCGCGCCAGCGCCGCCTCGTCGTGGCCCAGCTCGCGCAGCCGCTTCAGCCGCGCCGCGTGCGTCTTCCGGGAGCCCAGCGCGCCGATATAGAACGCCTCCGACTTCAGCGCGCGGTCCAGCGCCGGATCGTCCAGCTTCGGATCGTGCGTCAGCGTCACCACCGCCGTGCGCAGGTCGGGCTTCAGCGCGTCCATCGCCTCGTCCGGCCACTCGGTCGAAACGGTCACGTCGGGGAAGCGCTCGTCGGTGGCGAAGGACCGGCGCGGATCGACCACGGTGACGGCGAAGCCGGTCGCGGCGGCGAAGGGCACCAGCGCCTGCGCGATATGCACCGCGCCAACCACGATCAGCCGCAGCTTCGGGTTGTGGACGTGCAGGAACCAGTCGGTCTCGCCCAGCCGCACGGTGCGACTCTCGTCCGCCTCCAGCGCGAGCCGCGCCTGATGCGCGAGGCTGCCCGGCGCGTCCGGCGCGGGCAGCAGCATCTGCGTGCCGTCGGAGAGGTTGGTCGCCAGCACCACCGCGCGGCCGGCCGCCTTGGCCTCCTGGATCGCCTTCAGGATCAGCGGCGTCACGAGACTTTCTCCACGAACACCTTCAGCTTGCCGCCGCAGGCCAGGCCCACTTCCCAGGCGCGCTCGTTGGTGATGCCGAAATCCAGCAACTGCGGCGCGCCGGTGTCGATTGTCTTCATTGCGGCGTCGGCCACCGCGCCCTCGATGCAGCCGCCGGAGACCGATCCGGCCATGCGGCCCGACTTCGTCACCGCCATCTGGCTGCCGGCGGGGCGGGGCGAGCTGCCCCAGGTCTCGGTCACGGTGGCGATCGCCACCTGCTCCCCCGCGGCGGCCCAGGTCGCGGCCACCGACATCACATCCTCGGCTTCCACGCTGCTCATGATGCAATTCTTTCCATCGCTGGTGACGCCCCCGGCGCGGCGAAGCGCGGCCCGGCGGGCTTGGACAACAGGTCGATCAGCGCGCGCAGGCTGTTGAGATTGTGGATCGGGCGGAACTCGTCCACATGCGGCAGCATCGCGCGGATGCCCTGGGATTTGGGCTCGAAGCCCGACCATCGCAACAGCGGGTTCAGCCAGATCAGCCGCGTGCAGGACCGGTGCAGCCGGTCCATGTTCTCCGCCAGCCCCTTCGCCCCGTCGCGGTCCAGCCCGTCGCTGATCAGCAGCACCACCGCGCCCTGGCCCAGCACGCGCCGCGCCCAGAAGCGGTTGAACTGCTCCAGCGCCTCGCCGATGCGCGTGCCGCCGGACCAGTCGGGCACCGCGTGCGCCACCATCTGGAACGCCACCTCGGCGTCGCGGTGGCGCAACTGGCGCGTGATGTTGGACAGCCGCGTGCCGAACAGGAACACGCTCACGCGGTCGCGGTCGTTCGTCACCGCGTGCAGGAAATGCATCAATATCTGCGCGTAGCGCGCCATCGAGCCGGAGATGTCGCACAGCACCACCAGCGGCGGCGGGCGCGTCACCGCGCTGGTGCGCGCCAGCGTCAGCACCTCGCCGCCCTGGCGCAGGCTGTCGCGCAGCGTGCGCCGCAGGTCGATGCGCGGCCCCGCGTCGTTCGGCCGGTGCCGCCGCGTCCGCCGCAGATCGAGCGGCAGCACGAGCCGCCTGATCTCCTGCTTGGCGTTCTCGATCTCGGCGGCGCTCATCGCCTCGAAATCCATCTGCTGCAGCCGCTCGCGCTCGGACACGGTCAGCACCGCGTCGATCTGCGGCGGCTCGTCCTTCGGCTGCTCGCGCGGCTGGCGGGCGGGGGTCATCGCCTCGGCCACGCGCCGCGCGGCGGGCGGCGCCTTCTCCTGCCGCTTCTCCTTGCCCGCCTCCATCAAGGCCGCGATGGCGGCCGAGGTCTGCGCCGTCGGGTCGCGCCAGAACAGGGCGAAGGCGTGGTCGAACACCTCCCGGTGCTCGTGGCGGTGGATCATCGCGGCGGCGAGCGCGGTGCGCGCCTGCACCTTGTCGCCGATATCCACCGCCGCCAGCGCCTGCTCGGCGGCGATCGCCTCGGCGGGGCCCACCGGCAGCCCGGCGCGGCGCAGCAGGCGGGCGAAATGCACGACGTTCAGGGCGAGCGTTCCCGTCCCCGAAGCGGGCACCTCCGGCAGGGTGCCCGGCGCGCGCATCAGCCGGCGGCCTCCTTGGCCTCGGAGATCAGGCGGGCTGCCTCCGCGCCTTTGATCCGCGCGATATCATCCTGATATTTCAGCAGAACGCCCAGCGTCTCGTCGGCCGTCTGCGGGGTCAGCTCGTGCTGGTTCAGGTAGGTCAGCGCGTTCGCCCAGTCGATCGTCTCGGCCACGCCCGGCAGCTTGAACAGGTCGGCGCCGCGCAGCCGCTGCACGAAGGCCACCACCTGCGCCGAAAGCTGCGCCGGCACGCCGGGCGCCTTCGCCGCCAGGATCGCGCGCTCGCGCGCGGCGTCCGGGTAATCGACCC
>JAFEFJ010000353.1 GCA_018240635.1 Pseudomonadota bacterium | reverse complement strand
GCGCAGGCGACGCCGCCTGCGGCGCCGGCTCCGGCGCGGCGGGAACTGCTGCCGCCGCCGCGGCGGCAGCGGGCGGCTCCGGCGCGGCTGGAGTTGGCGCGGCTGAGGTCGGCGCGGCTGGGGTCGGCGGGGGCGCTGCCTCGGCGGCGGGCGGGGGCACAGGCGCGGGTGGCGCCGCAGCGGCAGGAGCCAGGCTCTGCGGGGCAGACGGGGCAGCGGGCGGCGCGGAGGACGGTGGCTCGGGCGATGCGGCCGGCGGCGGCGCGGCTGCGGGCGCGCTGGCTTCGGCCGGAGCAGGGGCGTCGGCATGGGGCCGCTCGCCGGCCAGGATCCTGGCGCGGTCCACGAGCGCCGTCCCGGCATTTTCCGCGGCGGTCAGCAGCGCCGGCGCGCCGCCTTCCTCCGCCACCAGGGCGATCGCGATGAGCAGCGCCAGTACCCCGACGACGAAGAACGGCAGCAGCAAGCGCCGGATGCCGCCCCGCTCCAGGCGGGTCAGGCGCGCCGACAGCGCCTCCATTCCCGCCGCGTTGCGCTGCAGGACCGCCACGAGGCGGCTGATCTGGTCCTCGGTGGACGCGACGGCCTGATCGACGCGCCGGGACAGCGCGGCGGTGTCTTCGGTGGCCTTGCGCGCCATCGCGGCGGCGTGCTGCGCCGCGGGGTCCGCCGCGGGCTCGCCCGTCGGCGGCAGCGGTCCGCCGCCCGCCAGCACGCGCTGCATCTCGCTGCGCAGCGCATCAAAATCCGCATCGCCGTCCTTCGGCGCGTCCGGCGCGCCTGAACCGCCGCCCTGAAGCTGCATGGTCGTCTCTGGTCCCCTGCGCTCGGCCGGCCCCGGTCCGGCCCCATCGCCGCCCAGGCCGTTACCGGTCCGCGGGCGACCCGTACAGCTTCTCCGGCGCCACCTGCGGCGCGGCGATCTCCGCCAGTCCATCGGGCGTGGCGGCGCGGTAGAAGCAACTCCGGCGCCCGGTATGGCAGGCCACGCCCGTCTGGTCGACCAGAAGCAGCAGCGTGTCGCCGTCGCAATCCACGCGAAGCTCCTGCAATCGCTGGATTTGTCCGGACGTTTCCCCCTTTCGCCAGAGCGCGTTGCGGCTGCGGCTGAAGTAGCAGACCTGTCCCGTCGCCAGCGTTTCCCTGAGCGACTCGGCGTTCATCCACGCCATCATCAGCACCTCGCCGGTGTCATGCTGCTGCGCGATGGCGGGCACCAAGCCCTGCGCGTCGAACCGCACGGCATCCAGCACCGCCCGCTGCATGGCATCGGCCGAGTCGGATGCTATCTTTGGTGCTTCGGTGTTCATGCCGCCATTCTGGTGTCTCGGCGGCTCGTGGAAAAGGATGCGGCGCATGGACGCTGCCGGGTTTTCGCCGCGCACGGACCGCCTGCTGGCGCATGCCGATGCGATCTGCGCGGAGCGCGGCGCACGGCTGACCGATCTGCGCCGGCAGGTGCTCGGGCTGATCCTCGACACCGAGGCGCCCACCGGCGCCTACGAAATCCTTGCCCGCCTGCGCGATACCCGCCGCACCGCCGCCCCGCCCACGGTCTATCGCGCGCTCGACTTCCTGCTGGAGCAGGGCCTGATCCACCGCGTCGAAAGCCTCTCCGCCTTCGTCGGATGCGTCGCGCACGGGGCAGACCTGCACGACCACGGCGCGCAATTCCTCATCTGCCGCCGCTGCGGCCAGGTGACCGAGATCGAGGACCATGCGCTCGCCCATGCGCTCGCGGATGCCGCGCGCCGCGCCGGTTTCGCCGTCAGCAAGGCTACGATCGAGGCCGAGGGCATCTGCCGCGCCTGCGCCGAAGCGGGCGCGGACGATGCGGTGGGAACGCCGCTCGCGCCGTCCCCAATGCGTTGATCTCAGGCTGCGTCCTTCGACAGTGCCGATTGCGCCGCTGATGGAAGGGTCCAAGCACGGAGGCGCCGCCGCCTGCTGGTGACACTGGGTTAATCCGCCGCTCACGGAAGCGGGAGTCGTCCTGGCGTTTTCGGATACGCGGCATGTTCCAATAACTTGGATGGCGACGCGGGCGTAGCTGTATACACCCTCATCCCCGCCGGATTGTTGCGCTCATGTCGGCCTCGCAGCTGCTCGCCACGCCGCGGTTCGCCCTGTCCCGGACGACCGTTCAGCGTCTCCTGTTCGCTTTCATCTGCCTGGTGTGGGGCACCAACTGGCTGGCCATGAAGGTCGGCGTGTCGGTGGTGCCGCCGGGCATCTTCTCGGGCCTGCGCTGGACCACGGCGGGCGCGCTGCTGATCGCCTGGCGCTGGTGGCGGGGCGAGGCGCCGCGCATCAACCCGAACCATCTCGGACGGCTGCTGCTCGTCTCCATGCTGCTGATCACCTTCAACGCGGTGATCATGCTCTACGGCCTGCGCCATGTCGGCAGCGGGCTCGCGGGCGTCATCAGTTCGGCGCTGACGCCGATTTCGCTGCTCGGCTTCGGCGTCGCCTTCGGGCAGGAGCGTTTCACCACCCGCCAGCTTGGCGCGATCGGCGTCGGAATCGCCGGCATCCTGATCCTGTTCGGCCCCGCCGTGATATCGGGCACGATGGACACGATGACGCTTTTGGGCGCCGCCGGCGTGATCGCCGGCTGCCTGTTCTACTCGCTCGGCTCGGTGATGGCGCTGCCGCTGATGCGCAGCATGCCGCCGACCGAGGTTGCGGCGATGACGAACTTCCTGGGCGGCGCGATCCTGCTGGTGGCATCGCTGATCTTCGAGCCCGGCGCCTGGCAGGCGATGTCGCTGCACTGGGGCTGGCAGGCCTGGGCGGCGTGGCTGTTCCTTCTGCTGCCCGGCTCGCTCGGCGCCACCGTCGTCTACTTCATCCTGGTGCGCGATTGGGGGGCCAGCAAAACTGGCTCCTACGCCTTCGTCTGCCCGGTCGTCGCGGTCGTGCTGGGCGTCACCGTGCTCGGCGAAACGGTCGATGTCTTCGACGCGATCGGCATGCTGCTGATGCTTTCTGCCGCCGGCCTGGTGCTGCGCAAGGGCTGACCCCGGCCCCTTGTCCGCCGCCGGCGGGCATGGTCCGATCCCCCGCAAGCACCGGGGGGAGACAGCGGCGATGCGGGTTTCGAGCGTTCTGCCTTACCAGAACTGGCAGGACTGCGGCCCGGCCGCGCGCGCGGCGGAGGATGACGGGCTGGACGTCATCCAGTGCCCGGAACTCGCGAACGATCCGTTCATCCCGCTCGCCTTCGCCGCGATGGGCAGCACGCGGATCGAGCTCGCGACCTCGGTCGCCATCGCCTTTCCGCGCAGCCCGATGATCGTCGC
>JAFEFJ010000352.1 GCA_018240635.1 Pseudomonadota bacterium | reverse complement strand
GAATCACCACAGTTAAATCAATATTATGTAGGTCCGCGGAATGCAAGGGCGGACCCGAAAATTGCTGCGCCACGTTTTCGTCATATCTTCATGGGCTTGGCGGAAAACGCCGAACTGACAGTAATTCCGCCTGCAAAATCAGCACCCTGGGCCGCTTCCGCCACGAACCTCGCTCTTTTGGGGAAGCATGCCCGCCGGGGGACTCGAACCCCCACGCCGTTGGGCTGCGGATTTTAAGTCCGCTGCGTCTGCCATTCCGCCAGGCGGGCCACGCGACTCCCCGTTGCCCGACTTGACATTTACGGTCAACCGCCGGCCGCGATCCGCTTCGCGATGTCCTGCGCGCGCCGCAGCAGCGTCTCGCTCGCCTCCGGCGTCCGGAACGCGCTATGTGCCGTTAGTGTAACATTTGGTAACGTGGACAGTATATGTCCTTTCGGCAGCGGCTCCACGTCGAAAACATCAAGCGCCGCGTGCGCAATCGCGCCGCTCTGCAACGCGGCGACCATGGCGGCCTCGTCCACTATCGCGCCGCGTGCGGTATTGACCAGAATTGCCCCCTTACGGAGCTTCGCAAGTCGAGAAGCGTCCAGAAAACCGCGCGTCTCGTCGGTCAGAAGTAAATGCACCGACAATACATCGCTTTCCGCCAGCAGTGTATCCACGTCCATGAATGTAACACCGGGCGCCGTGCGCGGCGTGCGGTTCCAGGCGATCACGCGCATCCCGCCGCCGCCCGCGATCCGCGCAACCTCGCCCGCGATGCCGCCGAAGCCCAGCAGCCCGATCGTCTTGCCGGTCAGCTGCGGCCCGTTCATGCGCAGCCACTCGCCATGCCGCATCGCGCCGTCCATCGCCGCGATGCCGCGCGCCGCCGCCCACATCAGCGCGATCGTGTGCTCCGCCACCGCCGTGTCGCCGTAACCCTTGATGGTGTGGACCGTCACGCCCACCTCGGCCAGCGCGTCCGGGTCCATGTAGCTGCGCGCGCCCGTGCCCAGGAAGATCACGTGCTTGAACTCCGGCACCTGCCGCACCGCGTCCACCGTGATCCGCGTATGGTCCACCAGCGCGAACTGGTGGCCGCGCAGCAGGCCGGGAAGCTCCGCCTCGGACACCTGGCTCTGCTCGTTGACCGAGATCGGCGGATCGTCCGGCTGCTTCATCTTGTGGAAAACCTCCCCCAGGTTGTCCACCGCGTCGATAAAGATGCCTTTCATCGGAACTCCTCGCTTCACCCAGGTGTCGGCAGTTGGCCGATCCTGGGCAAGCCGGACCGAGACGGCAAGGCGCATTCCGCGCGATACCGGCGCCGATGACCCGCGGCCGTTCCCGATTCGCCCGATGAGCCACACGCCGTGTCCCGCACGCAGCGGCTGACGGCGTCCGGGCGCCGCCGCGCCCCCAGGCCGCCGGCCCAGCCCCCCGCCCAACCGCCTCGCCAGCCCGCCGCCCGCGCCGGCGCCGCGCGCGCGCGCGCCAAGGCGCCGGCGAAGCCCCGCCGCCGCTTCCGCCTGCTGCGCTGGGCGCTCATCCTGGCGATCTGGGGCGCGCTCGCCGCCGTCGTGCTGCTGCTGATCCTCGCCCGCGACCTGCCGCGCCCCGATTCGGCGCTCGATGCCGGGCGCCGCCCAAGCCTCGCGCTGCAGGACCGCGAGGGCCGCGTCATCGCCACCTTCGGCGACGTGGTGGGCGACCCGCTCCGCCTGTCCGACATGCCCGCCTACCTGCCCGAAGCCGCCGTGGCGGTGGAGGACCGGCGCTTCTGGCAGCACCCCGGCATCGACCCCGTGGGCCTCGCCCGCGCCGTCTGGGTCGACCTCACCGCGGGCCGGGTCGTGCAGGGCGGCTCCACCATCACCCAGCAGGTCGCCAAGACGCTGTTCCTCAGCAACGCGCGCACGCTGCGCCGCAAGGCGCAGGAACTGATGCTCACGCTCTGGCTGGAGCGGCACTTCACCAAGAAGCAGATCCTCGAGATCTGGCTGAACCGGGTCTATCTCGGCTCCGGCGCCTGGGGCGTGGACGCCGCCGCGCGCATCTATTTCGGCGTCTCCGCCCGCCGCGTCACGCTCTGGCAGGCGGCGATGCTGGCCGGACTGCCGCGCGCGCCCTCCCGCTTCAACCCGCGCGCCAACCCCGAGGCCGCGGTGGCGCGGACGAAGCAGGTGCTCGGTGCCATGGTGGAGGCGGGCGACATCACGGCGGCGCAGGCGCAGGCCGCCGCCGCCGCCATCGCGCTACCCGCGTCGCCGCCGCTCTCCCCCGGCTGGTTCGCCGACTGGGCCGCCGATCGCGCCGGAACCCTTATCCCCGAGGGCGCGGACGCCGTGCTGCGCACCACGCTCGACGCCCGCCTGCAGGCGGCGGCCGAGGGGCGGCTGGTCTCGCTGCTGGACGGTCCGGGCGCCGCGGCGGGCGTCACGCAGGGCGCGGTGGTGGCGCTCGATGCCGAAACCGGCGCGGTGCGCGCCATGGTGGGCGGGCGCGACTACCGCCAAAGCCCGTTCAACCGCGCGGTGCTGGCCCGCCGGCAGGCCGGCTCCACCTTCAAGCCCTTCGTCTGGCTCGCCGCACTCGAGAAGGGAGCGACGCCCGAGGACACGGTGCTGGATGCGCCGATCCGCGTCGGCGGCTACAGCCCCGCCGATTTCGAGCGCCGCTATCTCGGCCAGATCACCGTCGAGGAGGCGCTGGCGCAGTCCATCAACACCGCCGCCGTGCGGCTGGAGATGCAGGCCGGCGGCCCGCGCGCGGTGATCGCCGCCGCCCGCACGCTCGGCATCGCCGGCAAGCTGCCGAACGACGCCTCGCTCGCGCTCGGCACCGGCGACGTGGGGCTCCTGGAAATGACCGGCGCCTACGCCGCTTTCTGCAACGGCGGGCGGCGCGTCGCGCCCTACGCGATCGACTCCGCCCGCATCGACGGCCGCGAGGAAGCCGCGCCCCGCCCCGCCCCCGCCCAGGTCATCGAGGCCGAGTACGCCGCGATGATGCACCGGATGCTGGCCGCGGTGGTCGCCCGCGGCACCGGTCGCGCCGCCGCCGTGCCCGGCCGCGAAGTGGTCGGCAAGACTGGCACCACGCAGGACTACCGCGACGCCTGGTTCATCGGCTGCATCGCCCCGCCCGGCGCCCTTGGCGGCACCGTCATCGGCGTCTGGCTCGGCAACGACGACAACACGCCGATGAAGAACGTCCAGGGCGGCGGCCTCCCCGCCCGCCTGTTCCACGACATCGCGGCGTCCGCCCGCTAGGCCCTCACCCCCCTCTCCGCCCGCCATGCGGGGGGAGAGGGAGGGGCCCGCCGCGAAGCGGTGGGAGGGTGAGGTGGAGAAATCCAAGGCAAATGGCTATTCACCCTCTC
>JAFEFJ010000351.1 GCA_018240635.1 Pseudomonadota bacterium | reverse complement strand
CGCGGCTGGCTGTTGATCGCCATGTTGCCGGTGTGGACTTCCTTGTAGCCGATCTTCGTCGCGCCCGCGTGCAGCACCTTGAAGTTGTTGTTGCCGGGCAGCCGCGGAATCCCGTTGGTCGAGGTGACGCCCATCTTGTCCTCGGCCTTCGAGTAGTAGGGCGCCATGTCCGCGAGGTCGATCGGCCAGTCGATCAGGTTCGCGCCCGGGATCGCGCCGTAGGTGGTGCGCGGCTTGAACTCGTAGTTCTGGAAACGCAGCGACGCGCCCGCCCAGTGCGTCGTGGTGCCGCCCACCGCCTTCACGATCCAGGCCGGCAGGTTCGGGAAATCGTGCGCCACGCGCCAGGTGCCCGACGTGGTGCGCATGTCCTTCCACGCAAGCTGGCCGAAGCTTTCCCATTCGTTGTTGATGAAATCGGGGATTTCGTAGCGCCCGCCGGCTTCCAGGATCACCACGTTGATCCCTTTCTGCGCCAGCTCGTTGCCCAGCGTGCCGCCGCCCGCGCCGGAGCCGACGATGCAGACCACGCTGTCGTCGGTCAGGTCGAATTTCGCCATTGTTCTGTTTCCTCCGTTACGACGCCGGCAGCCAGTCGAGGTCGTTGAAGCCCCGGTGGATGTAGCCGCCCTTGTCGGCCGAGGAGCCCTCGTAGCCGAACTTCGCCCACACGGCCTGCTGGTTGT
This sequence comes from Pseudomonadota bacterium, assembly GCA_018240635.1. Lineage (GTDB taxonomy): Bacteria > Pseudomonadota > Alphaproteobacteria > Acetobacterales > Acetobacteraceae > JAFEFJ01. The sequence continues at coordinate 2,702 of JAFEFJ010000351.1, read as the reverse complement.
ACAGGCTCACCACCAGGTCGCCGCGCACCTTCTGGAAGAACGGCCCCTTCTCGACCAGCTTCAGCAGCGCCACGCGGTCGGCCTCCCACGGCGTGTCCAGATAGCTCGCCGTCTTGTTCTGCCGCTTCGCGAGCCCGTCCAGCTCGGCGACGCCGGATTCCATCATCTTCCTGAAGGCGGGATCGGCGCCGGCCTTCGCGTCGTACGGCGTCACCGCGGTGATGTAGTAGACATCGGCAAGCTGGTCGTGCGGAAAGGTGTCGCGCGCCATCAGCACGAGCGTCGCCATCGTGTGCGGCTGCAGGTTCTTCGCACCCTGCGCCCAGGCGGCCTGCGCGCTGATGCCCATGCCCGCGGCGGCAAGCCCGGCGGCGGGAATCGCGGTCGCGCTGCCCTGCAGAAAGACGCGCCGGCTGACGCGCGCGCGCTTGTCGATCTCTCTCATGTCCTGGTGTTCCTCCTGGCTTTTGTCTTGGTACGCGCTAGCGGTAGCGGCCGTGCTTCTGCAGCACCTCGATGCGGTAGCCGTCGGGGTCCGTCACGAAGAAGAACCGCGCCATCAGGGCGCCGTCGCGATGGAACTCCTTCACCGGCTCGGGCGCCAGCCCTTCCTTGACGAAGCGCGCATGCTCGGCGTCCAGGCCGTCCACCGCGAAGGCCATGTGCCCGTAGCCGTCGCCGAAGGTGTAGGGCTTGTCGCGTCCGTGGTTGATCGTCAGCTCAAGCTCGAAATCGGCTTCCGGATTGCGCAGATAGACCAGCGTGAAGCTGTCGAAGCCGAAGCGGTCGGCGATCTTCAGGCCGAAGGCGCGGTCGTAGAAATCGACCGATCGCTTCTCGTCCAGCACGCGGATCATGCCGTGGATGATCTTGGCCATCACTTCTGTTCCTTGAGCCACGCGATGATGGTCTGCCGCGTCTGCGCGTTGGCCTGCCGGTAGAGCATGATCGTGCCCGGCAGCATCGCCTGCGGATTGGTCAGCCACTGATCGAGCTTCGCCTCGTCCCACACCCAGTCGGCCTTGGCGAAGGCGGGCGAGTATTTGAAGCCGGGGAAGGTACCGGCCTTGCGGCCCACCACGCCGGCGAGGTTCGGCCCCTGCCGCGGCGGCGCGCCGTGCTCGACCGTGTGGCAGGTGCCGCACTGGTTGGCGAAGAGCTGCGCGCCACTGGGCGGCGCCGCCTTCGGCACGTCGAAGGGCATCTGGGCCCGCGCCTGGGGCAACGGGGCGAACGATACGGCCGTGCATAACGCGGCCGCCAACAGCGGTCGTACGGTCACGGTTCCTCCGCGCAGGGTGGGAGCAAAGAGGGCCAGACCGTAGGGGCGGGCCGAAGGGCCCGGGTAGTATCAGGCTACGACAGCCTCACTTTCCGCGCGGCGGGCCTGCTGCGCCGCCTTCCGGGCCGCCACCTCGGCCGCGTGCGCGTCCTGGTTCGCAAGCCAGTGCAGGCAGGAGACGCGCAGGAAGGAGGCGAGGTTCGGGATTTCGCCGTGGCGTTCCAGGATCTCGTCGTGCAGCACGGAGACGAAGCGCGCCACCGACATGTCCTCGCGCGCGGCGATCTGTTCAAGGATGCCCCAGAACGCCGCTTCCAGGCGGATCGAGGTGGCGTGGCCGTGGATGCGGATCGGCCGCGTCTCGGCCGCGTAGGTCGCCGGGTCCTGCGACAGGAACAGGTTGCACATGGCGTTTCCTCGAATCCGTCCGGCTTCGGGCGCCGGGTTGTCTCCTTGGCACATAGTCGTAACCCCGGACCCCGCAACCCGCCAAGCGCCGCGTCGCCGCGGCCCCGTCCCGCAAGGGGAGGAGGTTGCGGGGGAGGGGAGCGGCGCGAAGACGTCAGGCCGCGTCCTCCAATATCATCGCCGCGCACTTCTCCCCGATCATGATGGACGGCGCGTTGGTGTTGCCCGCGACGATCGTCGGCATGATCGACGCATCCGCGACGCGCAGCCCCGCGATGCCGTGCACCCGCAGCCGCGGGTCCACCACGCAGTCCGTGCCGTGTCCCATCCGGCAGGTGCCGACCGGGTGGTAGTTCGCCACCGCCCGCGCCCGCACGTCCTCCAGCATCTCCTCGTCGGTCGCGACCTTGGGGCCGGGCAGCACCTCCTCGACCGTGTGGGCCGCCAGCGCCGGCGCGGCGGCGAGCCTGCGGCACAGCTTCATGCCGAACAGGATCGCCGAGATGTCGTAGTCGGTCTTGAGCTGGTTGAAGCGGATCGCAGGCGGCGCCAACGGGTCGGGGCTTTTGAGCCGCACCGACCCGCGCCCTTCGGGATGCAGATGCACCGGGCTGAGGGTGTAGGCGGGGAACGGATGCGCGACGATGCCGGTGCGCTTCCTCTCCTGCGTGCTCCAGGAAAACATGTTGATCTGCAGGTCCGGGTTCTCCAGCCGCGGATCGCTGCGCACGAAGGCGCCCGCGTAGATGCCGGTGCCCGTCAGCTTGCCCGAGCGCGTCAGCACGTATTGCGCCCCCGCCGCCAGTTGCCGCGCCAGGCTGCCCGCCAGCTCGTTCAGCGTGGAGGCGTCGCGGCAGCGGAACGACAGATAGGTGTTGAAATGGTCCTGCAGATTGCTGCCCACGCCCGGCATGTCGCGCACCACCGGCACGCCGACCGATTGCAGATGCTCGGCCGGCCCGACGCCGGAGATCTGCAGCAGATGCGGCGAGTTGATCGCTCCGCCCGACAG
>JAFEFJ010000350.1 GCA_018240635.1 Pseudomonadota bacterium | reverse complement strand
ATTATGATTCCCCTGCTCTACCGCTGAGCTACGCCGCCATCGCCCGGGAGGCGGGCGGAATACGCCGCACCGGGGGTCCCGTCAACCGTCCCGCCCGCGCGGCGCCGTTGCGGCCGGGCGGGGCAGGGGGGCATGATCCGCCGTCTCGCGCGGAACCGGGTCCATGATCTCCCTCGAACTCTACGCCGCCTTCGTCGCCGCGACAGCGGTGCTCATCCTGATCCCGGGGCCGAACGTCTCGCTGATCGTGGCGAACGCGGTCGCCTACGGCACCGGCTTCGGGCTGCTCACCGTCGCCGGAACCTCGGCCGCGCTTGCCCTGCAGCTCGCGCTGACCGCGCTCGGCATGACGGCGGTGCTCGGCGCGCTCGCCACCTGGTTCGAGTGGCTGCGCTGGATCGGCGTCGCCTACCTGATCTGGCTCGGCATCCGCGCCTGGCGCGCCCCGCCCACGGACCTCACGCGCACCCGCGCCCAGCCCCGCTCGGCGCGCGGCATCTTCCTGCGCGGCTTCCTGGTCTCGCTCACCAACCCCAAGACGCTGCTGTTCTTCGGCGCCTTCTTCCCGCAGTTCATCAGCCTCGGCCGTCCGGTGGGCCCGCAGGTCGCGCTGCTCTGCGCCACCTTCCTCGTGATCGCCGTGCTGCTCGACGGCGCGTGGGCGCTCGCCGCCGGGCGCGCCCGCGCCCTGCTCGGCGCCCGCCCACGCCTGCGCAACCGACTCACCGGCGGGCTGCTGATGGGCGCGGGCGTCGGCCTCGCGCTCGCCCGCAAGCCCTAGCGTCGGAAAACTTGCCGTAGAAGCCCCGCGCCGCTACGCAGCGCCTATCAGGGCCGGAGGCGGGGTGATGGCGGAATCGCAGCAGCGGCGGCCGGTCATGCTGGCCATCCTCGATGGCTGGGGCTGGCGCGAGGAACGGGCGGACAACGCCGTGCGCCTTGCCAGCACGCCCAATTTCGACCGGCTCTGGACTGGCTGCCCGCACGCCTTCCTGCGCACCTCCGGCCAGGATGTCGGCCTGCCGGACGGGCAGATGGGCAATTCCGAGGTCGGGCACCTGAACATCGGCGCGGGCCGCGTGGTGATGCAGGACCTGCCGCGCATCGGCAACGCCGTCGCCGACGGCTCGATCGCCGAGGCGCCCGCGCTGCGCGCCCTGATCGGCGCGCTGAAAGCCTCGGGCGGCGCCTGCCATCTGGTCGGCCTCGTCTCGCCGGGCGGCGTCCATTCCCATCAGGATCACGCGGCGGCGCTCGCGCGCATCCTCAGCGCTGCCGGGATCAATGTGCTGGTCCACGCCTTCACCGATGGGCGCGACACCCCGCCGCGCTCGGCCGCCGAAGACATCGTGCGGCTGCGCGCCGCGCTGCCGGAATCGGCGCGCATCGTCAGCATCTCGGGCCGCTACTACGCGATGGACCGCGACAAGCGGTGGAATCGCGTCGAGAAGGCCTACCGCGCCATCGTGGACGGCGACGGCCCGCATTTCGCCGATCCCGTGTCCGTCATCCACGACGCCTATGCCGAGGGCGTGACCGACGAGTTCATCGTGCCCGCCACGGTGAACGGCTACCGCGGCGTGCAGGACGGCGACGGGCTGCTGTGCTTCAACTTCCGCGCCGACCGCGTGCGCGAAATCCTCGCCGCCCTGCTCGATCCCGCCTTCGACGGTTTCGAGCGCAAGCATGTCCCCCGCTTCGCCGCCGCCGCCGGGATGACGCAGTACAGCACCGAACTCGACCGCTTCCTCGGCACGCTGTTCCCGCCGCAGACCATGAGCCACAAGCTGGGCGAGGTGGTCGCCGCCGCCGGGCGCCGGCAGCTCCGCATGGCGGAGACCGAGAAATACCCGCACGTCACCTACTTCCTGAACGGCGGCGAGGAAGCGGTCTTGGCGGGCGAGGACCGGATCATGGTGCCCTCCCCCAAGGTCGCCACCTACGATCTGCAGCCGGAAATGTCCGCGCCCGAACTGACCGACAAGGCGGTCGCCGCCATCCAGTCCGGCACGTATGATTTCATCGTGCTGAACTTCGCCAACCCCGACATGGTCGGCCACACCGGCAGCCTGCCCGCCGCGATCAAGGCGGTGGAGACGGTGGACGTGTGCCTCGGCCGCATCGCCGATGCGGTGGCGGCACGGAGCGGCGCGCTGCTCGTCACCGCCGATCACGGCAATTGCGAGATGATGCGCGATCCCGAAACCGGCGGCCCGCACACCGCGCATACCACCAACAAGGTGCCCGTGATGCTGATGGGCGGCCCGCCCGGCGCGCTGGCCGACGGGCGGCTCGCCGATGTCGCGCCCACGCTGCTCGCGCTGATGGGCCTGCCTCAGCCGGCGGAGATGACCGGGCAGCCATTGCTGCGGCCGGATGCGGCGCGGGACGATGCCGCGCACGCCGCCGACTAGGCTGCTGCGCCGCCCGTTCCGATGCGCGCCGGCCGCGCCGCTGGCGCTGCTGCTTTTGCTGTTGCCCGCATCCGCGTCCGTGGCCGCGCCGCCGCCGCGCGATCCCAACGCCGCGCGCCAGCAGATGCAGGACGCCGAGCGCAGCCAGGCCGCCTCGCTCGCGCGCGCCAGGGACGCCGCGCAGCGCGCCGCCGCGGCCGCCGAGGAGGAGAAGCGCCTGGGCGACGAACTCGCCGCGGCCGCGCAGGAACTGCGGCGCAGCGAGGCCGCCACCGCCTCCGTGGCGCAGCGCATCGAGGATCTCGCCGCCGCCCGCGCCGCCGCCGAGGCGCGGCTGCGCGCCCGCGCCGAGGCGATGGCGCCGCTGCTGCCGCTGATCGAGCGGCTCTCGCTCTACCCCACCGAGACGCTGCTCGCCGTCCCCGCCGCGCCCGAGGACACGCTGCGCGGCGTGCTGGTCATGCAGGGCCTCGCGCGCCAGCTCGAACGCGACGCCGAGGCGCTGCGGCGCGAGCAGGCGGCGCTGGATGCCGCCACCGCCGCCCTGAAGGCCGAGGCGCCGAAACTCGCCGCGGCCGAGGCGGCGCAGGCGGCGCAGGCGGCGGAGCTCGACCGGCGCATCGCCGCCGCGCAGGCAAGCCGCCGCTCCGCCTCCGACGAGGCGGCGGCGGCGCAGCAGCAGGCGGCGGCGGACGCGGCGCGCGCCGATTCGCTGCGCAGCGCCATCGCCCGCATCGAGGCCGACCGCCGCGCCGCCGAGGAGAAGGCGCGCGAGGAAGCCGCCCGCGCCGAGCGCCAGAAACGGACCGAGGCCGCGGCGGCGGCCCGCCAGCGGCAGGAGGCGCTCGCCCAGCCCGTCGGCGTCGGCCGCATCCCGGCGGGCGCGCGCCCGGGCGGCCAGCTCACCGCCCCGGTCGCCGGCACCGTGGTGCGAAGCTGGGGCGACGCCACCGACGCGGGCCCCGCCACCGGCATTTCCT
>JAFEFJ010000034.1 GCA_018240635.1 Pseudomonadota bacterium | reverse complement strand
CCGTGGCGTTTGACCAGAAGGTCGATCAGCGCGGCGAAGTAGGTTTCCGGCCACTGCTTCATCTCATTGCCCGCGCCGGGATGGACGCAGACGGCGGGCTCGGATAGAAAATCGGCGACTCCATCGGGGAGGACCGCGGAATATTGCAGGGCGGCGACGGCTTCGGGGACGATGCCGGTGCGGTCGGCGCGGGCCGCGGTCGCTACCGCATCAACGAGGCGCAGCAGATCGTCGGCGACGTGCAGGCGCTTGCCGTGAAGGCCGCGGTCGCCTTCCCATTCCAGCGCGACGTCGAGCCAGGGGAATTGGCCTATCTGGTCGAATCCTGCCGTGATCTCGGCGCCCGAGGCGCGCAGCAATTCGCGCGTGTCAAGATGCTTGCGCAGGTCGATCGCGAGGTCGAAGTGGTACGGCGCGAGCCGGTCGCGCAGCGTCTCCATCTCCCCCGCAGTCAAGTCGCGCCGGCCGAGCGCCGAGCGTGCGTAAAAGAAGTCGAATTCGATGATTTCGTCGATCGCTGGATCAAGCGCGACGAAATCGCACACCACCCGGTTGGCGAGGACGGAGATGCGCGCATCGGGGAAGTGCGCGCGCAGCCGGCGCATAGCCGGCAGGGCGGTGACGAAGTCGCCGATATGGTCGGCCTTCACCACCAGGATGCGCCGTATGTCCGAGGCGCGGAACAGCGGATGGCCGCTCGCGATTTCCCGGACCGCCTCGTCGTCGGGCCGGAAATCGTCGGCCCGGCGGGAGAGGTTCTGGTTGTGGAAGGGATCGCCCTCGGCGAAGCGCAGGCGCCAGCGCTTGCCGAAGCGATCAGGGTCGTAGATGTCGCCGATATCACCGCGGCTTGCAAGCTCGTGATGGATCAGCGTGGCGTGCGGGGTGAAGACGGTCAGGAAGCCGGCTTCGTGGGCACGTAGGCAGAAATCGAGATCGTTGTTGATTACCTCATGCGCTTCGTCGAAGCCGCGGAGCATGTCGAACGTAGCGTGGCGCACGAGCATGCAGGCGCCGGTGACCGCGATGACGTTGCGCTGCGTGCGCGCCAGCCCGAAGTAACCGGGATCGTCGGCGGTCGCGTAGCGGAAGGCGTGGCGTGCGAGGCCGTTGCCGGCGAGGAACATGCCGGCATGCTGCACGCGACCGGTGGGGTAGAGCAGCCTTGCGCCGACGACGCCGACCTCGGGCCGCTCGGCGTGTTCCAGCATCGCGTCGAGCCAGCCGTCCTGCAGCACCTCGATGTCGTCGTTCAGGAACAGCAGGAATTCGCCGCTCGCCTCCGCCGCCGCGTGGTTGTTGAAGCGTGACCAGTTGAACGGCGCGTCGATCCGGACGATGCGGTCCGCGTTGGCGGCAAGCCATGCCTTTTCTTCCGGCTGGTCGTCGGGGATATTGTCGATGGCGATGATTTCGATGCGGGGATTTGCGGTGCGAGCGCGCAGCGTATCGATGCAGGTTCGGATCAGGCTGCGGGCTGCGCGCGTGGGGATGATGACCGATACCGCGGCGCGCGTAGTGACGCGCCGCCGCAGGCGAAAGTTTGCGACCTGGCAGCCGGGCTCGATCTCGGCGACGATGCCGCGCCGCTCGGCCGCGGCGGCGAGCGCCGCGCCGTCCCACTTGGCCGCGTCTTCGACCAGCGCGCCGCGCCGGCACAATAGCCGCGGCACGGCGCGCACCGCGGCGGCGGGCGCATGTTCTGTGGCGCGCAGCAGCGCGTCGTAATCGCCGTCGCGTGCGACCGAGGCGGCGGTAACGCCGGCCGGTTCCAGCACGTCCGCGCGGGCGAACCATGGGCGGCCGATATAGTTTGTCGACAGCAGCAGATCCGGCGAAAAGCCGGGCTTGAAGAAGGGTTCGGACGGCGCGCCCGGCTCGGGCGGGCGGATTTCGTCGGCATAGAGCAGCGCAGCGCCGGGGTGCAGCGCGTGTTCCACCGCGATCTCGGCCAGGGCATCCGCGCCGAGTTCGTCGCCGGTGCCGAGGGCGCCTACGAACACCGGCCCACCGGACTCCTCGCCCGCTTCCGCGATCGGCTCCGGTGCGTGATCGGCGTGCGCCCCATCTGCGTTGCCGCCGGGCGGCAGGAAGCCGAGGCGCGTACGGTCGACCCCGGCACGTGCCGCTGCGGCAATCACGGCCTCGCGTAGCGCAGCGCTATCGCCGAGCACGCGAACGGACCAATGCGGATAGGCCTGCGCGGAAAGCGAGCCGAAGGTTGTGTCGAGTCCAGTTGCCAGCGCTTGCCGGTCCTTCGATGCGGGCGGATGCAGCAGCAGGCGGAAATGCGGCGCGCAGCCGAGTCTGCGCAGCGTGTCGCCATACAGATCTGCTTCGACCGTCGGAATCCGGCGGCGGATGTCCTGCCCCGCGCTTTCGGCCTGCTTGGCGACGGTGAGGCCGAATCGTTCCTCGGCGACGGCGCCGTTGGTGCCCACGACACGGACCACGATGACATGCCGCCCGTCCGACATGCTGCGGGCCGGGCAATGGAACGCGAAGCCGCTGCGTGCCGCGTCTGGCCAATCGGGAAAGGCACTTCCGACGTCGTGGCGTGCCAGTCCACACTGTGCGGTGCCGAGGCGGCGGCCGTCGAGCATGATCTCGACCTCTGCGACGCCGTCTCGCGCCAACGCCCAGCCCTCGATACTGAGGCGGGAAGTGACGGGGCGTGGGACCACGCCGCCCCGCACCGGTGGATTGTCGATATGAAAGCGGAACGCCTGGGCATTTGCGCCCCCATCGGGTGCGGGCACGTCCTGCCCGGATGTGTCTGGGGCGGGCCTGGGCGGCGCAGAGTGCGGCACGGAGCGCGGCGCCTCGGCCGCGACGATCGCGGAGAAGCTGCGTGTACCGCCCTGGTTGTTGCGCGCCTCCACGGTGAGGCGGTGCGTGCCTCCCGCCTGCGCCAAGGGGCGTGCGATCAGTTCGAAGCCGGAAAACCGCGCATCGGGGATTGCGGGATAGGCCGCCGCAACGTCCAGCCGCATCTGGCCCAGCACCGCCGTGCCGATTGGTCGGTCGTCGAGCAGTATCGCGACCTCGGCGATGCCGAATGGGCAGAGTGCCCAGCCGCGTACTAGCACGCTCCCATCAGTACCGAGTGCCATCTCGTCGCTGTGCAGAGTGATCGACTGGGCCGAATCCGGCGCGGCCTTGTCCGCTTCCGCGGCCTGGTCGGGCATGGCAGGCGGAGGAGACATTGCGCGCTTCGCCGCCGCGCGGCGGCCTTGCAGCGGCACAAGGAGATCGTAGAACGCGCCGCTGCGGCTGACGGCCTTAAGACGCAGGGTGGCCGCTGTCGGCTTCAGCGCATTGGTAGGAAGCGAGAGCGCGAAACCCGCGTTGCGAGCGTTCGGATAGTCTGGATAGGCCGCCGCCACATCCGGACGCAAGCCGCCGATTAGCGCCGAGCCGACGCGGCGGTTGCCGTCGAAGGCATGCACGGCGACGACGGGATCGTCGGCCACCGTCCAGCCGGTCACTTCCAGTGCGCCGTCCGCCGGGAACTGCGCGCGCTCCGCGTAGGCGACGATGGGCGGCCGGCCGCCGGCGCGCCAGACGCCGGCGACGGCCGGGCCACCGACGATGGCGGCGGACGGCGTGGTGCCGCCGGAGAGGCGCAGCGCGAAGCCCGTCGTGCTTTCGGCTCTGTCGCGCGTGCGCACGCGCAACTGCAAGGGCAGATTGGTATCCGGCGGTGGATCCTGCGTGAGTGGCAGGTGAAAGGTGAAGCTGTGCTGGACGGCTTCCGTTCCGTCAGCGAAGCGCAGCACTCGGCCAGGCTGGGCGCGCCCGATTCCCATTTCGCAGACCGCGCGGCCGTCGCGCAGCAGCGCAACGGTATCAAGCGGCGCATGGCTGACTACCCGGCCGCGGATCAGGAAATCGGTGCGGTCGGCGACCTGACTGGCGGGCACCGCGGGTTCGAACTGCACGATGGCGGGGGCGGGCCGTGGCGCGGACCGGCGGGGTTTGGGCGTGCTGTCGGAGGAGTGCTTCGCGATGGGTTCGGCGCGGCCTGCAGGGGCGCGCCGGGGCGCCGGGCGTTTGGTCATTCGTGATGCTACCTGTGACTACGCTCGGGCCCTGCCATTGGCGGAGCGGCGGCCGCGATTAAGGCTCAGGGCGGCGCCGGACGCCGTCCCTCCCGATGCCCGTCGCTCACGAAATGCTGCGTGGCAGAGTTGAACAATCCCTGCCGAATCCCCTCCGCGACGTCCGGGTTCTGTTCGAGATACCACGCTTCGTTCACATGCAGTTGGCAGGGCAGCCGTCCTTCGAAATAGCCATCGTCCACAAAGTGTTGCTTGGCCGATTGGACTTTGCCCTCCCGGACAGCTTTCGCCACGTCCGGATATTGGCTCAGGTACCACGCCTCATCCACCTCGGTCTCGGCCACCAGGATACGAATGATCTGGATGAAATCCTCATACGCGATGGAGACGCGCAACGCGCCCCGGACCGTGGTGATTTCGACCTGACGGCGAATAAGATCGAACGGCGGTAAATACTTCACGACTTCCCCGGCAAGGAACAGCGAGAGGCGCGCGACCGCAAGGCCCGCCAAGCTTGGCAGCCCCGAGCAACGCGGCAGCCGGTTGCGCACGCTCAGCGCTATCATGGAAGGGTTACGCCGCATTTGGTAGTGGATTGCATCATGACCAGTTGGTTTGAGGCTCAGGGCGCCAATGGCGGCGCGGTTCCGGCGACAGGGGGGCCGCGGTGACAGCGCCGCCGAGCGACGCGGAACTCGCTGGGACGGTACGCGCCCTGTCGGGTGCGCGCGTCCTGGTGCTGGGCGACGTCATCCTGGATCGATATGTAATCGGGCATGCGGCCCGGCTGTCGCCGGAGGCGCCGATCCCCGTGCTGCGCCCGCAGCGCGGCTACGCGACGCTGGGGGGGGCGGCGAATGTCGCGTTGAATGTCGCCGCGCTCGGCGGGCGGGCTTGGCTGTGCGGTGTGGTGGGCGCCGACGCAGCGGCTGACGAGATGCGCCGTCTGCTGGCCGCTGAGCCCGGCATCCGCGCGGCGCTGTTGGATGCGCCGGACCGGCCGACGACCACCAAGACCCGGTTCGTCGCAGGGACGCACCAGCTGATGCGGCTCGACGAGGAAACCACCGCGCCAGTCGGCGACGTGACGGCGGCGCGCGTGCTGGCGGAGTTCCGTGCCGCGCTGCCCGAGACCGACATCGTGGTGCTGTCCGACTACGCCAAAGGCGTGCTAAGTGACGCAGTGCTGCCCGAGGCGCTGCGGCTGGCGCGGGAAGCCGGGCGGCGGGTGATCGCCGATCCGAAGCGCGCGGATTTTGCGGCCTACCGGGGCGCGGACATCCTGACACCAAACGAGCTGGAGACGCGCGCGGCGACCGGCATCGATGCCGCCGGCGCGGCGGGCGCCGAGCGCGCCGGACGCGCCGTGCTGGCCGCGACGGGCGGCGAGGCGGTGCTGGTCACGCGGTCTGAGCGGGGAGTGACCTTAGTGCGGCGGGAGGGCGGGGCCCTTCATGTGCCAACCCGCGCCCGAGCGGTGGCCGACGTGTCCGGGGCGGGCGATACCCTGGTGGCGGCGTTGGCGGTGGCGCTTGGCGCCGGCGCGCGGCTGCCTGTCGCGGCGGCGCTGGCGAACGTGACGGCGGGCCTGTCGGTCGCCAAGCCCGGCACCGCGACGGTGACGGCGGCGGAGCTGACCGGCGCGCTGCACCTGCGCGAGCTCGCCGCCACCGACAGCAAGATTGTATCCGCAGAGGAGGCCGATGCGCATGTCGCAGCCTGGCGCGCGGCGGGGCTGAAGGTGGGCTTCGCCAATGGCTGCTTCGACTTGATCCACCCCGGCCATGTGCGCCTACTGACCGAGGCGCGCGCCGCATGCGACCGGCTGATCGTAGCGTTGAACACCGATGCCTCGGTGCGGCGGCTGAAGGGGCCGGCGCGGCCGGTGCAGTCCGAGCAGGCGCGGGCCACAGTGATGGCCTCGCTCGCGCCGGTCGATCTCGTGGTGCTGTTCGCCGAGGACACTCCGCGCGAGCTGATCGCGCGGCTTCGGCCCGATGTGCTGGTGAAGGGATCGGACTACACGGTGGAGACCGTGGTCGGGGCCGATGTGGTCGCCGCCTATGGTGGGCGGGTGTTGCTGGTCGATCTGCAGGAAGGGCACAGCACCACCGGCACGATCCGGCGCATGGGCGGACAGGCTTAGGCCACGATGGACCTGTTGGCCTCGGTGGGTGTGGTCCTGCGGACAATCGGCTATGGCGGGGCAGGGCTGCTGGTGATCGCCTATTTTCTCAATCAGCGCGGCACGCTGCTGTCGCAGGACTGGCGCTTCCCGGCCCTGAACCTGCTTGGCTCGGCGGGACTGATGGCCTCGCTGGTGTGGGAGCCGAACCTGCCGTCGATCGTGATCGAGCTGTTCTGGTTCTCGATCAGCCTGTACGGCATGCAGCGCAACCTGCGTGCTGCGAGGCGCGGCGAATCATCGGCCTAGGCCCTCGCGCAGTCCGTCGCGCAGGCGTTGGACGGCGCGCTCCATCCGATCGGCCGACTGCGCGAAGCAGATGCGCAGATGACCCTCGCCCGCCGGCCCGAAGGCCATGCCGGGGGCGACCGCGACCTTGTGTTCAGTGACGAGGCGCTTGGCGAAGCCCAGGCTGTCGGTAAGGCCTTCGATCCCGACGAAGGCGTAGAACGCGCCGCGCGGGGCGGCGTAGCGCACGCCGTTGAGCCCCGCTAGTGCCTCGCCGCACAAATCGCGGCCGCGCGCGCAATGGGCGCGGAAATCCGCCACCGCCGCGGTATCGGCGACCGCCGCGAGCCCGGCGCGCTGGATGAACGGGGCGACCGAGGAATGCGTCACCTCGACGATTTCCGACACGGTCTCGCGCGTGCCGGCGGGCAGCGTCATCCAGCCGAGGCGCCAGCCAGTCATCACCCAGGTCTTGGAGAAGCTGTTGCAGACGATCATCCGATCGTCCGGCTCCGCGATGTCGAGCAGTGAGGGCGCGGCGTCCGCGCCGTCGTAGACCAGGCGCGAATAGACCTCGTCCGAGATCAGCCAGACGCCGCGGCGACGGCAGATGTCCAGGATCGCGCGTAGTTCGTCGAGCGAGGCGGTCCAGCCCGTAGGGTTGTTGGGCGAATTGAGGATGAAGGCGCGCGCGCCGGCAAGCTTGGCATCGAGCTCGTCGAGATCGAGCGTGAAGCTGCCGTCCGGCAGGCCGGTCAGGCCGATCGGATCGACGATGGCGGCGCGGGTGAGAGCCGCGTTCTCCACGTTGGGCCAGGCCGGGCTGTGCAGCACCACGCGGTCCCCGGCGCGCACTGTGGCGGCGAGTGCGACCGACACCGCCGCCATGCCCGAGGCGGTGACTTGCACCCGCTCCTCGGCGACCGGGCGGGCATGCAGCGCCGTCATGTAGTCGGCGAGCGCCTGGCGCAGCGCGGGCAGGCCGCGTACGTCCTGGTAGGTGGTGAGGCCCTCGTCGAGCGCCATGCGCGCCGCGCGGTGCGCGCTGGCGGGGCTCGACTGATCGGATTCGCCGAAGCAGAGGAAATCGACGTCGGGGGTCACCCAGGCGAGTTTCCCCACCTCGACGATACGGGAGCCGGAGATCTTGAGCATGTCCATGCACGGTTTTTAGCCGTTTCCGCGCGCGCCGTCACAGCCTGTTTGGCGGGATAGAGACGAGTGGCCTATCCACGCCTAGAGCGGTGGCCAGCGCCTCGTGCGGTCCTGCTCCTGGGCGGGGGTGAGGGTGGTGGGGCCGTTGGCGAGCGGTGGGGCGATGTTGGCCATGTCCTGCGGGTTGGACCAGCAATCCACGTTGCCGATGCTGCGCGTGCAATATTGCGGCGGTGGCGGCGGCGGTTCGACCGGCTTGCAGTAAGTATCTCCCTGATCAAGCCGGACGATGGAGCAATCCTTACCGGTGATGGCCGAATAGACCGCATCGACCGGCGTGCGCTGGATGGCGGCGATGCTGCCGACCGTGAGTGCGGCCCCGGCCTGGGCCGCGAGCGGCGCGGCCGGGCCGCAGCCTGCGAGCAGGGGCGCGCATGCCAGAACGCCGAGCCAGGCGGGAAAGGCAGTGCCTCGCATCGCCCAACCATCGGATGGCGGCGTTAACGGCAGGTTGTTTTCGGGCGGGCCGGCGCCACCCACCGAGGTTTGCCCCGTACGAGGGCCGCCGCTATGGTCCGCCCCGCGCGGCGCGCCGGTCGATCCGGACGCTCCGGCGCTGTCAGACGAGGCGACGCGTGGTCGATATTTTTGACGAAGTTGAAGAGGACCTGCGCGCTGAGCGGGTTCAGCGCCTGCTGCGCCATCACGGCGGCAAGATGGTGGTTGCGGCGCTGGCGGTGGTGGCGGCGGTGTCGGGCTGGCAGGCGTGGCGCTGGTACGCGGCGCGGCAGGACATGCAGGCGGCAGCAAGCTTTATCGCGGCGATGAACGTAGCCGACGCGATTCCGGCTGACGCCAAGGCCGGGGCGCGCGCACCGGCGATCGCGGCGCTGCAGAAGGCGGCCGACGCGGCCCCCATGGGCTACCGCTCGCTCGCGCGGCTGTGGATCGCCGCCGAGCAGAGTGGCGCGGGGCAGTCCGATGCGGCGTCGGCGACGTGGACCGTGCTGTCCGACGACAGCGCGACCGATCCCATCCTGCGAGACCTGGCTGGGCTGCTATGGGCACAGCACAATCTGGACAAGGGCGATCCGAAGCAGATCGAAACCCGGTTGCAGGCGCTGGCTGGGCTGAACAATCCCTGGCGTCCGCTGGCGCAGGAATATCTCGCGCTGCTGTACATACGCACTGGCAAGCCCGATCAGGCCCGCGAGACTCTGAAGCAGTTGGCCGCCGACAGAACCGCGCCGGATGGGCTGCGCAACCGGGCGGCGGGTCTGCTCGACCAGCTGGGCGGCTGAGCAGATGGCCTTATCCCGATCAAAGCTGACCCGCCGCGTCACTCTGCTGCTTGGCACGGCGACGCTGGCCGGTTGCGACTGGTTCGAGACTAAGAAACCCAAGCTGCCGGGGCGGCGCGAGCCGGTCCTGGCGGATCGGCGGGGCCTCGCGGTGGATGACGGGGCGCCGCTGAAGGTCGTGCTGCCGCCGCCGGTACCGAATGCCGCCTGGCCGCAGGCGGGCGGCAATCCGTCGCATCTCATGGGCCATCTTGCGGTGCCCGAGCGGCTCAGCGAGGCCTGGACGGCCGATATTGGTCGCGGAGGCGGCTACCGGCGCAAGATCATGGCGCAGCCGGTTGTGGCGGATGGCGTGATCTACACGATGGATTCTAACGCCGTCGCTTCGGCGTTCCACGTCGCCAACGGCGAGCGCATCTGGCGCTTCGATACCCGCAACGATGATGCCGACAGCACCAATGTTGGCGGCGGCCTGGGCGTAGAGGCGGGGGTCGTCTACGCGGTCAACGGGCTTGGGGACGTTGTGGCGATCGATGCCGCCAACGGGAAGCAGAAATGGCGGGTCCTGCTCGACTCCCCCGCGCGCTCCTCGCCGACGATTGCTGACGGACGGCTGTTCGTGATCACAATCGAGGACAAGCTGCGAGCGCTGGCGACGGCTGATGGACGCAGCCTGTGGAGCTACCAAGCGGCGAATGTTGCCACAAGCCTGCTGGGCCGGCCGGCGCCCGCCTACTCGGGGGGGTTGGTTGTCGCGGGGTTCGGCTCGGGCGAGCTAGCGGCAATGCGCGCCGACAGCGGCACCGTCGCATGGACCGACAGCCTTGCCGCGCCGGCCGGCGGCGGCGGCGTGGCCGATCTCTCGGCGATCCGGGGCATGCCGGTTATAAGTAACGACCGCGTCTACGCGATCGGCCTAGGCGGGCTGATGCTGGGGCTGGATCTGCGTTCAGGCCGGCGCCTGTGGGAGCGCGAGGTCGCGGGCGAGGACAGCATCTGGGCGGCTGGGAACTGGCTATTCGTTATCTCGGTGGCGCAACAGATCGGCGCGGTGAATGCTGATGACGGGCGCGTGGCATGGGTGGCCGACCTGCCCTATTTCGCCGATCCCGAGGACAAGAAGACCAGCCTGCAATGGTTCGGTCCCTTGCTGTCGGGAGACCGGCTGATCGTCGCCGGCACCAACGAGCAGGCGCTGGCGCTGAGCCCCTACACGGGAGAGGTGCTGGGGAAGCAGGAGCTGTCGGGCAAGGCCTCGCTGGGCGCGATCGCCGCGGCGGGCACGGTGTTCATCGTCACCGACGACGGACGCCTGCTCGCGCTGCGCTGAGAGGGACGGAGCCGAGGCGCCATGCTTCCGATCGTGGCGATCGCCGGCCGGCCCAATGTGGGCAAGTCGACGCTGTTCAACCGGCTAGCAGGGCGCCGGATCGCCATCGTCGCCGACACGCCGGGCGTCACGCGCGACCGCAAGGAAGTCGAGGCCCAGCTGCGAGGGCGGACGGTGCGGCTGATCGACACCGCTGGCCTGGAGGAAGCCGCGCCTGAGACGCTGCGCGGGCGGATGCGCGCCTCGTCCGCGACCGCCATCGGTGCGGCAGACCTAGTGGTGTTCGTCATCGATGCACGCGCGGGCGTTACAGAAGCCGACCGGCATTTCGCGCAGTGGTTACGCAGTCAGGGCCGTCCGGTGCTGCTGGTCGCCAACAAGGCGGAAGGCCGCGCGGGGGCCGAGGCAGTGCTGGATGCCTTCGCGCTTGGACTCGGCGAGGCGCTGCCGGTTTCGGCCGAGCACGGCGAGGGCATCGCCGCGCTGATGGGCGAGATCGCCGACCGCCTGCCGGCTGCCGCCGCCGCGGTGCCGCCATCCGACGAGTTGGCGGAGGAGGAGCGGCCGCTCAAACTCGCCATCGTCGGGCGGCCGAATGCCGGCAAGTCGACGCTGCTCAACCGGCTGGTGGGCGAGGAGCGGATGATCACGGGCCCAGAGCCGGGCCTGACCCGTGACGCCGTAGCGGTGTTCCTAACCGATGCGGAGGGGCGGCGCATCGAGATCGTCGATACCGCGGGCCTGCGACGGCGGGCGCGCATCGAGGCGGAGCTGGAGAAGCTGTCCGTCTCCTCGGCGCTGCAGGCGCTGAAGATGGCCGAAGTGGTGGTGCTGGTGGTGGACGCGACCGAGGGCGCGTTGCACGACCAGGATCTGCAGATCGCCAAGCTGATCGAGCGCGAGGGGCGCGCCGCGGTCCTGGTGCTGAACAAGTGGGACGCGGTGGCAGACCGCGCGACGGTGCGCCGCGCCATCGCCGAACGGCTGGAGCGCAGCCTCGCGCAGCTGCACGGTATACCGGTGGTAACGGTCTCGGCGCAGACCGGCGCGGGGCTGGAGGCGCTACTGCCCGCCGTGTGGCGCGCGCATGCGGCCTGGAACACGCGGGTTCCGACCGCCGCGTTGAACCGCTGGTTCGAGCAGGCGCTGGAGCGGCATCAGCCGCCGCTCGTGAAGGGCCGGCGGCTCAAGCTGCGCTACGTGACGCAGTCCAAGGCGCGTCCGCCCACGTTCGTCATTTTCGGCACGCGCGCCGAGCAACTGCCCGAGGACTACCAGCGCTATCTGGCGAACAGCCTGCGCGAGACCTTCGCGCTGCCGGGCGTTCCGATCCGCATCCAGCTGCGCGGCACGACGAACCCTTACGCGCCGTCCTGAGTCCGAGACCGAGCCGCATCGCCGGCTCGCTCGGCCGCGCCCGGGTAAGCGTCCGGTGTCGGCCGCCTTGTGTCTAGGCCTGAGGGGCTGGACACCAGTGGCATGGACAAGATCGAGGCTATCCCTAGGGACAGCACCAGTGCTGCGCAGTTCGTTGAGGTCATAACAGGCCACGAACGGCGGCGCAGTTACAGCGATGCGGAGAAGGCGCGCCTGATCGCCGAGGCATCACAGCCGGGTGCGCGGGTACATGACGTAGCGCGCCGCCATGGGATCTGTTCGAGCCTGTTGTATCGGTGGCGTCGGCAGGGTCTGGGAACGGGCTCTGCCGGATCGGCGCCACCGCTCATGCCGGCGCGGGTGAGCACGGAGGCGGTGGCTCCGGTGATGGCGGAGGCTGCGGATCGTCGCAGGTCGATGCCGGTGATCGAGATCACCCTGCCGAACGGCTGCACATTGCGTGTCGATCAGCATGTTGACGCCAAGGCACTCCGGCGCATCCTGGCGGCGCTGCACGGGTGATCTCCCTGCCGGTTGGCACGCGGGTCTGGCTGGCCGCTGGGGCGACCGACATGCGGCGCGGCTTCGACGGCCTGGCGCGGCAGGTGCAGCAGGTGCTCGGGCAGGACCCGTTCTGCGGCCACTTGTTTGTCTTCCGCGGCCGCCGTGGCGATCTGGTGAAGGTGCTGTTCTGGGATGGGCAGGGGCTGTGCCTGTTCGCCAAACGGCTCGAGCGCGGGTGCTTCATCTGGCCGCAGGCGAGGGATGGTGCGGTGACGCTGACGCCGGCGCAGCTGTCGATGCTGCTGGAGGGGATCGACTGGCGCATGCCATCTCGCACGTGGCAGCCGGAGATGGCGGGCTGAGCTGCGAGTTTGCGTTGCGGCGACGCGGGAGACCTCGGCACGATTCGCATCGTGATCGACTTCACCTCCCTGCCTGGCGACGTGCGCGCGCTGATCGAAGCGCAAGCGGCGACGATCGTCCGGCAGGATGCGGAACTCATCGCGCAGCGCGACACGATCGAGGCGATGCGGCTGCAACTCGAGCGGCTGCGGCGCATGCAGTTCGGCCGGTCATCGGAGAAGATCGCCGCCGAGATAGCGCAGCTGACACTGGCGCTCGAGGATCTCGAGGCCGGCGCCGCTCGCAGGGATGAGCCTGCCAGCAACGGTGCGGCAAACCCGGCCGGCATGTCGCGCGAGCCGCCGGCGCGCCGTCCGCTTCCCGGTCATCTGCCGCGCACGACGGTGACCCACGAGACCGCCTGCGCCTGCCCGCACTGCGGCGGTGCGTTGCGCAAGCTCGGCGAGGACGTCACGGAAGTGCTCGACTACGTGCCGGCGTCGTTCCGGGTAATCCGTCACGTCCGCCCAAAGTTCTCCTGCCGGGTGTGCGAGAGCGTCACCCAGGCGCCGGCGCCGGAGTTGCCGAGCCGGCTGACCGCTTTGCGTGGCATCAGTCCGCTCCGCGGCCTGATCCGCCGCGGCCGCGCCTCGCCAAGCCTGCTGGCGCACGTGCTCGTCGCGAAGTTCGCCGACCATCTGCCGCTGTATCGGCAAAGCGAGATCTACGAGCGCTCCGGCGTCGAACTGGAGCGATCTACTCTGGCCGACTGGGTTGGCCAATGCAGTACCTTGCTGCGGCCGCTGATCGATGCGCTCGGACGGCATGTGATGGCCGGAGATCGGGTGCATGCCGACGACACGCCGGTGCCGGTGCTGGCGCCGGGTGCGGGCAAGACCAAGGCCGGGCGTCTGTGGGCTTACCTGCGCGACGAACGGCCCTATGCCGGCGGCGCCGCTCCAGCAGTGATCTACCGTTACAGCCCGGATCGCCGGGCCGAGCATCCGCGCAGCCATCTCGCCGGGTTTCAAGGCGTGCTGCACGCCGATGGCTACGCCGGGTTCGAGGGGCTCTACGACAGCGGGCGCGTTGTCGAAGCCGCGTGCTGGGCACACGTGCGGCGCAAGTTCTTCGATCTGCACCCGACCGGCAAAGCGCCGCTGGCGACCCAGGCGCTGACGCGGATCCAGGCGCTCTACGCGATCGAGGCCGAGATCCGCGGCCGCCCGGCGGACGAACGCCGCCGCATACGCCAGACACGAGCGGCCCCGCTGATCGCCGACATGAAGACATGGCTCGACGCGACGTTGCTACGCGTCCCCAGGCGCGGCGATCTCGCAGCCGCCATCCGCTACGCACTCATCCGCTGGACGGCGCTGGCGCGCTACGTCGATGACGGCACCGTCGAGATCGACAACAATCCCGTCGAACGTGCGATCCGGCCGATCGCCCTCGGCAGAAAAAATTGGCTCTTCGCGGGATCCGATGCAGGCGGAACGCGCGCCGCAGCGGTCGCCTCACTGATCGCGACTGCACGACTCAACGATGTCGAGCCCGAAGCCTATCTCCGCCACGTCCTTGAGCGCATCGCCACGCACCCCGTCAGCCGCGTGGCTGACTTTCTGCCGTGGAACTGCGGCAATCTCGTCCACAACACATCAGACACACGCACGGCAGCCTGAGCTCGCGACGTCAACCCGCCTCCGCCGCGGGGAACGCCGGACGCTTACGCGCCAGGCGCCATCGCTGCGGTGTCAAACCATCTCGGCAGGCCGTCGATGCTATGCGCTTTGCGCCTCGCCCAATAGCCCTCGTTTACCTGCCGCGGCCGCGGGCAAGCTCCGTCACCATGCCATGCAACGTGCGCAGTTCCTGCTCGGTGACTTCGCCGCGCTCGAACAAGTGGCGGATATTGCGTACCATGCCGGGGCGCTTCGGAAGGTTGCGCAAGAAACCGCACGCATCCAGCTCGGTGACCAGGTGCGTAAGGAAGTTCTCGAGCTCCCCCTTAGTCGCGACATGGGTTTCATTCGTCATCAGCGTGCGCGGCGGCGTGGTATCGGCCGATATCCACCACTCGTAGGCCATCACCATCACCGCCTGCGCGAGGTTGAGCGACATGAATGCCGGATTGAGCGGATAGCGGATCAGACTGTCGGCATGGGCCATGTCGTCGTTGTCGAGGCCTGCGCGTTCTGGGCCGAACAACAAGCCGCTATCCAGCCCCCGCGCTTCTAGGTCGCGCAGTTCCGCAGCCGCGCCGCGCGCGGTTAACAGCGGCTTGATGATGTGGCGTGGACGCGGGCAGGTGGCGAAGACGCGGTGCAGATCCGCCACCGCGTCGGCCACGCTGGCATGGACTGTTGCCGCATCGAGGATTCGGTCCGCGCCCGAGGCGTTGCGCCATGCCTTTTCCTGCGGCCAGCCGTCGCGCGGGGCAACAAGGCGCAAGTTAAACAATCCGCCGTTTGCCATCGCGCGCGCCACCCCGCCGATATTGTCGGCAAGCTGCGGGCGCACCAAGACCACGACCGGCGCATTGCCGATTGGGCTGATATCGGCGCCGCCGTCGCGCCCGGTCATGGTCGCCGCACCCTTACGGCGCGGGCGCGGCGACGCGCCAGGTGGTGCCGCCGGGGCCGTCCTCCAGCACGATGCCGCGCGAAGCAAGTTCGCTGCGGATCGCGTCCGCGCGCGCGAAGTCGCGCGCCTTGCGCGCGGCGATACGTTCGGCGATGGCGCGCTCGATCGCGGCGCCATCCACCGCATCAGACTGGAACCAGTCGGCGGCTGAGCCCGCGAGAATGCCGAGCAGGCCGCCGGCAGCGCGCAGCCCCGATGCCGCGCCCGCATCGCCCGCCAAAGCCGCATCCGCGAGCGCGTGCATGGCCGACAGCGCGAGCGGCGTGTTGAGGTCGTCGCAGAGCGCGACGAGCACCGACGGCGGCGGATCGGCCGCGGGCGGCGCACCGGGGTGCTTCGCGAGCGCGCGGTAGAAGCGGTCGATCTCGCGGCGCGCCTCGGTCAGTCCGGCATCGGTGAAATCGAGCGCGGAGCGGTAATGCGCGCGCAGCAGCAGGAGGCGGATCGCCTCGCCCGGGGCCTTCGCGAGCACGTCGCGGACGGTGAAGAAGTTGCCGAGGCTTTTCGACATCTTCTCACCGTTCACGAGCAACATACCATTGTGCATCCAGACGCGCGCGAAGCCGCTGCCAGGGAAGGCACAGCAGCTTTGCGCAATCTCATTTTCATGGTGCGGAAAGATGAGGTCCTGGCCGCCGCCGTGGATATCGAAGGTTTCGCCCAGGTAGCGCCACGCCATTGCCGAGCATTCGATATGCCAGCCGGGCCGCCCGCGGCCCCAGGGGCTGTCCCAGCCAGGCGTAAGATCGTCGGATGGCTTCCACAGCACGAAGTCGCCGGGATCTCGCTTGTATGGCGCGACATCGATGCGGGCGCCGGCCAGCAGCTCCTCCGGCGAATGGCCGGATAGCTTGCCGTAGTCTGGATCGGTGCCGACCGCGAACAGCACGTGACCTTCGGCCTCGTAAGCATGGCCGCTGGCGATCAGCCGTTCGATCAGCGCGATCATGTCGGACACATGGGCGGTGGCGCGCGGCTCCTGGTCGGGCGGGAGGGCGCCGAGCGCGGCCATGTCGGCGTGGAAATCCGCCGCCGTGCGCGCTGTGATGCTGCCGATGGTCTCGCCCGTCTCGCGCGAGCGGGCGTTGATCTTGTCGTCGATGTCCGTGATGTTGCGGACATAGGTGACACGCGGATAGAGCCGGCGCAGCAGGCGGGCGAGCACGTCGAATACCACCACCGGCCGCGCGTTGCCGAGATGCGCGAGGTCGTAGACGGTGGGGCCGCAGACATACATGCGGACATGCGCGGGATCGAGCGGAAGGAAGCGCTCCTTCCGCCGTGTCAGCGTGTTGTGCAGCGTCAGTTCGGGCATCGGGCGCGGGCCTTGCGGGCGAAACAGCGGTTTTGTGCCAACGCCCCGGCGGAATCAACCGCCAGGCGAGGCGTTGGGCGCGCGGCAGACTAGCTGAAATGCACGACGAGGGCGGAGAAGTCGTCATCGAGCTGGCCGGGGCGGGCGGCGGCACGCACCGCCTGGTAGAGTCGCTGGGATTCCGATAGCTCGGGCTGCGGCGGCGCCTGCATGATGCGCCGCAGGTCCTCGATCACCCATTGCTGGCCGTTGGAGGCGACGATTTCGAACGCGCCGTCGCTGAACACGTAGAGGCGCGCACCCGGCGGGATGTCGGCGCGCCCGACGCTCCAGGCGCCGAAGGGGAGCATGCCGATGGCGGGGGCCTTCAGCCAAAGCGGCACCGGCTCGGCGCCCGGCTGGGAGACCAGGAAGGACGGGTGGTGTCCGGCTGCGCAAAAGCGCAGCGCGCGCGTCGGCAGGTGGTACGAAAAATACCATAGCGTCAGCATCAGGCCGTTGTGCTCCTCCATTGGGAAGACCGCGTTCACCCCGGCGGCGACCTGGCCGGGATCGCGAAAATCCACTCCGGGCAGCGACCTGCGCCGAATCGCGTTGGCGACGTTCGCAGCGTGCATCGCCGATCCGATCCCGTGTCCGGATACATCGAGCACGAAACCCCCGAACGTATCGTCATCCAGATACTGGTAGCCGAACGCATCGCCGCCCAGTTGCGAGGACGGCACGAACCACCAATCGGTCTGCACCGGCCCGTCGGTGAGGGGCTGCGGCAGGATCGCGCGGACATAGTCTGCGGCCCGGCGCAGCTCCCCGGCGAGCTCCGCCTCCTCCGCTACTTCGCGCTGGTCGCGCCGTTCGTAGCGCGCCGTGACTGACCCGAAGCTGACGAGGCTGCCGTTCACGAGCGGCGTGGGGCCTGCGATCCGGGTCCCGTCCAGGAAGGTGCCGTTCGTAGAGCCGAGATCGGTCAGCGTGGCTCGTTGGCTCGCGATGTCGATGCGGGCGTGCCGGCGCGAGACCTCAACGGCCGGGATCACCACCTCGCAGGGCGGCTGCCGACCGACCGTCACGCCGGGTGCATCGATGCGCACCCGGCGCACTTCCGGCTCCTGCACGAAGGCGAAGTAATGGCCGATCGACAGTGCGACCGGAAGCGGACGCAGCGCTGTAAGGCGCATCGCCGTCGTCTGGTCCGAATCCTGGTCCTCCGGCTCATCCTGCGTTTGCGGCTTCATAGTTGCATCCCATCCATCGCCGTATTGACATAATAGCTTCATGAGATTTCCGCACGTGCATCGTGCCATTGGCTGGTCAAAGACTTGTGGCGCCCTTGCTGCGCTGCCACAGTTTGTGCTCGTTCTATCCCTCCGTGGCGCTCCACACGCCGCGCCGTTAACGTTTGTCTGGAGTACGCCATGCCTATTGCCATCGAGGACCTGCCCGGCGATGTGACGAAGCTCGTGCTGTCCGGGCGAATCGACATTGCCGGCGCGCAGGAAATCGACATGCCGATGAACGTCGTCGCCGGATCGCGGCGTGCTGTGGTCATTGACCTCTCGGCGGTGGAGTTCATGGCATCGATGGGCCTGCGCCACTTGGTGGTCTGCGCCAAGTCGATCTTCAGCAAGCGCGGCAAGGTCGTGCTGCTGTCGCCTCAGGCGCCGGTTGAAGAAGTGATCCGCGTAAGCGGCATCGACACGCTGATCCCGGTGCATACCGACGAGGCGGAGGCAGTCGCCGCCGTGCAGCCTACGCCGGGCTGATCCGCGTGCCTGGTTTGGCGGATGCTGAGCTGCGCGTCACCAGCGCCATCGCCGATCTTGCCCGGCTCTATCCCTGGCTAGACCACGCGGCGGCCGAGGCGGGGCTTTCTTCGGCGATGCTAAACGGCATGCAGGTCGCGCTGGAGGAGGCGGCGGCGAACGTTGCTACGCACGCCTACCCGACTGACGCGCCAGGTCCGATCACAGTTCGCCTGACGCGCCTGCCTAACGGGGCATCGCTGACTGTGGAGGACGAGGGGCCGCCCTTCGATCCCACCGCGACCACACCGCGGGCGCGCGCGGCCTCAATCCTGGATGCCGAGCCGGGCGGCCATGGGCTGACGCTAATCAGGCATTACTGCCGATCCGTGTCCTACGAGCGCGACGGGCGACGCAACCGGCTGACCATGAGCTTTGCGCTGCTGGCTGACTAGGAGGCTTCAGGCGGCCCGGATTTCCGCGCGCTGGCTCGTCTCGCGGTTCAGAAAGGCGCCGGCACCCGGCTTCATAGGACGGGTCAATGCCATTCCGACAACTCGATCGTCACGCCCTCGGGGCCTTCGAGAAAGACCAGCTTGCGTGCGTGAAAGTCCATCACGTCGTTCTTCGTGGCGAACCCGTGCGACTGCATCTCCGCGACCACCTTCGCGATATCGTCCACGCTGAAGCAGATGTGGTTGAGCCCAATCTTGCGCAGATCCCGGATATGCGGATCGGGCATCATCGGCGGCGCGCGGTAGTGCAGGAGTTGTATCTCGGTGCGCGGCTCAACACCTTCGGCGACCAGCGTGACGTGATCGGCCTCGATCCCCGGAACGCCCATGTAGGACGCAAAGGGCTCGCCCGAAATCACCACGTTGATGTCTTCTCGGAAGCCCAGCACGCCGAAGAATCGCTTTGCAGCATCCAGATCCTGGACCACGATCGTTAGATGGTCGAAACGCGTGATCATCAGTTGGTTCTCCTCGGGCTCAACAGCTGTATGCGGCTCCTCCGCTGAAGGCGACTATCGCGCGGCGTTCCCCGACGGCGGTGAGGAGAGGTTCGCGACATTCCTGCGCTCGGGGGGAGAGGGAGATGCTGTTGCAGATACAAACGGGCCTAGGTTCGGAAGCCTTCAGTGGGCTTCTGCCCAGTTCCAGCCCTGACCGGTTTCTACCACCAGCGGTACAGAAATTTCGACCGCCTTTTCCATCACCCCGCGCGCTACTGCGGCGACGGCGGTGGCTTCGGCCTCGGGCGCTTCGAAAAGCAGTTCGTCGTGGACTTGCAGCAGCATCCTTGCGGTCAGTCCCGCCGACTTCAGGGCGGCCGGAAGTTTCACCATCGCGCGTTTGATGATGTCGGCGGCCCCGCCCTGCAGCGGCGCGTTGATCGCTTGGCGCTCTGCGTAGCCGCGGCGGGCCGGGTTCTTGTCAGCGATGCCCGCGATCCAGATGCGTCGTCCGAATGGCGAGGTGACGAAGCCGTTGATGCGGGCTTCCTCGCGCGCGCTATTCATGTAGTCGCGGATTTCCGGATAGCGCGCGAAGTAGGCGTCGATATAGCCGCGTGCCTCGCCGGGCGCGATGCCGAGCTGACGCGCGAGCCCAAAGGCGCTGATGCCGTAGATGATGCCGAAATTGATGGCCTTCGCGCGCCGGCGCGTCATCGGGTCCATGCCTTTCATCGGCAACCCGAATACCTCCGATGCGGTCCGCGCGTGGATGTCCTCACCGTTCGCGAAGCTCTCGCGCAGGGCCGGGATCTGCGCGACATGCGCGAGCAGCCGCAGCTCGATCTGCGAGTAGTCGGCGCTGACCAGCACGTGCCCCGGCGCGGCGATGAAGGCGTGGCGGATGCGGCTGCCTTCCTCGGTGCGGATCGGGATGTTCTGCAGGTTGGGATCGGTGGAGGAAAGGCGGCCGGTGCTGGCGATTGCCATCGCGAAGCAGGTGTGCACGCGGCCGGTTTCGGGATTGATCTGCTCGACCAGCGCATCGGCGTAAGTGGACTTCAGTTTCGCGAGCTGCCGCCATTCCAGCACGCGCGCCGGCAATTCGTGTCCCTGGTCCGCCATGCCTTGCAGCACAGCGGCATCGGTGCCCCAGGCGCCGGTCTTCATCCGCTTGCCGCCCGGCAGGCCCATCTCGTCGAATAGCACTTCGCCGAGCTGCTTGGCGCTGCCGAGGTTGAACGGATGGCCGGCAAGCTTGTGGACGTCAACCTCCATCGCCGCCATGCGCATTGTGAAATCGAGCGACATTGCGCGCAGATCGTCGGCATCGACGCGGATTCCGGCCCGCTCCATATCGAGCAGGATCGGTATGAGCCGACGCTCCACCTGCTCATACAGGACGAGCGATTTGGTCGGCCCCAGGCGCGGACGAAGCGCGAGCCAGAGGCGCAGCGTGATGTCTGCGTCCTCGGCTGCGTAGTGCGCGGCCGACGCGATCTGGACAGCGGAGAAGGCGACCCGGTTGCGGCCCGTTCCAGTCACCTGGTCGTAGGTGACGGGCGTGTGGCCGAGATGCAGCGCCGACAGCTCATCCATGCCGTGGCCGTGCAGACCCGCTTCCTGCACGAAGGAGATCACCATAGTGTCGTCGACCGCGGCGATCGGCGGGAACCCGTGGCGCTCGAGGATCATCATGTCGAACTTGGCGTTGTGCATGATGACGAGGATGCCCGGGTCGGCGAGCATCGGGCCAAGCAAGGCGGCGACCTGCGGTACGGAGAGCTGGGTTTCGAGCCCTTCATGCGCGACCGGCACGTAGCAGGCTCGGCCCGGCGCGGTCGCGAGGGAGAGGCCAACGAGGCGCGCGCGCATCGCGTCCAGCCCATCGGTTTCTGTGTCCAGCGCTACCCGGCCGGCGGCCCGGATTTCGTCCGCCCAGGCCTGGAGAGCCTCTGAAGCCGTGACGGTTTCATAGGAACCGAAACCGGCCTGTTTGCCGGGCGATCCGCCCAGCGCCGGGGCGGGGGTGGGGGCTGCATCGCCGCCGCCGAACAGTAGGCTTCCCTGCCGCGCGGCTGCGGCGGCGGGTGGCGCAGGCGCGCCTAGCGCTGCCGTGGCGCCGGCGGGCGCCGGGGCGCCATCCAGCCCCATGCGTGTCAGAATGCTGCGGAAGCCCTGCTGTTGCAGCCAGGCAGCCAGGTTGGCGCGGTCCACCGGAACGGGATTCAGCGCGTCGATGGGGGTGGGTAGGGGCGCGTCGTCGCGCAGGGCGACGAGCTGGCGGGAGATGCGGGCTTTTTCGGCGTTTTCGATCAGCGCATCGCGCCGCTTCGACGGCTTCATCTGCGGCGCCGCTTCCAGCACCGCGTCCAGCGTGCCGTATTCGCCGATGAGTTGCGCGGCCGTCTTCGGCCCGATGCCGGGCACGCCGGGCACGTTGTCTGTGCTGTCCCCCATCAGGGCCTGCACCTCGATCATCTTTTCGGGCGGGACGCCGAATTTCTCCACGACCTCCGCGGCGCTGATCGGCTTCTGCTTGATCGGGTCGAGCATGGAAATGCCCGGCCGGATAAGCTGCATCAGATCCTTGTCGGAGGAGACGATGATGGCCTCGCCGCCACGCGCCGTGGCGGCGGCGGCGTAGGAGGCGATAAGGTCGTCGGCCTCCCAGTCCGGCAATTCGATCGCGGGCACGCCGAAGGCCTGAGTGGCTTCCCGCACCAGGGCGAATTGCGGGATCAGTTCCTCGGGCGGCGGCGGCCGGTGCGCCTTGTAAGCGTCGTAGATCCGGTTGCGGAAGGTGGTGCGACCGGCGTCGAATATTACGGCGATATGCGCGCCGTCGTGCTCGCGCAGCAGCTTTGCCAGCATGTTGGTGAAGCCGAACACGGCGTTCACGGGAGCGCCGTCCGGCCGCGTCATCGGGGGAAGGGCGTGGAATGCCCTGAAGATGAAGCCGGACCCATCGATAAGGACCAGCCGGGGCACCGCCTCCTGATCTACCTTCCGACTTAAACTCTCTTGGGACATAGCCCCAATTGCCTCAGTGGCCCGTGTCGCCGGCGTCCTCGTTCAGCACATAAAGGCGTGAGCAATATGGGCACATCACCTGATCGTTCGGGATACGCAGGAAGACCCGAGGATGTCCGAGCGCCCCACCGCCGCCGTCACACGCGACGGTGCGTTGGTCCACCCGAATGACCTCCGTGACGCCGGCGATCGAGTTGGCATTTGCTAGGGCGGTGCTGGCGGTGGGAGTGCCGTCTGGCATATTCAGGTCCTGTGGGTTTGCGGCCAGGTTGCATCAAGGCCCATGATAGCCTCGCTGAAGACGCTTTCAAATCATCCCCCCCGGCCGCCGCAGCCAGAGGCGCGGGTCTCGGCATCCCGTCGGCATTTTGGTGCGGCAGTCGCTGGGCTGGCGATGTCGGCGGTTCTCAGCGCCTGT
>JAFEFJ010000349.1 GCA_018240635.1 Pseudomonadota bacterium | reverse complement strand
GAGAGGCTTTCGACGCGGCCTTCGATGCGCCGGCCGGGCGCGGCGTCCGCGATCACCGTGGCGCGCTGGCCGGGCCGGAGGTGGGCGAGCTGGTCTTCCTTGAAGTTGGCGTCCACCCACAGCGCGTGGGCCGGAACGATGGAGAGCAGATACGAACCGACGCCCGCATAGGCGCCGGCGCGCGCGGCGCGGTTCGCCACGTAGCCGTCGATCGGGCTGCGGATCTCGGTGTAGCCGAGATTGAGGGTGGCCAGCCGCTCGGATGCCGCCGCTTCGGCGACCGCGGCGCGGGCGCCGGCCAGCCGCCGCCGCAGCACATCGAGCTGCGCGAGCGCGGCGGTGCGCTTCGCCTGGGCGGCGATGACGGCGGCATCGGCATCGTCGCGGGCGCTTGCGGTGCGCTGCGCCTGCTGGCGGGAACCGGCGACGGTGTCCGCGAGGACAGCGTAGCGGTCGGATTCCTCGCGGGCGAAGGTGTCGCGCGCCTGCGCGCTGTGCAGCTCGGCGTCAGCCTGCCGGATCGCGGCCGCCTGCAGGGCGAGCTGCGCTTCGAGGCCGGCGGCGTCGGACTGCTTCTCAGTGAGCGATGCACGGGCGAGATCGAGCGCGGCGGTGAAATCCCGCGCATCGAGGCGGAGCAGGAGCTGGCCAGCGGCGACGTGCTGGTTGTCGGCAACCTCTACCGCTTCGACGAACCCCGCGACGTGCGGGGCGATCGCGGTGACGTCGCCGCCGACATAGGCGTCGTCGGTGGTTTCAACGAAGCGCCCGCGCGTCCACCAGTCCTGCGCGAACCAAGCCGCGCCGCCGAGCGCCGCGAGTCCGGCGGCGGCCAGCAGCATCTGCCGGGGCCGCAGCCGGCGGCGGGTGGGCGCCGGGGCGGCGGCGGCGTCACGCATGATCATGCCGTCCATCCCCGCGCCCTCGTTCAGGCGTCCACCGACCGGTAGCGGGCAGCGGCATGCTGGCGCGACAGGTTCGGACCGAGCTTGGCGCGGGCGGCGTTGAACGCGTCCCAGTCGGCGCGCTCGGGCAGCGAGGGGATCGTCACGTCCTCGCCGGCGTCGAGGCCCGCGAGGGCGGCGTCAACCATCTCTTCGGCGGCCATCACCATCTCGGCCGGCAGGGCATCGGCGCTGCCGCCCGCGCTGTCCCAGAAGGCGGTGCGGGTGGCGCCGGGCAGCACCGCCTGCACGCGCACGCCGCGCCCCGCCAGCTCGTTGCGCATCGAAAGCGATAGGTTGAGGACGAAGGCCTTGGTGCCGCTGTAGACGCCGCTGAACAGTTCCGGCGCCAGCGCCAGGACGGAGGAGATGTTGACGATGGTGCCCCGCCCGGCGGCGGCGAAGGCGCTGGCGGCGGCGGTGGCGAGGCGCGTGGGCGCCGTGACGTTCACCTTGATCATGCGCTCCAGCGCATCCGGGTCCGCGCCGGCGAGGCCGGGGGGCGTGCCGATGCCGGCGTTGTTGACCAGCATGGTGATCGCCGGATCCTCGCGCAGGCGGGCTTCGATGCGGCGGAGGTCGGCAGGATCGGCGAGGTCGGCGCGGATGGTCTCGACGGCGACGCTGTGGCGGGTGGCGGCCTCGGCGACTGCGGTGAGCCGCACCGGGTCGCGCGCGACCAAAATCAGGTCGTGGCCGCGGCGCGCGAGACGGTCGGCGTAAATGGCGCCGATGCCGCTGGAAGCGCCGGTGATAAGCGCAGTGGTGCGGACGGGATGGGTCATCGCGGGAGCTCCCTGTTCGTTGGGTGGCGCACAGGTGGCCACTGCGTCCGGCGGCGATAATCACCTAAGATCGGGCATCATCTTCTCGTGGATCGGGATAATCATGGACCGGCTGGATGCGATGGCGACGCTGCTCGCGGTGGTAGACACCGGCAGCTTCTCGGCGGCGTCCCGCAAGATCCGGGTGCCCGTCACCACGGTGAGCCGGCGGGTGGCCGAGCTGGAGGCGCATCTGCGCACCAAGCTGCTGCAACGCACGACCCGCAAGGTGACGCTGACGGATGCGGGCGCGCCATATGTCGCGGTCTGCCGCCGGGTGATCGAGCAGCTTGAGGAGGCGGAGCGGACGGCGGCCGGCGAATACCAGAGCCCACGCGGCGATCTGACGGTGACGGCGCCGCTGGTGTTCGGGCGGATGCACCTGGTGCCGGTGATCGCCGAGTTCATGGCGCAATATCCCGACATCCGGCTGAGCTGCCGTTTCAGCGACCGTTTCCTGCCGTTGCAGGACGAGCACATCGACGTGGCCATCCGCGTCGGGCGGCTGCCCGACAGCGCATGGCGCGTGCGGCGGCTGGGCAGCATCCGCCACATCGTCTGCGGCAGCCCCGACTACCTGGAGCGGCGCGGCGTGCCGGAGACGCTGCCCGACCTGAGGGCGCATGACTGCATCGCTTTCCACGGCTTCGACCCGCCGGGGCACTGGGCGTTCCAGACGGCGCCGGAGCCGACGGCGGTGCCGATCCATTCGCGCATCGTGCTCGACACGGTGGAATCGGTGATCGACGCCGGGATCGCGGGCATGGGGCTGATCCGCCCGTTCAGCTACCACGTTCGTCCCGCGCTGCGGGCCGGCCTGCTGCGGGAGGTGCTGGCGGCGTTCGCCACGCCCGATGTGCCGGTTCACATCATGCACGCGGGCGAGGCGATGGTGCCGCTGAAGGTTCGCGCTTTCATCGATTTCTGCGTCCCGCGCCTGCAGGCGCGCCTGGCGGTTTAGGGCCTGTCAGGCGGACATCGGATCAGAAACGGCCGGACACCAGCGCCGGGATTGCGAGGCGCGAAGCATCGCGGGACTTCGTTAATCGGAGCGGTATCGCCCCCGCAGGCGCTCCTAGTCGGGCGCACCGGTGGTCGGTGGCAGGCGCTGAAGCTCGAAAATTGGCCCGATGCGGATCGCCGAGCTTGATTGGAAGCGAATGAGGCGGGAAATCCTCTTGAAGGCGAGGGGGGCCAGTGCACACAGGTCACCCTGCACCCGCAACAACAACGCGATCGGCTACGGCCGGCGGTTGGCCTGGCTAGCGCACAACGGGATTCTAGACGCGGAGCAGGGAGTAGCTGAGCGGGCGACAGAGGCGGCTATCGAACGGTATGTCGCCGACCTACGGTCCCGCTACGCGTCGACGACCGTCGTCGCCTTCGTTGTCTCGCTCCTATCCGCCTTGACCGTCATGGCCCCCAAGCAGGACTGGACGGCCCTGCGCGAGACCATCAACGGCTTGAAGCGGTTCGCCGCGCCGGCGCGGGACAAGCACTCCCGCATCGTCGAAGCCTACGAATTGCGCGATTTTGGCGAAGAACTGATGGCAAGGGCGGACGCCATGGACACCGACAGTTCGTGGCGGCGTCCGGTGATGTTCCGCGACGGCTTGATGATTGCGCTGCTCGC
>JAFEFJ010000348.1 GCA_018240635.1 Pseudomonadota bacterium | reverse complement strand
GCCGCGCGCGCCGACGATACGGCCACGCTGCGGCTGAACTGGCTGATCTACGGCTTCCACACGCCGTTCTACCTGGGCGTGGAGAAGGGCATCTACCGCAAGCACGGCATCGACCTGACGGTGGCCGAGGGCGCGGGCTCGGGCCGCGCGGTGCAGACCGTCGCGACCGGCTCCGACACGTTCGGGCTGGCGGACGGTGGATCGATCATCGCGGGCGCATCGAAGGGCGCGCCGGTGCAGGCCGTGATGGGCATCATGGACACCAGCCCCTACGCGGTGATCGTGCGCGCCGACAGCGGCATCACCGACGCCAAGGGGCTGGCGGGGAAAACCATCGCCGCAACCACGGGCGAAGCCGGGCTCAACATCTTTCCCGCCATCCTCAAGCGCAACAACATGCCCGATGACGCGGTGAAGTTCCTGCGCGTCGATGGCGCCGCCAAGCTCGTCGCGATCCTGGAAAACCGCGCCGTCGGCATCCTCGGCGGCCTGGAGAACCAGGCGCTGATCCTGCCGCAGCGCGGGCTGAAGGTGACGACGCTGTCCTACGCCTCGATGGGCGTGAACACGATGGGGCTCGCGATCATCGCGACCAAGGACACGATCGCGAAGAACGCCGACATGGTGCGCCGCTTCAACGCCGCGACGCGCGAGGCGTTCGAGGCCGCGATCGCCGATCCCGAAGCCGCCATTGCCGCGGGCCGCAAGGCGAAGCCCGACATGGACCACGACCTTGCGCTCGCGCAGCTCAAGGCCGGGCTGACGCTGGTGAAAAGCCCGCGCGGCAAGGACAAGCCGGTCGGCTGGATGTCGCCCGACGACTGGTCGGACACGCTCGCGCTGATGAAGCAATACCAGGACCTCAAGACCGATCTTCCCGCCACCGCCTTCTGGACCGACGGGCTGCTGCCGCAATGAGCGCCCCCGTCTCTGGCGCGCGCGGTTCCGCCGTCGTCACCGGCGGCGCGGGCGGCATCGGGCAGGCGGTGCTCGCCCGCCTGGGCGCCGACGGGTTCGCGCCCGTCTCGTGGGACCTGACGGACAACGCGCCGGGCGCGCTCGGGATCGTGGCCGATGTGACGGATTCCGACTCGCTCGCCCGCGCGACCGAGGAGACCATCGCGCGCGCCGGCCCGATCCGCGCGCTGGTGGTGAACGCCGCCATCCTGGGTCCCGTGGCGCGCGTTTGGGAAGCCGATCCCGCCGACATCCGCCGGGTGATCGACACCAACCTCGTGTCCGCCTTCCTGACGGTGCGCGCCGTGGTGCCCCGGATGCTCGCGAACCCGGGGCCGGAGCGCGGGCGGATCGTGATGATCGCGTCCGTGCAGGGCAAGGAAGGCACCGCCCTCGGCGGCCCCTACGCGGCGGCCAAGGCGGGCATGATTGGGCTGACCAAGACGCTCGGGAAGGAACTCGCGACCAAGGGGATCCTCGTCAACGCCATCACGCCCGCCGTGGTGCGCACCGCGATGGAACGCTCCATCACGCCGGAACGCCGCGCCGATCTGCTCGCGCGGATCCCGATGAACCGCTTCATCGAACCCGCCGAGGTCGCGGCGATGGTCTCGTTCCTCTGCGGTCCCGACTGCAGCTTTTCCACCGGCGCCGTGTTCGACCTGTCGGGCGGGCGCGCGACGTACTGAAGGAGACTTGGCGATGCTGGCTGGCGAAGCGGTGGTGGCGATCTGGAACGGCATCGCGCCGGAGATGCGCGACGAATTCTACGCCTGGCACATGCACGAACACATGCCCGAGCGCGTCGGCATCCCGGGCTTCCGCCGCGGGCGGCGCTACCTGGCGGTGGATGCCGCGACGCATCCCGAATTCTTCACGCTGTACGAGGCGGACGCGCTGCCCGTTCTGCAAGGCAGCGACTACGCGGGCCGCCTGAACGCGCCCACGCCCTGGACGCGCAAGGTCACCGCGCTGTTCCGCGACACCGCGCGCGGGCTTGCGCAGGTGCTGGAAAGCACCGGCCCCGGCATGGGCGGCGCGATCCTGACGCTGCGCTTCGACGCCGATGCCGCCGCCACCGACGCGCTGCGCGCGCTGGTGCGCGACGCGGGCCGCCTGCCGCGCATCGCCGGCGCGCATCTCTGCGTGACGGATGCCGCGTCCTCGGGCGTGCGCACCACCGAAACCAAGGGCCGCACCGACATCCAGCCGCCGCCCACCTGGTTCGCGATGATCGAGGCGACGGATGCCGAGGCGCTTGCCGCCCTGCTGCCCGATGCCGCCGTGGCGCAGGCGGGCGGCCAGGGCCCCTTCATCCGCGGCCTGTACCGGCTGGAATACACCCGCACCAAGACCGCCTTCGCCTGAGGCGCCCGCCGAAAGTGTTTGACTAAGTCAAACACCGCCGCCACCCTTCGCGGAAACACGGGGGGAGGCAACGGGCCATGGACCGAAATGTCCCGGCAGCCGGCGCGGACGGCGCCGTGGCGGCGGTGCGCCGGTTCAGCCGGTTCTACACGCGGCGCATCGGCGTGCTCGACGAACGCCTGCTCGGCGGCCCGCTGTCGCTGCCCGAGGCGCGCATCGTCTACGAACTCGCGCAGAACGGCGAGGCGACCGCGACGCGGCTCGGCTCGGAACTCGGCATGGACGCGGGCTATCTCTCCCGCCTGCTGCGCGCGTTGCAGGACCGCGCCCTGCTCCATCGCCGCCCGCACGCGACCGACGGGCGGCAGGCGGTGATCTCGCTGACGGAGGCGGGCCGCGCCGTCTTCGCCACGATCGACGCGCAGGCCGAGGCCGAGGTCGGCGCCATGCTCGCGCCGCTGTCCGCGCCCGCGCGGGAGCGGCTCGTACGCGCGCTGGCCGAGGCCGAAACGCTGCTCGGCGGCGCCGCATCCGCCGAGCCCTTCGCGCTGCGCGGCCCGCGCCCCGGCGACATGGGCTGGGTGGTGCACCGCCAGGCCGCGCTCTACGCCGAGGAATACGGCTTCGACTGGCGCTTCGAAGCGCTGGTCGCCGAGATCGTCGCGAAGTTCGTCAACGGCTTCGATCCGACCGGCGAACGCTGCTGGCTCGCCGAACGCGGCGGCGCCGTGGCGGGCTCGGTGTTCCTGGTCCGCCAGTCGGAGCAGGAGGCGAAGCTGCGCCTGCTGTATGTGGAGCCCTCGGCGCGCGGCCTGGGCATCGGGGAGCGCCTGGTCACGGAGTGCATCGCCTGCGCCCGGTCGATGGGCTACCGCCGCCTGACGCTCTGGACCAACGACATCCTCCACGCCGCCCGCCGCATCTACCAGCGCGCCGGCTTCGCGCTGATCGAGGAAGAACGCCACCAAAGCTTCGGCCAGGACTTGATGGGGCAGTACTGGGCGCTTGAGTTGTAGGTTCTTCGGCGGATGAGCTTCGCTTATCCGCCCGACAGACCGGGGTAGGGCGGATAAGCGAAGCGTC
>JAFEFJ010000347.1 GCA_018240635.1 Pseudomonadota bacterium | reverse complement strand
GGCACGCCGATGGATTGCAGGTGCTCGGCGGGGCCGACGCCGGAGATCTGCAGCAGGTGCGGCGAGTTGATCGCGCCGCCCGAGAGGATCACCTCCCGGTGCGCGCGGGCGGTGACGCTGCGCCCGCGCTGGCGGAACACGACGCCGGTGCAGCGCGTGCCCTCGAAGGTCAGGCGCTCGGCCAGCGCCTCGGTCTCGACGCGCAGGTTGGCCCGCCCGCGCGCCTCGCGCAGGAAGGTCTGCGCCGTCGAGCCGCGCCAGCGGCCGCGCCGCGTCATCTGCGAGTAGCCGACGCCTTCCTGCTCGCGCCCGTTGAGGTCCTTGGACAGCCGGTAGCCCGCCTGCTGCGCGGCTTCGACGAAGCGGTGCGTCAGCGGCAGGATGGTGCGGTAGTCCTCCACCATCAGCGGGCCGTCCTTGCCGCGGTATTCGGGATCGGCGCCCTGCTTGTAGTTCTCCGACTTGCGGAAATAGGGCAGCACGTCGTCGAAGCTCCAGCCGCGGCAGCCCATCTGCGCCCAGCCGTCGAAATCGCCGGGATGGCCGCGCACATACAGCATCCCGTTGATCGAGCTTGAGCCGCCGAGCGTCTTGCCGCGCGGCCAGTGGATGCGCCGCCCACCGCTGCCCTCGGACGGCTCGGCGCTGTAGTTCCAGTTCACCACCGGATGCTGGAGCAGCTTCAGCACGCCGGCGGGGATGTGGATCCAGGGCAGCGTGTCCTTCGGTCCGGCTTCCAACAGCAGCACCGAGGCGCCGGTTTCGCTGAGGCGCGCGGCGACGACGCAGCCCGCCGAGCCCGCGCCGACGACGATGTAATCGGCTTCCATCCGAGACGATTCCCCAAGCGCGCGGCCCCGCTCGGCCGCCGGCGCCGAGCCAAGCCCGAGGCCCCGGGCGGGTCAACCCGGACAGCGGGCCGTCAGGGGTGCGGGCCGCGCTCGCGGAAGGCGCGGGGCGCCACGCCGGCGCCGCGGCGGAAGGCGCGGGTGAAGTCGCTGTGCTGCGCGTAGCCGAGCGAGACGGCGATCTGCGTGACCGGCATCCGCGTCCGGCGCAGCAACTGGCGCGCGGTTTCCAGCCGCGCCTCGGTGAGCAGTTGGCGGTAATTCGTGCCCTCGGCCCTGAGCAGGCGGTTGAGCGTGCGCGGGCGGATGCCGACGAGGGCGGCGATCTCCTCCACGTCCGGCGTGCGCAGCACCACGAGGGGGCGGAGCAGACGCAGCACGCGCTCCGACAGGCCGGGCTGGGCGACCGCCCAGTATTCCGAAACCTCCTGCGTGTGCAGCGCGCGGGCGAGCGGATCGGCGGTGGCGAGCGGCGTGGCGAGCGCCGGCTGGGGGATGAGGAGCGCGTTCTGCTCCGCCTCGAATCGGATCTGCGGGCCGAGGTAGCGCGCATAGGTCCGGGCATCGGCGCGCGGGCCATGCGCGAGCAGCACCGCGCGCGGCGGGGCGGCGCCGAGTTCCTGTAGGATCCTGGCACCGGCGGCGACCGCGACCTCGCCGAGCAGATCGAGGGCGGGCACGTCCGGCTGATAGACGGCGTAGCCGATCAGCACCGCATCGGGATGCGCGGCGAGATACACCACGGCGCCGCGCGCGTTGCGATGCTGGTGGGCGACGAGGTCGTTCAGCGCGGTGCCGAGATCGGGGGCGCTGCGCATGAGCGCGCCGATCGGGCCGAGGAGGCGCGTGGTGAGCCGGGCGCCGAGCATCAACGCGATGTCTGGCCGCCTGGTTGCCAGCGCCGCGGCCTCCATGACCGCGGCGGCAGCGACGAAGGAGATCGAGCCGTCCGGATCGTCGAGCGCGTCGGGGGGAAGTCCGGCGGCCTGCAGCACGGCGGAGGGGTCGGCGCCAAGCTCGTGGAGAAGGGCTGGAAGCGGGTGGAAGGGCCCCACGCGCTGCTGGCCGTCGGCTCCGTCTGACATTCCGGTAGCGGGCACCATTTGCCGCCGCAACGCAACCGGAGATTGCGGAAATATCAATGCCCCGCCGACAAGATTGTGTGACGAAGGCGGAACGGAGGGGCCGCGCGGGGCGCCCGGACGTGACCGGATGGGCCGGACGCGCTAAGAGGCCGGTTCGTCCCCGCCCCGGAGAACACCGCCTTGTCCTCGTCCACCGCCACCCTGTCCGGCCGCGCGCGCGGCCTCAACAGCCTGCGCTCGGGTCCCGACCAGCGCGGACGCTTCGGCGATTTCGGCGGCCGCTTCGTGGCCGAAACGCTGATGCCGCTGATCCTGGAGGTGGAGAAGGCGTACCGCGCGGCGCAGGCCGATCCCGGATTCAAGCGCGAGCTGGACCTGCATCTGCGCGACTATATCGGCCGGCCGAGCCCGCTGTGGTTCGCGCGGCGGCTGACTGACTATTTCGGCGGCGCGAAGATCTACTTCAAGCGCGACGAGCTGAACCACACCGGCAGCCACAAGGCCAACAACTGCATGGGCCAGATCCTGCTGGCCCGCCGCATGGGCAAGACGCGCATCATCGCCGAGACCGGCGCGGGCCAGCATGGCGTCGCGACCGCGACGATGTGCGCGCTGTTCGGCCTGCCCTGCACCGTCTACATGGGCGCGACCGACGTGGCGCGGCAGGCGCCCAACGTGTTCCGCATGAAGCTGCTGGGCGCGGAAGTCGTGCCCGTCACCTCCGGCGCGGGGACGCTGAAGGACGCGATGAACGAGGCGCTGCGCGACTGGGTCGCGAACGTGCGCGACACCTACTACATCATCGGCACCGTCGCCGGCCCGCACCCCTACCCCGCGATGGTGCGCGACTTCCAGTCCGTGATCGGCACCGAGGCGAAGGCGCAGCTGCAGGAGGCCGAGGGCAGGCTGCCCGACGTGGCGGTGGCCTGCATCGGCGGCGGGTCGAACGCGATGGGGCTGTTCCATCCCTTCCTGGACGACACCTCGGTGCGGCTGATCGGCGTGGAGGCCGCGGGCAAGGGGCTCGATACGCACGAGCACGCCGCCAGCCTCTCGCGCGGGCGGCCGGGCGTGCTGCACGGCAACCGCACCTACCTGCTGCAGGACGAGGACGGGCAGATCCAGGAAGCGCATTCGATCAGCGCGGGCCTGGATTATCCCGGCATCGGCCCGGAACATTCCTGGCTGCACGAGATCGGCCGCGTCGAATACGTCGCCGCCACCGACCAGGAGGCGCTGGAGGCGTTCCAGCTCTGCACGCGCCAGGAAGGCATCATCCCGGCGCTGGAGCCCGCGCATGCGCTCGCGCATGTCGCGAAGATCGCGCCCGCGATGGCCAAGGACAGCATCGTGCTGATGAACCTGTGCGGGCGGGGCGACAAGGACATCTTCACCGTCGCCGAGCATCTGGGGGTGAAGCTGTGAGCCGGCTCGCCGCCCGCTTCGCCGCGCTGAAGCGGGAGGGACGCGGCGCGCTGATCCCGTT
>JAFEFJ010000346.1 GCA_018240635.1 Pseudomonadota bacterium | reverse complement strand
TGCTCTACCGGGTGGCCGGCAAGCAATGGTACGGCTGCCCGGTGACACCGTGACGGATGCGGGCGGGGCCGGTCACGCGCCCCCCGTCATCTCCGCGAAGTGGCGCTGCATCCGCGCGGCGTCGGGGACGGCGCCGGTGAACAGGCGGAACGCCTCCACCGCCTGAAACACCGCCATGCCGCCGCCGTTCATCGTGCGGCAGCCGAGCGCGCGGGCGGCGCGCAGGAGTTCGGTTTCCATCGGAAAATAGATGATGTCCGCGACCCAGAGCCGGACGTGCAGCGCGGCCTGGGGCAGTGGCATGCCGGGATGCGCGGCCATGCCGATGGGGGTGCAGTTCACCAGCCCATCGGCCTCCGCGACCTCGCCCCGGAGATCGGTGCAGGCGGCAGCGCGGCCCTCGCCGAAGCGGGCGCAGAGATCGGCGGCGAGGCCGGCGGCGCGCGCGGCGTCCACGTCCTGCACCGTGAGGCGGCCTACGCCGAGCGTGAGCAGCGCGTGCGCCACCGCCGCCCCTGCCCCGCCGGCGCCGAGCTGCACGACGCGGCCCAGCGGCGCATCCGCCATGGTGCGGCGGAACGCCTCGGCGAAGCCCCACCAGTCGGTGTTCTCGCCGCGGCGGAGGCCGCCCTTCAGCACCACGGTGTTGACGGCGCCGAGCGCGCGGGCGTCGTCGGACAGCGCGCGCAGGTGCGGGATGACGCGCTGCTTGCAGGGATGGGTGACGTTGACGCCGTCGAAGCCCATGCGCTCGGCGGCCGTGAGCAGCTCGGGCAGCGCGTCGGGGCCGAGGCCGAGCGGGTCGAGGTCGATCTTGCGGTAGACGAGGCGGAAGCCCTGCGCCTCGCCCTCCTGCTCGTGCATGGCGGGGGTGAGCGAGGCCTGGATGCCGGAGCCGATCAGGCCGACGAGGAAGGCGGGCTTGGTCATTGTGTTGTTCCTGCGATGATGGGGAGGCATCGCCCCCTCCCCCCGGCCCCCTCCCGCGAGGGGAGGGGGAGCGTCGTTTCTTCAGGCGGCGGCGGCGCGCATCCGGTCGTAGTCCTGGCGCGGCACCGGCACCGCGTCGCGGCGGCCGAGGTCGTTCAGGTGGATGCGGTGCGTCTCCCGCGCCGTCAGCGCGGCGACGGCGGCGATGACGGTGATGCCGAAGGTGATCGCGCCCACCGTCAGCGGGATGTTCTGCGAGCCGGGAGGCGCCACGATGGCGAACAGCGCGGGCAGCAGCGCGGTGATCGTGGTGCCCACGTTCTGCGAGATCGCCATCGCGGTGACGCGCACCCGTGTCTGGAACAGCTCGGGATAGAAGCTGGGGAACACCGCGTTGTAGCCCTGATAGACCACGCCCCACATCAGGAGCGACATGACGATGGCGAGCGGCACGTTGTGGATGCTGATCGCATAGAGGTAGGCGAAGGACAGCAGCCCCGAGGCGAGCGCCCCGATCACGATGGGCGGGCGGCGGCCGATGCGGTCGGACAGGCTGCCGACATAGGGGATGATGAGGACGGCCAGGATGTTCCCGACCACCGGGATCCACAGATAGACGTCGGCGGCGAAGCCGATGCCGTAGGCCTTCTGCACCGCGTAGGCGCCGCCGAAGATGGTGGCGACCACGGGGATGACGTTCATCAGCGACATGCAGACCACGCGCAGCATGTCGGGCCCGCTCAGCTTGAACGCCTGCACGATGGGCGCGCTGGGCACCGCGCCCTGGCTGCTTTCCTCGGCGAAGGCGGGGGTTTCCTGCACCTCGCGGCGGATGATGAAGCCCGCGATCACCACGACGACGCTGGCAAGGAACGGGATACGCCAGCCCCAGGCCATGAAGGCGTCGTGCGACATGTAGTGGGCGAGCGGCAGGAACACGGCGGCGGCGAGGATCTGCCCGGCCTGCACGCCTTGCAGGCTGAAGCTGGCAAAGAAGCCGCGCCGGCCAAACGGCGCGTGCTCCAGGATCATCGAGCTGGCGCCGGAGATTTCGCCCGCCACCGCGAAGCCCTGGATCAGCCGCAGCACGACCAGCAGCACCGGCGCGAGAATGCCGATCTGCCCGTAGGTGGGCACGAGGCCGACCGCCATGGTGGAGAGGCCCATCAGGAACATGCAGAGCAGCAGCACGTTCTTGCGCCCGTGCGTGTCGCCCCAGTGACCTAGCACGAAGGCGCCGATCGGGCGCGCGACATAGCCCACGCCGTAAGTCGCGAGCGAGGCGACGATGGCGACGGTGGGATTCTCGGAGGGGAAGAAGATCTGCGGGAACACCAGCGCGGCGGCGGTCGCGTAGATGAAGAAGTCGTAGTATTCCAGCGCGGAGCCGATCCATCCGCTGGCCGCCGCGCGGCGGGACTGGTGCGTCCCGCGCGGCTCGTGTTCCGTGGCGCTGCTCATTCTTGTTGTCCTCCTTTTTGGCTGATTTGGAGCGTGGGTTCAGGCGGCGAGGCCGAGCATGGCGCGCGCCTCGGCCGGCGTTGCGGGACGCGCGCCGTGACGGGCGAGCGTTTCGGCGGCGAGCCGCACCAGTTCGTCGTTGCCGGAGGCGAGGCGGTCGCGGCCGACGCGGATGTTGTCCTCCAGCCCCGTGCGCGCGGCCTGCGCGCCGCGGGCCAGGGCCCACTCCATGACGCGCGCCTGGTTGCGGCCGATGCCGGCGGCGGTCCAGGTCGCTTCGGGCATCAGCCGGCGCAACTCGCCGAGCATGATGTCGAGCAGATGCTCCTCGGCCGGCATGGCGTTCTTCACGCCCATGACGAACTGCACGTGCGGGCGCGCATCCATCAGCCCGGCATCGATCAGCCGGCGCGCGCCGTGCAGATGCGAGAGATCGAAGATCTCGATTTCCGGACGCACGCCGTGCGCCTGCATCTTGGCGGCGAGGTCGTCCACCAGGGCGGCCGGGTTCTCGTAGACGATGGTGGGGAAGTTCACCGAGCCGGTGGAGAGCGAGCCCATGTCGGGCCGCAGGTCGAGCGCGTTGCCGCGCGAGGCGGGATCGCGCCCGCGGCCGCCGGTGGAGAACTGCACGATCATCCCCGGGCAGTGGCGGCGCACGCCGTCCTGCACGGCGGCGAACAGCGCGGGATCGCTCGACGGCGTTTCGTCCGGATTGCGCACGTGGATGTGCACGAGCGAGGCACCGGCCTCGTAGGCGGCGTGCGTGCTTTCCACCTGCTCGGCGGGCGTGACGGGGACCGCGGGATTGTCCTTCTTGCGGGGAACAGATCCGGTGATCGCGACGGCGACGACGACGGGTTTCATTCTTGTTTCCTCCCAGCCGGATTGGTCAGACGTCGAAGAAGACGGTCTCCCGCTC
This sequence comes from Pseudomonadota bacterium, assembly GCA_018240635.1. GTDB lineage: Bacteria > Pseudomonadota > Alphaproteobacteria > Acetobacterales > Acetobacteraceae > JAFEFJ01. The sequence goes on along the minus strand of JAFEFJ010000346.1, from coordinate 107 downwards.
GCCCTGCAGGCGGATGTCGAAGACGTAAACCGTCGCGCCGCCGCGCCGTTCCGGGTGCGCCAGCAGCGTCTCGCGCCGAATGGCGGGCTCGATCATGCGGAGCACGG
>JAFEFJ010000345.1 GCA_018240635.1 Pseudomonadota bacterium | reverse complement strand
GTCGAGGCGCGCTCGAATTCGCGGAACTCCCGCGCCACCTCGTGCGAGCAGGCGATGCGCAGCCCCGGCAGCGCGGCGGCGATCATCGCGCGCAGCCGCCGCTCATGCGCCGGTTCCACGTAGGCCGACAGCAGGCAGATCGCCACCGCCTCGTATCCGCCGTTCGCCAGCGCCGGGATGAGGCGGCGCGCGACGTCGGTTTCATCGAGCGGCAGGATCGTCGCCCCCGCCGCGTCGATGCGCTCGGCCACCTCGAAGCAGTCGCGGCGCGCGACGGGCGGGGCGGGCTTGGCGTAGCGCAGGTCGTAGATGTTGCGCCGGTCGTGGCGCTGCATGAACAGCGTGTCGCGGAACCCCTTGGTGGTGACGAAGGCGATCCGCGCGCCGCGCCGCTCCAGGATCGCGTTGGTCGCGACGGTGGAGCCATGCACCAGGTCGCTCACCTCGGCCGCCGGGATGCCGCCCGCCTGCAAGGCGTTGTAGGCGCCGATATCGGGGCTTTTCGGCGTGCTCGGCACCTTCGCGACGATCACACGCCCACCCTCGGCCGCCACCAGATCGGTGAACGTGCCGCCCACCTCGATTCCGACGCGCATTGTCCGCTCCCTGTTGCGGGGGATCATCGGGCCGGTTGGTGCTTTCCGGCAAGCAGCGCGCCCCGCCGGGTGCTAGCCTCCGCCCCCACGGAACGCACACGGAGGACCCGGATGGCGACGTCGCGCTACCGCAAGGACCGGATCGGCAACCACATGCTGCATCCGGAGACGCTGATGCTGGGCTACGGCTACGACCCCGCGCTGTCGGAAGGCGCGGTGAAGCCGCCGGTGTTCCTGACCTCCACCTTCGTCTTCAAGAGCGCCGAGGACGGGCGCGACTTCTTCGACTACGTCTCCGGCCGCCGCAAGCCGCCCGCGGGCGAGGAAGGCGGCCTCGTCTACTCGCGCTTCAACCACCCGAACAACGAGATCGTCGAGGACCGGCTCGCGGTGTTCGAGGGCGCGGAGGCCGGCGTGATCTTCTCCTCCGGCATGTCGGCGATCGCCACCACGCTGCTGGCGTTCGTCCGCCCCGGCGACGTGGTGCTGCACAGCCAGCCGCTCTACGGCGGCACCGAGACGTTGCTCTCCCGCACCCTCGCCCCCTTCGGCGTGCTGGCCGAGGGCTTCGCCGACGGCATCGACGGCGCATCGGTGCGCGCCGCGGCCAATGCGGCGCTGGCGCGCGGGCGCGTGTCCGTGATCCTGGTGGAATCGCCGTCGAACCCGATGAACACCATCGTCGATCTCGCGCAGTTGCGCGCGGTGGCCGAGGAGATGGCCGCGCGCCAGGGCGGCCTGCGCCCCGTCATCGTCTGCGACAACACGCTGCTCGGCCCGGTGTTCCAGAAGCCGCTGCTGCACGGCGTCGATATCGTGGTCTATTCGCTGACGAAATACGTGGGCGGCCATTCCGACCTCGTGGCCGGCGCCTCGCTCGGCGGCATGGCGCACATGCAGCAGGTGCGGCTGCTGCGCGGCGCCATTGGTACGCAGCTCGATCCGCATTCGGCGTGGATGCTGTCGCGCTCATTGGAAACGCTCTCGCTGCGGATGCACGCCGCCAACCGCAACGCCGAGGTGGTGACGGCCTTCCTCGCCGCCCACCCCAACGTCGCGCGCGTCTATCACCCCTCCCAGCTTGCCGAGGGCGATCCGGCGCGCGCCGTCTTCGCCCGCCAATGCACGGGCGCGGGCACCACGTTCTCCTTCGACGTGAGGGGCGGCACCGAGGAAGCCTTCGCCGTGCTGAACGCGCTGCAGGTCTTCAAGCTCGCGGTCAGCCTGGGCGGCACGGAGTCCCTCGTCTGCCACCCCGCCACCACGGTCCATTCCGGCGTGCCGCGCGAGGTGCGCGAGAAGCTGGGGATTTCGGATGCAACCATCCGCATGTCCATCGGCATCGAGAACGTGGAGGATATCGTGGCCGACCTGACGCAGGCGCTGGGGCGGATCGCGTAGGGCGCATGAGCGCAGCGTCATGCGCCGCCGCGCCGAACACCTGTAATGACAAAAGCGTTACACCCTGCTATGATCGCTCGGCAGGAGGGCATCATGGCGAGCCTCAAGACGACCACCCGGCGCGAGCCGCTCAATCTCCGCATCAAGCCCGAGGAACGCGGGCTGATCGACCGCGCCGCCATGCTCACCGGCAAGACGCGCACGGATTTCGTGCTCGAAGCCGCCCGCCATGCGGCCGAGGAAGCGCTGCTCGACCGGACGATCTTCAACGTCGGCCCGCACGCCTACGCGCAGTTCCTGGCGCGCCTCGATGAGCCGCCGGCGCCGAACGATCGGCTGCGGCGCACGATGCGGGCCACGCCGCCCTGGAAGTAGCGCGTGGCGCTCTCGCGGCCCGAACCGCTCGCCGACACCCACGACCTCACCGCATTTTCCTCCGGCGTCGAGATCCTGGACGACTGGCTCCGGCGCCGCGCCCGCGCGAACCAGGTGAGCGGCGCATCGCGCACCTTCGTCGTCGCCGACCGGGGCAAGGTGGTCGGCTACTACGCCCTTGCCTCAGGCGCGATTGCCGTCACCGCCGGCGTCGGCCGGTTCCGCCGCAACATGCCCGACCCGATCCCGGTGGCGGTGCTCGGCCGCCTCGCGGTGGACCGGTCGCAGCAGGGCAAGGGCCTGGGCCGCGCCATGTTCCGCGATTGCGCGCTCCGCGTCGCCCAGGCGGCGGATCTGATCGGCATCCGCGGCATCGTCGTGCATGCCATCTCCGATCAGGCCAGGGCCTTCTACATAGCTCTCGGCTTTGATCCCTCGCCCGCCGACGAAATGACGCTGATGATCAGGCTCACTGACATACGGGCGATGATCAGGCTCGCCGACATCCAGGCGCTGCTTGGCTAGGACGAAATGTAGGGCGCATAAGCGCAGCGTCATGCGCCACCAAAGGCAGCAACTCGTTCGGCGCAACGGCGACCGCGACGCTCGCTACGAGCGGCAGCCGGTGGCGGCAGTTATCCTGAGTACGCAACGTTTCCGATTGGTTGGCCAAACGGCACCATCCCGCCGTGCCTCGTCGCAACCAGTGTCGGCGCATGGCGCTACGCTTATGCGCCCTACGCTTGCTGCTTCGCCATCGGGGTGTAAGCTGGCAAACCAGTTTGTAAGCGCCGCGTCCCAGAAAAACAGTTTTCACGATTGCGCCCGCTTTCAGACCACGCGCCAGCAAGCCTAGTCTAATAGACGATTCTAGGTTGCACGATTCTTACATCACTTCGCTCAGCGTCAAAGGTGTTCACTATGGCTAGGTCAGAATCCGCGCCTGAGCTCAGCTCCTCTGAGACTCTCGCCTCGGACACTTCGTCGAGCCTCGGCTCTCCGGAAACGATCAGCTCGACCCTGCAAGGGATTTTAGAAGAATTCGATGTTCAGC
>JAFEFJ010000344.1 GCA_018240635.1 Pseudomonadota bacterium | reverse complement strand
ACGACCGCGATGTTCAACCTGTCGCTGCTTGCGCGCATGGATCTCCGGCCGGCTTTCGTTGGCTCGCTTCGGTCTACGAGCCGCCGTCCGGTCTGGATCACCCCTGGCCGAGGGCCGGCTGATGTGGGGGGCGGGGTGATCCGTTAGGCTGGCCGCTTCGTAATCGGGGGCATGGATGGACTGCTTCAGCTTCACCGAGGATGCGCCGGGCTGTCCCTGCCGCCGGGCATGTCGGTGCGGGGGCTCATGAACGCCGATTCGGAACCGGCCGACAACCACGCTGCATGGATCGTCGCGATCGCGCGCCGGCAGGACCGCAAGGCCTTCGCCGGGCTGTTCGCCCACTTCGCGCCGCGGGTGAAGACCTATCTGCTGCGCCGCGGCTGCGACGCCGCGCGGGCCGAGGAGCTGGCGCAGGAAGCCATGCTCTCGGTCTGGCGCAAGGCCGCGCTCTACGATCCGTCGCGCGCCACCGCCGCCGCCTGGATCTTCGCCATCGCCCGCAACCTGTGGATCGACGCCGTGCGCCGCAGCCGCCTGCCCCCGCCCGCGCTCGATCCGTCCGATGAACCCGCGCCCGAACCGCTCGCCGACACGCTGCTCGTGGCCGACGACCGGGCGCGGCGGCTGCATGCCGCGCTGCAGGACCTGCGGCCCGAACAGATCGAACCTCTCCGCCTCGCCTTCTTCGAAGACCGCTCCCACGCCGAGATCGAGCAGCTGCTCGGCGTGCCGCTCGGCACCGTGAAATCGCGCCTGCGCCTCGCCCTTTCCCGCTTGCGCGCGGCGCTCGGGGACGACGCATGATCCGCCACCATCCCGACGACGAAACCCTGCTCGCCTGCGCCGCGGCCACCCTGCCCGAGGCGCACGCGCTGGTCGTGGCCGCGCATGCCGCGCTGTGCCCCGATTGCGCACGCACGCTCCGCCACGCGGAAGCGGTGGGCGGCGCCGTGCTGTCCGGCCTGCCGCCCACGCCGCTCGCGGACGATGCGCTGGAACGCGCCTTCGCCCGGCTCGATGCGCCCGTCGCGCCGCCTGCCTGGGACCGCGCGCCGCTGCCCGCGACGCTCGCGGGGCTCGCCACCGGCCGCTGGCGCTGGACCGGGCCCGGCATCGCCATGATGTCGCTGCTGCCGCGCGATGCCTCCGACACGCGGCTCGACCTGATCCGCGTCGCCCCCGGCGTCGCGCTGCTGGAACACGGCCATGCCGGGCGCGAGTCCACCTGCGTGCTGCAGGGCGGCTTCGCCGACGAGGACGGCGAGTATCACGAAGGCGATTTCGTGGGCGGCGGTGACGGCGCGCACCGCCCCACCGCGCTCGCGGGCGAGGCCTGCATCTGCCTGATCGCCACCAGCGGCCATCTGCGCCCGCGCGGCCCGCTCGGCTGGCTGGTGCGCCCGCTGCTCGGCATGTGACGCGATGCGATGCGCCTTTCCGCCGTCTTGGCCGTGCTGATGCTCTCGCTCGCCTCCTGTTCGGCGACCGCCGTGCTGAACGCCGCCGCGCCCCGCGCCGGCGTCGAGACCGAGCGCAACGTTGCCTACGCGCCGCGCGACCGCGGCGATCTCGACGTTTACGCCCCCGCACGAGCGCCCGCGCCCGCGCCCGTGGTGGTGTTCTTCTACGGCGGCGGCTGGGAAAGCGGCGACCGCGGCATGTACCGCTTCGTCGGCGCGACGCTCGCCGCCAACGGCATCGTCGCCGTCATTCCCGACTACCGCGTCTATCCCGAGGTGCGCTTTCCCTCCTTCATGAACGACGCGGCCTCCGCCGTCGCCTGGACGCGCGCCAACATCGCGCGCTTCGGCGGCGATCCGCACCGCATCTTCCTGATGGGCCACTCGGCGGGCGCGCAGATCGCGACGCTGCTGGCGCTGGATGGCGAATACCTGCGCGCCGACGGCGTCGATCCGCGCGGCATCGCGGGCGTGATCGGCCTCGCCGGGCCGTACGATTTCCTGCCGCTGCACGACGACACGCTGAAGGCCGTGTTCGGGCCGGAGCCGGGCCGCTGGCGCTCGCAGCCGATCCGCTTCGTCTCGCCGCACGCGCCGCCGATGTTCCTCGCCGCCGGCACGTCCGACGACACGGTCGATCCCGACAACACGCGCCGGCTCGCGAAGCGCCTCCGGCAGGACGGCGTGCCGGTCGAGGAGAAGCTGTATCCCGATATCGGCCACCGCGTGCTGATCGGCGCCTTCGCCTCGCTGCTGACGCCGCTCGTGCCGGTGCGGCGCGACACGCTGGATTTCATCGCCACGCACGCCGCGCCCGCGGCGGCGCAGGACATTCGGGCGGAGGCCGCCGACTGATGATCCCGCTTCCCGTGCTCATCCTGGGCGTCACCGCGCTGCTGTCGGTGCTGATGATGCTCGCCTGGGCGGTGCAGCGCCGCCTGAACAACGCGGGCTGGGTGGATGCCGTCTGGACCTTCGCGCTCGGCATCGCGGGCGTGATCTACGCGCTCGCGCCCGCGCCCGGCATCGCCTGGCCCGGCGCGCGGCAGATCCTGGTCGCGGTGCTGGTCGCGCTGTGGTCGCTGCGGCTCGGCATCTACCTGTTCGACCGCACCCGCCACGGGCCGGAGGACGTGCGCTACGCGCAGTTCCGCCGCGACTGGGGGGCGGATTACCAGCGGCGGATGTTCTGGTTCCTGCAGATCCAGGCGGCGGCGGCGGCGCTGCTCGCGGTCTCGATGCTGATGGCCGCGCGCAATCCCGCGCCGCTCGGCGTGCAGGACGGGCTTGCGCTGCTGGTGCTGGTGATCTCGGTCGCGGGCGCGGGCATCGCGGATGCGCAGTTGCACCGCTTCCGCTCCAATCCCGCCAACCGCGGCAAGGTCTGCGACACCGGGCTGTGGCGGCTGTCGCGCCATCCCAACTACTTCTTCGAATGGCTCGGCTGGTGCGCCTATCCGCTGTTCGCGATCAGCCTGGACGGCTTCTACCCGCAGGGCTGGATCGCGCTGTCCGGCCCGGCCGCGATGTATTGGCTGCTGGTCTATGTCTCCGGCATCCCGCCCCTGGAGCAGCAGATGCTGCGCAGCCGCGGCGCCGCGTACCAGGCCTATCAGGCGCGCACCCGCGCCTTCGTCCCCCTGCCGAAAGCGAGCACGCCATGAACCTGATCGCCGCCGCCACGGGCGCCGCCACCGGCGCCGTGGAGCGCCTGCCGCTGCCGGACGGCATCACCCGCGCGGGCATCGCGCTGCTGGTGGGCCAGACCGGCCGCAAGCTGCGCCGCGCCTCCCCGGACGCCGACCGCGACTTCGCGGCCGCGATGGATGCGCGCCCGATCGCGCTGCACCCGGATGCGGCGAACACGCAGCATTACGAACTGCCGCCCGAGTTCTTCGCCCTCGTGCTCGGCCCGCGCCGCAAATACTCCTGCTGCCTCTACGGCCCGGGCGACGACCTCGCCGCCGCCGA
>JAFEFJ010000343.1 GCA_018240635.1 Pseudomonadota bacterium | reverse complement strand
CCATCGTTTTTCATCAGAATCTAAGCAGGCGTGCGGCAATGACGCAGGCCGCGGAACTGCTGCGCAAGGTCGGGATCCCGGACCCCCACCAGCGGCTTGCCGCCTATCCTCATCACCTCTCAGGCGGCATGCGCCAGCGGGTGATGATCGCCATGGCGCTTGCCGGCAATCCGCGCGTCCTGATCGCTGACGAACCGACAACAGCGCTCGACGTGACCGTTCAGGCCCAAATCCTGGAGCTGCTCACGGATCTGCAGCAGGCGACCGGCATGGCGGTGATCTTCGTCACGCACAATCTCGGCGTGGTGGCCGAGATCGCGGACCGAGTTATGGTGATGTACGCAGGCCGTGTGGTCGAGAAGGGGGGCGTGGTGCCCGTGATGACGCACCCCCTGATGCCCTACACGCAGGGATTGTTGGCCTCGGTACCTCGGATAGAGGTGGAAAGCCTGGGCATGAAGCCCCTGGAAGCTATTCCAGGAACGGTGCCGGATCCTATGATGCTGCCGCCTGGCTGCAGCTTTGCTCCGCGTTGCCGGCTTGTGGAGCCGGCGTGCGATGCGGCCATGCCGGTGCTGGAGGAAGCCGGCGCCGATCATCTCGTACGCTGCCGTCGCTGGCGCGCTGCTTCTGCCGCGGAAGGACGGCCGTGACGGAGACGGCGACGAATCCAGGCGCCGTCGGGCCCACGCCGATCATCGAGACTGTGGGACTGCGCCAGTGGTTTGCGGTTGGCGGCGGGCTGCTGCGGTCTCACAAGGTAGTCCGTGCGATCGACGACGTTTCCTTTTCGATCGCTCACGGCGAGGTGCTGGGCCTCGTCGGCGAATCCGGTTCGGGCAAGAGCACGCTGGGGCGGGCGCTGCTCCGCGTTACCGAGCCGACGGGCGGCCGCATCCTTTTCGAAGGGCGCGATCTGACGCGCCTGAGCCGCCGGGCGCTCAGGCCATTGCGCCCGCGGATGCAGTTCATTTTTCAGGATCCCTTCGCGTCGCTCAATCCGCGCATGACGGTTCGTCAGATCGTCGGCACACCCCTGGCTCTGCAACGGCCGGGCCTGAGCCGGGAGGAGCGTCATACGCTTATCGAGGAGGCTCTGCACACCGTCGGTCTGGCTGAACGATACGCCGACCGCTATCCGCACGAGTTCTCCGGAGGACAGCGCCAGAGGATTGGTATCGCCCGGGCCCTGATCATGAGGCCGAGCTTCCTTGTCGCTGATGAGCCGGTGTCGGCGCTCGACGTTTCGATCCAGGCGCAGATCATCAACCTGCTGATACAGGTGCGCCGAGACCTTAATCTCGCCATGCTGTTCATCAGCCACGACCTCGCCGTGGTCGGTCATCTGTGCGACCGGGTCGCGGTGATGTACCTCGGCCGCATCGTCGAGATCGGACCCACGCAGTCCCTGTTCGGGCGGCCATCCCATCCATATACCGAAGCGCTGTTGTCCGCCGCGCCGGTCCCCGATCCATTCGCGCGTCGCAAACGCATCGTCTTGACCGGCGACATGCCCAGTCCGCTCTCCCCGCCATCCGGATGCGCGTTCCGCACCCGCTGCCGCTACGCGGTTGCAGCGTGCGCCGAGGCCGTTCCGCCTCTGCGCGAACGGGAGGGAGGGCACTTCACGCGATGCATCCGCGATGACATCGTACTGGGTCGGCAGATTCAGGAGGTGTCATGTGCCTGATCGCGGAGGCATCGCCGCCGGATGCGCGGATGCGCCGGACTGGTGCCGCGCACGCGGCTTTGCAACAGCTCCCACTGTTGTAGAGCTCCTCAAAACCGGCATAGCCATCGGCGTGCAGCACGCGTGGAACCCGGCGAAACCGCCGCCCGGCGCCTAGCTCCCGAAGCTACTCCACATCGCCGGAGCATGAAGCTAAATTCGGTAGCGAAGAAATCGATGCCCTTGTCCGACTCTCAATTGTGACCGGTAATTGGCGTCAGGTGACCTCCGCCGCGTAGCAGATCGCGGCGGTCTGGCATGGGCTAACGCGCAGCCCCACGGGGCGGCCGTTCACGTCCTGCGCAATGCGCGTGATCTCCAGGAGCGGCGTGCCGGCCTCGATCTCAAGGTGGCGCGCTTCATCCGTCCTCACGGCGACGGCGGCAAGCGTTCCGAGGCGCGCGCGATGGTAATGCCGCCGGCCAGAGAAATTGGTAAGACCGCATGTCCGTCCTGGACCGGGGTGGCTCGCCCCATACTGCGCCAGCGAGGGTTGCTCGCGCAGGGCGAGCCTATCCTCAGCGCAGGGGGCGAGCCGTGGGGCAAGATAGCGAATCCAGGGCTGCCAGACGGCCGTTAACGGACGCGGGCGGCGTGCCGTCGGCGATCGCGTCTACCAGCCTCTCGATCTGATGCCGGATGCGGCCCAGCTCCGCCTGACGGGCCGCGCCCTCGGCCGCACGGTCGCCCTGCAGCCGGTTCCACTCGGCGGTGAACGTCGTCACGAACTCCTTGAAGATCTCCGGGTCCATCAGCCGCTCGCGCAGCCCGTCCAGAACCGTCTCCTCAAGTCGGTCGCGGCGGATCGTCCGCGTGTTCGTGCACGCCGTCGGGCCTTTGTTCCTCGCCGTTGAGCAGCCGAAATGCTCGGCGCTGATCTTGGAAAACCCGCCCCCGCAGACCCCGCACCGCATCAGCCCCGAAAACAGGTAGCGGGGCCGCTGCTTCGACCAGAACGGCGCCGGCTCGGCCGTGGCCGCCGGGTGGTCGATCGCCGCCTGCCGCGCCTTCACGGCCTCCCAGAGCGCCTCGTCGACGATCCGAAGCTCCGGCACCCCGTGACGATCCGCTCGCCCTCAGCGCGCTGGCGGGACCGCCGGCGGCCGCTGTCGGGATCCTTCTGGTAGGCAAGCCGGTTCCACACCAACCGGCCGACATAGAGCTCGTTGTTCAGGATGCCCGTGCCGCGCGCCCGGTTGCCGTTGATCGTGCTGGCGCTCCAGGCGCCCCCGCGCGGGCCGCGAACGCCCTCGGCGTTGAGAGCCAGCGCGATCCGCTTGGGCGAGTGACCGGCCGCATACGTACTGAAAATCCGCCTCACGATCGCCGCCTCGGCCGCGTCGACCGCGCGCTCGCCCGTCGTGGCAGCGCCGTCGGCGCCGAGGCGCCGCACGACGCGGTAGCCATACGCGTTGCCGCCGCCGCTGCGCCCCGCCTCCACCCGTCCCCGCAGGCCCCGGTGCGTCTTCTGCGCCAGGTCCTTCAGGAAGAGCGCGTTCATCGTGCCCTTCAGCCCGACATGCAGCTCGCTGACCTCGCCCTCCGCCAGCGTCACGATCCGGATGCCGGCAAACCGAAGCCGCTTGAACAGGGCGGCAATGTTCTCCTGGTCGCGCGAAAGACGGTCCAACGCCTCCGCCACCACGACGTCGAACCCACCCTCGCGCGCCGCCTGCAGCAGCGCCTGATAGCCCGGCCGCAACGCGCTCGCCCCGCTGATCGCCCGGTCCTGGTAGACCTGCACCAGCTCCCACCCCTCTCGGGCAAGCCGCTCCTTGCACAGCCGGACCTGGTCCTCGATCGACGCATCGCGCTGGCTGTCCGACGAATAGCGGGCGTAGATCGC
>JAFEFJ010000342.1 GCA_018240635.1 Pseudomonadota bacterium | reverse complement strand
AGCAGCGGCACGCCCAGCACGCCGATGGCGAGCGCGGTTCCGACCATCACCCCCCAGCCCGCCCAGCCGCGCACGTTGCGGCGCGTGAGCTGCACGCCGTTCGAGAGATTGAGGCCGATCGCCGCCGCCCCCGCGCCCGCCAGCAGCGTGCCGAACCACGCGCCCTGCGGCAGCGTGCGCAGCGTGAAATAGGCATAGCCCGCGGCCAGCAGGATCAGCACCGGCACCGCCAGCAACGCCGACAGCGCGACCGCTGCCCCCGCCGCGCCGCGCAGCGTCGTGCCGACGAAGATCGACAGGTTCACCGCGTTCGGCCCCGGCGCGATCTGCGACAGCGCGAGGCCGGAGAGGAACTGCCCCTCGTCCAGCCAGCCATGGCGCAGCACCACCTCGCGCCTTATCCAGGCCGACATCCCGCCACCGAAACTCACCGCGCCCAGACGCAGGAAGCAGCCGAACAGCGCGCCCAGCGAGGGCTGGGCGGACGGTGTCATGCCGGCGCGGCCGTCCGCCGCAGCGACCAGTAGAGCGGCGTCCGCCCCGCGCGCAGCGCCTTCGCCTCGTAGCGCGTGCCGGGCCAGTCCGCCGGGCGGCGCGTCGCGGGCGGCGGGGCGTCGAACAGCGCCTGCGCCCCCAGCACGGCGGCAACCCATTCCTGATAGGTCGGATCGTCGGTCGCGATGCGCCATTCGGCCCCCGGCTTCATCGCGCGCGCGATCTCGGGCAGCGCGGCGGGATGGACGAAGCGGCGCTTGGCGTGCCGCGCCTTGGGCCAGGGATCGGGGAACAGCAGGAACAGCTGGTCGAGGCACGCACCGGGCAGCGCCCGCAGCAGCGCCCGCGCGTCGTCCGGCCATATGCGCAGGTTGCCCGGCAGCGGCGCGCTCTCCTCGCCGCCTTCCGGCACCAGGCGCGAGAGCAGGGAGCAGATGCCGTTCGCGTACACCTCGCAGGCGATCAGCCCGGCCTGGGGCGCGGCTTCGATCTGCGCGAGCGCGTGCTCGCCGCCGCCGAAGCCGACTTCGAGCCAGAGTTCGGAGACGGGTGCCGGGAAGGCTGCGCGCGGATCGGCCGCCTGCGCCAGGTCGAAGCGCAGGCGCGGCAGCGTCGCCTCCAGCAGGCGGCGCTGCCGCGGCCTCAGCGCGTGGCCGGTCGCGCGGCCATAGAGACGGTCCGGCGGCGGCTTCAGCCGCTCCGGCAGAGTTGCGGTCAGCGGTTGAACGCCGCCTTCAGCGCGGGGACCAGATCCGTCCGCTCCCAGGTGAAGGTCCCCTTCTCCTCGTCCGGCTCGCGGCCGAAATGCCCGTAGGCCGAGGTGGGCACGTAGATCGGGCGGTTGAGGTGCAGGTGCTCGCGGATGCCGCGCGGCGACAGGTTCACCAGCTCGCGCAGCGTCTTCTCAAGCCGCGCCTCGTCCACGTCGTGCCCGGTGCCGTGCAGGTCCACATAGACCGACAGCGGATGCGACACGCCGATCGCGTAGCTGATCTGGAGCGTGCACTTGTCCGCCAGGCCCGCGGCGACGACGTTCTTCGCCAGGTAGCGGCAGGCATAGGCCGCCGAGCGATCCACCTTCGTCGGGTCCTTGCCGCTGAACGCGCCGCCGCCATGCGGCGAGGCGCCGCCATAGGTATCGACGATGATCTTGCGCCCGGTCAGGCCGCAGTCGCCGTCCGGCCCGCCGATCACGAACTTACCGGTCGGATTGACGTACACCTCGCGCTCGGCCGGCATCCATCCCTTCGGCAGGCTGCTCTCGATGATCGGCCAGACCTTCCGCTTGATCTCGGCCTGCTCCATGCCCTCGACATGCTGGGTGGACAGCACGACCGAGGTTGCGCCGACCGGCTTGCCGTCGACATAGCGCAGCGTCACCTGGCTCTTGGCGTCGGGCAGCAGCCCTTCCACCGACAGGTCGTTGTTGCGGCGCAGCTCGCTGATCCGGCGCAGGATCAGGTGCGCGTAGTAAAGCGGCGCGGGCATCAGCTCCGGCGTCTCGCGGCAGGCATAGCCGAACATGATGCCCTGGTCGCCCGCGCCCTCGTCCTTGTTGCCCTCAGCATCGACGCCCTGGGCGATGTCGGAGGACTGCGCGTGCAGGTGGCACTCAATCTTGGCGTTGCGCCAGCTGAAACCCGTCTGGTCGTAGCCGATGTCGTGGATCGCCATCCGCGCCAGATGCATCAGAAGCTCGGGCGTGATGGTGTCCGGCCCGCGCGTCTCGCCCGCCAGCACGACCCGGTTGGTGGTCACCAGCGTCTCGCAGGCCACGCGCGCATACGGGTCGGCGGCCAGGAAGGCATCCAGGACGGTGTCGCTGATCCGGTCCGCGACCTTGTCGGGATGGCCTTCGGACACGGATTCGGAGGTGAACAGGTACTCGCCCTGGTCGCGCATCGCCTACTCCTGCTGCGGCGGGATTGGGTGCCCCGCCACGGCGGAACGGGGCCGGGGTGTCGCAAGAATGATCCGATGCGTCAAGCGTACGGGCCCCGCCCGGCCATCAGCCTTTTGTGCCAGCGCTGGCTTTCGTGCCGGTGCTGCCGAAGCCGCCCGCGCCGCGCGCGGTGCCGTCCAGCGTCTCGGCCTCGATCCAGCGGGCGCGCACCACCGGCGCCAGCACCGCCTGGGCGATGCGCATGCCCCGCTCCACCACGAAGGGCGCGTCGCCGGCGTTGAGCAGGATCACCTGCACCTCGCCCCGGTAGTCCTCGTCGATGGTGCCGGGGCTGTTGGGCAGCACGATGCCGTGCTTGAGCGCGAGGCCCGAGCGCGGGCGCACCTGCAGCTCGTGGCCCGGCGAAAGCGCGATGCACAGCCCGGTCGGGATCAGCGCCCGCCCGCCCGGCGGCACGGTCACGGGCTCGCTCACCGCCGCGAGCAGGTCCATCCCGGCCGCCCCGGCGGTGGCGTAGGCGGGCAGCGGCAGACCTTCGCCGTGCGGCAGGCGCGTCACGCGGATTGGCACGGTCATGTATGCGTCTTTCCGTCCCGCAGGGCGTCCGCGACGCGGGCGGCGAGGCGGTCCGCCACCTCCTGCTTCGACAGGCGCGGCCAGTGTTCCACGCCGGCCTTGGTCACCAGATGCACGGCGTTTTCCGTTCCGCCCATGATGCCGGTTTCGGGCGAGACGTCGTTCGCCACGATCCAGTCGCAGCCCTTGCGCGCGAGCTTGCTCGCGGCGTTGTCCAGCAGGTCGTCCGTTTCGGCGGCGAAGCCCACCACCAGGCGCGGCCGGTCCGGCCCGGGGGCGGAGAGGGTGGCCAGGATGTCCGGGTTGGGCACCAGGTCCAGCGTGGGCGCGGCGCGGCCGGGCTGCTTCTTGATCTTGCCGTCCGCGGCGTTCGCCACCCGCCAGTCGGCGACGGCGGCGGCGCAGATCGCGGCGTCGGCGGGCAGCGCCGAACGGCAGGCCTCCAGCATCTCGGCGGCGGTCTCGACGCGCCTGACCGTCACGCCCGCCGGATCGGGCACGCCCACCGGGCCGCTGACCAGCGTGACGCGCGCGCCGAGGGCGGCGAGCGCGGCGGCGATGGCGTGGCCCTGCCGCCCGCTGCTGCGGTTGGCGATGTAGCGCACCGGGTCGATCGGCTCGTG
>JAFEFJ010000341.1 GCA_018240635.1 Pseudomonadota bacterium | reverse complement strand
CCGTGCCGGTGAAGCGGCGCATCCAGACGCGGTCGGTGACGAGAAGATGGTTCAGCGTGCCGTGGACGGACTTGAAGAACGCGCCGCGATCCTCGCGGTACTGCGCCTCGGTCAGCGCGGCGGCCGCGTCGTACAGGCGGTCGTTCGCCCAGGCGTTGTAGCCCGCGAACTCGGCGAAATACTCCTTCATCGCGACGTCCTTCGCTGTCAGAGATGCGGCAGCCACACATCCAGCACGGCGCAGCGGCGTTCCGCGCGCACCGCGTGCAGCGCCTCCTCCAGCGCCGGCGCGACCTCCTGCGGCAGCTTCACGCTGCGCGCCCACGCCCCGCCCGCAGCGGCCGCGATGGCGGCGTAGTCGGGCGGCGGATCGAACTCCACATCCAGCGCATTCGCCCGGCTCGCATGGCCCGACGGATGCACCGCCAGCGCCGACAGCTTCGGCGATTTCCAGCCGCGGTTGTTGTAGATCACGGTCAGGAACGGCGTTTCGTACTGCCGCGCGATCCAGTGGACCGAGGACGGCACCGAGAACATGTAGGACCCGTCGCCCGCCACCGCGATCACGGTCGCGTCGGGCCGCGCGAGCTTCACGCCGATGGCGGCGCCTCCGTGATAGCCGAGCGAGCCGCCGCCGCTGACGAACATCTGCCCGGGCTTCGTCAGCCGCAGATGGTCGATCGTCGCCTGATAGTTGGAGATGCTTTCGTTCACGACGATCGTGCGCTCGTCGATATGCGCGCGCAGGCAGGCGGTGAGGTATTCCGGCGTGATCGCGCCCACGGGCTCGGCCTCGCGTTCCTCAAGCCGCGCGGCGCGGGCGGCGTGCAGGGCGGCGTGATGCGCGCGGCGCGCCTCAAGCAGCGCGGGCGATGGCGCGCGGCCTTCCAGCGCCGCCGCGACCTGGCGCAGCGCGGTCGCGGCGTCGGCGCGGAAGACCTGCTGCGCCGGAATGTACCACAGCGGCATCTGCTGCTTCAGCGGATCGACGTCGATGTGGAAGATCCGCGCCCCCGCGCGCGGGCGGCTGACGGTCGGGATCCAGGGCACGTCGCTGTCGATCACCAGCACCAGATCGGCGGCGTCCAGCGCCGGGTTCTGCTGCGGCTGGTTCCACTGGTTGCCCTGGTACAGCGGATCGTCGGCCGGGAAGTTCACGTAGTTCGGCACGCTTTCCAGCACGCCCACGCCAAGCCTGCGGCACAGCGCCGTCAGCGCCTCCGCCGCCGCCGGGTTGCGGCCCAGATAGGACGTCACCACCAGCGGACGCTCGGCGGTCAGCAGCGCCTCGGCCAGCGCCGCGCAGCCCTCGGGCGGCAGGCCCGCGGGCGCGATCGGCTGCCACGCGGCGCGGTCGATGGCGACGGGCGCGGTCTCCTCCTCCATCACCTCGCGCGCGCCCATCAGATAGACCGGGCCCTTGGGATCGCTGTGCGCGAACTGCATCGCGCGGTGGACGATCTGCTTGACGTTGCGCCCCGTGCGCAGCTCGTTCGAATACTTCACGTAGCCGCGCACGATGCCCGGCTGGTCCGCCACGTCCTGGATCCACTGGATGAATTCGTTGCGGCTGCCGCGCAGCTCGCCTTCCTGCGTGAACGGCGACATGCCCGCGAAGATCAGCACGGGGATGCGCCCCTTCGCGGCGTTGTGCACCGCGCCCGCCAGCGCCTGCGTGCCGCATTCCACGTGCACCAGCACCGCCTGCGCCTGCCCGCTCGCCTGCGCGTGGCCGTGCGCCGCGCTCAGCGCCACCATCTCGTTCGGGCAGGTGATGACGCGCGGAATGGGCCGCCCCGTCGCGCGCGCCTCCGCCATTGCCTCGACAAGCGCGGGATGGTCGCTGCCGAGATTGACGAACAGGCAGGACACGCCCGCCTCCGTCAGCGCTTCAAGGAACGCGGTGCTGGCGGTGTACATCCTGCCCTCCGTCGCCTCCCGCCCTGACGGACGGGAGGCAGTGCCCCGAGGATCGTTCGAGGATCGTTCGGGGATCGTTCAGGGATCGTTCAGGGATCGATACGGGCGGTTGCGCTGCCCGTGATGACCTCCTTGCCGTCCTGGTTGGTGGTGGACACTTCGATATCGGCGTAGTGCTGGCCGTTCTCCTGGCGCAGCGCGACGACGGTTGCCTTGGCGTCGAGCGAATCGCCGGGCCACACCTGGTTGGTGAAGCGCACGCCGTATTTCGTCAGCCGTCCGTCGCCCACGAAGTTGGTCAGCATCTTCGCGGTCAGGCCCATGCTGAGCATCCCGTGTGCGAACACGGTGGGATAGCCCGCGACCTGCGTGGTGTACACCTCGTCGGTGTGCAGCGGGTTGTAGTCGCCGGACGCGCCCGCGTACTGCACCAACTGCGTGCGCGACAGGTTTTCCACGACGCGCTCGGAATGCGTGTCGCCGACCTTCAGGGCGGATGCCTTCAAGCTCATCGTTCGTTCCCCCTCAGCCCGCGTCCACCGGACGCTCGGTCTTCACGCCGACGCTGCGCGCCGTTACCACCAGCTCGCCCTTCTGATCGCGGAACTCGGTGATCCGCTCGGTGAACGTCAGCTTGCCGGCGCGCTTGCTTTCCTTCTCCCAGGTCTTGCCCTGCTTGATCTCGGCGGTCAGCACGTCGCCGGGGCGCGGATGGCGGTGATACTCGTAGTGCTGTTCGGCATGCAGCCCGCCGCTCGACGGCGGCTTGCCGTCGATGCCGCTCGGGCCCTTGGCGGAGCCGAACCACTTCTGTCCGGGCTTCGGGCGCAGGTGATAGTCGGGATCGAACTGCGCGACGGCCTGCACGAAGGTCGGCGGCGCGACGATGCCGCCGGTCTCGGCCTCCTTCGCGGCCTCGGCGTCCAGATAGACCGGATTGGTTTCGCCGAGAGCGCGCGCAAACATCATGATGTGCGACGCCTCGACGGGGAACGTGATCTTCGTCAAGGGAACTCCTCCGAACGGTTGGCCATCTGGTCTCGCGCCAGATTGACGGCGGCAAGCTGACGACGAAACGCTAGCAGGCACCATCCGGCCCGGCCAGACCGGGCCAGGGACGCCCGCTGTCGGCATCCCAACGGCGGCCCGCGAGCCACACGGCGCGCACGTCCACGTCCTCGGTGATCGCGATCATGTCCGCCGCCAGGCCGGGCAGCAGCCGGCCGCGCGTCTCGTCGATGCGCAGGAAGTCGGCGGGCGTGGCGGATGCCATCCTCAGAGCGTCGGCGAGCGAGACGCCCAGCATCGCGACCGCGTTGCGCACCGCGCTCGCCATGTCCAGATGCGCGCCCGCCAGCGTCCCGTCCTCCGTCGTAAGCCGCCCTTCACTGACCACGATGCGGCGGCCTTGCAGCACGAAGTGATCGATGTCCGCGTCGATCGAGGCCATCGCGTCCGTCACCAGGAAGGCGCGCTTCGGCGTCAGCGCGCGCAGCGCCACGCGCAGGCTGACGGGATCGACATGCAGCCCGTCCACGATCAGTCCGGCGAAGCACGCCGCGTCGTCGAGCGTGGCGAACACCGGCCCAGGCGCGCGTCCTGCGGACGGCGGCATCGCGTTGAACAGGTGCGTCACGCCCCGCACGCCCGCCCCGAATCCCGCGCGCATCTGCGCGAGGCTGGCATCGGTGTGCCCC
>JAFEFJ010000340.1 GCA_018240635.1 Pseudomonadota bacterium | reverse complement strand
AGGCGCCGCTCCAGGCGCCGGTGGCGATGTCCTTCTTGAAGTAGGGCAGCTCGCCCGGAAGTGCTGCGATGCGCAGCGTCTTGGTGCGCGTCACCCGCTCATAGGTGCTCTCGTTCGCGCTCTCTGCATGCGCCGCCGGAATCATCGCGGCGGCGGGCAGCAGCGCCGCCCCGATCCCGGCCAGCCCGCGCCGGCTCAACCCATTCCCCATCGTCATCACCTCCCTGTTCTTCGCCGTGACCCTACATGCCCAGATAGGCGCGGCGCACGCCGCTATCGGCCAGAATGTCTGCGGCGGCACCGGACAATACGATGCGCCCGGTTTGCAGCACATAGGCGCGGTCCGCGATGCCCAGCGCCTCCACCAGCCGCTGCTCCACCAGCAGCACCGTTACGCCCAGGTCGCGGATGCGCCCGATGGCGGCCAGGATGTCGTCCACCAGCTTCGGCATGATGCCCTGGCTCGGCTCGTCCAGCATCAGCAGGCGCGGCTTGGTCATCAGCGCGCGGCCGATCGCCAGCATCTGCTGCTCGCCGCCCGACAGCGTCTCCGCCCGCTGCGGCAGGCGTTCCTGCAGGCGCGGAAACAGCGAGAACACCAGATCGAGCGGCGCGAACCGGTCCGCCTCGCCCCGCCGCGCATAGGCGCCGAGCCGCAGGTTGTCCTCCACCGACAGGCGCGGGAACAGCCGCCGCCCCTCCGGCACCAGCCCGATCCCCATGCGGCAGATCGTATGCGCGGGCAGCCTGCCGATCGCCGCGCCCTCCAGGCTGATCGTGCCCTCGCTCGGCACCTGCCCGGCGATGGCCTTCAGCAGCGTGCTCTTGCCCGCGCCGTTCGCGCCCACCACGGCGACGATCTCGCCCTTCGCCACCTCCATCGAGATGCCCTGCAGCGCCTTCAGCCCGCGATAGGCGGCGGAGACGCCGTCAAGCCGCAGCATAGCGGTCGCCCAGATAGGCGCGGATCACCTCGGGATCGCGCACCACGTCGCCCGGCGCGCCGGTGGTCAGCACGCGGCCCAGGTTCAGCACCACCGCGCGGTCGATCAGCGGCAGCAGCACCTCCATCACGTGCTCCACCATCATCACCGTGATGCCGCGGTCGCGCACCGCGCGGATCAGCGCCACGCCCGCCTGCGCCTCGGTCGGCGTCAGCCCGGTCAGCATCTCATCGAGCAGCAGCAGGCGCGGCTCGGTCGCGAGCGCCCGTGCAACCTCCAGCCGCCGCTTCTCGGCGGGCGAGAGCGACACGGCCGGCGTATCGGCGCGCGACGCGAGTCCGGTGAAGGCCAGCGTCTCCAGCGCCAGCTTCATCGCCGCGCGGGCGCGGCCGTGGCGCGCGAAGGCGCCCACCATCACGTTGTCCAGCACGGTCATGGAATCGAAGCTGCGCACCACCTGGAAGGTGCGCGCGATGCCGCGCAGCGCGCATTCCTCGGGCGGCAGGCCGGAGATGCGCTGCCCGTCGAAGCGGATCTCCCCGCTGTCCGGCACCACGGCGCCCGAGATGCTGTTGAACAGGCTCGTCTTGCCCGCGCCGTTCGGCCCGATCAGCCCCAGGATCTCGCCCTGGCGCACGTCGAAGCTGATCTCGACATTCGCCGCCACGCCGCCGAAGGACTTGCTGACGCGATCGACCTCAAGCAGCGCGGGCATCGCGTCGCCTCCACGCCAGCAGGCTCGCCAGTCCCTGCGGGCGCAGCAGCGCCACCAGCACGATCAGGCCGCCATAGATCATCAGATCGACGCCGCGCCCCGATCCGCCGAGATAGGAGCGGGAGACTTCCGAAAGCGGGATCAGCACCGCAGCCCCGATCACCGGCCCCCACAGCGTGCCCACGCCGCCCAGCACGGCGGGCAGCGGGATCAGGATGGACAACTGCCCGCTCATCACGCTGTCGGGGTCGATGTAGCCGACATACTGCGCGTAGATCGCCCCGCCCATGCCGGTCAGGAAGCCGCTGATCGCGGCTGCCGCCATCTTCGACGGGAAGACGCGCACCGCCAGGCTGCGCGCGGCGATCGGATCGTCCTTCACCGCGCGCCAGACATAGCCCCAGCGCGAGCCCTCGATCAGCCAGGCGACCAGCCACGCCAGCGCGGCGAAGCCCAGCACGATCATATGAAACGGCAGCTTGTCCGTGCGGAACTGCATCCACAGCCAGGATTCGCCCAGCGCCCGCTTGTAAGGGATGTTCACCCCCGTCGCGCCGCCGATGAAGTCCCAGTTCAGGAACAGCAGGTAGAAGATCTCGCCCACCACCACGGTCGCGATGGCGTAGTAGTGGCCGGACAGGCGGAAGCACGGCCAGCCCACCAGCAGCGCCGCAGCCCCCGCCACCGCGCCGCCCGCCAGCATGCCGAACACCGGCGGCACGCCCGCCCGCGTCAGCAGCAGCGCGCTCACATAGGCGCCCACGCCGAAATACAGCGAATGCCCGAGCGAGATCTGCCCGCAATAGCCGCCCAGGATGTTCCACGCCTGCGCGAGCCCGGCGAACAGGATGGTGATGATGATCAGGTTGCGCGTGTAGGTGTCGTGGATCGGCAGCGGCAGCAGCGCGAGCAGCACCAGCAGCACCGCGCCGGTCACCAGCTCGCGTCGGCGCCGCGCCGGGGACGCGGTCTGCGCCGATCGCGCGGGAACGGCTTCCATCGCCTACATCGTCCCGAACAGGCCGCGCGGGCGGAACATCAGCACCAGCAGGTAGATCGCGAACATGCCCACCTGCTTCAGCGCCGGATCGACGAACAGCGCCGTCATCGCCTCCGTCTCGCCAATCAGCAGCCCCGCGACCAGCGCGCCCATCAAGCTGCCGAACCCGCCCAGCGCCACGGTCACGTAGGCGATCAGCGCGAAGTTCGCGCCGACGTTGGGCGAGACGTAGTAGAACCCGGCCAGCATCGCGCCCGCCACGCCCACGGTCGCGGTGCCCAACCCCCAGCCGAGGGCGAAAATGCGGTCGCGGTCGATGCCGATCAGCGCCACCGCGTCGCGGTCCTCGCGCGTCGCCTCCAGCGCGCGGCCGAACTCGGTGCGGGAGATCAGCAGCAGCGCGCCGAAGGCGATCAGGCAGACGATCGCGGCGGCAAGCTGCGGCAGCGGCAGGAAAACGCCCGCCAGATCGAGCTTCCGCCCGCTCAGCCAGCTCTTGTTGATGCTCTGGAACTCGCCCGAGAAGACGAACTGCGCGGCACCGCGGATCAGGATCGCCAGGCCGAAAGTCACGAAGATCTGCACCATGCCGCGGTTGAACCGCACCGACAGCGCGCGCTGGATCAGCAGCCGGTAGATCGCCACCCCCGCGCCGAACAGCAGCAGGGAAACCGCCGGTATCAGCAGCAACGGATCGAGCCCGCTGAATTGCCACAGCACGAAGGTCGCGTACATGGCGAGCATCAACAGCTCGCCATGCGCGAAGTTCACCACGTCCATCAGGCCGAAGATCAGCGACAGCCCGGCGGCGACCAGCGCGTAGATCAGCCCCATCAGCAGGCCGCCGACGGCGACCTGCAGGAACAGCGACAGGCTCATGCGTGGCGCTGCGCCGGGGCTTCGGCCGTGCTCAGTGGCCCAGGTTCCACTTCGCCTCGGCGGCGGCGACGTCGAACGGATAGACGGTGCGATAGACGCCGCCCTGCACCTGCTGG
>JAFEFJ010000033.1 GCA_018240635.1 Pseudomonadota bacterium | reverse complement strand
TGGGTGCCGCTGTTCGCGGGCGTGCATGTCTACAAGGCCGCCGATCCGGTCTGCGCCGCGCTGAAGGACGCGGGCGGGCTGGTGGCACGCGGCACGCTGGTTCACTCCTACCCGCATTCCTGGCGCAGCAAGGCGCCGCTGATCTTCCGCGCCACGCCGCAATGGTTCATCCGCATGGACGGGCCGGAGAAGATCCGCGAGAAGGCGCTGGCCGCCATCGCGGCCACGCATTTCGTGCCGGAGCAGGGGCGCAACCGCATCGGCTCGATGGTCGCGGCGAGGCCCGACTGGTGCATCAGCCGCCAGCGCGCCTGGGGCGTGCCGATCGCGGTGTTCGTCCACAAGCAGACGGGCACGCCGCTGCGCGACCAGGCGGTGCTGGACCGCATCGTGGAGGCGTTCCGCACCGAGGGCGCGGATGCCTGGTACGCCTCGCTGCCCGAACGCTTCCTGGGCCCCGGCTACGATCCCGCCGACTACGAGCAGGTGCGCGACATCGTCGATGTATGGTTCGAGTCGGGCTCGACCCACGCCTTCGTGCTGGAGGCGCGCGGCCTGCCCTGGCCCGCCGACCTGTATCTGGAAGGCTCCGACCAGCACCGCGGATGGTTTCACTCGTCCCTTCTGGAAGCCGTCGGCACGCGCGGGGTGGCGCCCTTCAAGGCGGTGCTGACGCATGGCTTCGTGATGGACGAGCAGGGCCGCAAGATGTCGAAGTCGCTCGGCAACGTGACCGCGCCGCAGGAGGTGGCGGACAAGTACGGCGCCGACATCCTGCGCCTGTGGGCGCTGATGTCCGACACCACCGAGGACCTGCGCATCGGCCCGGAAATCCTGAAGCAGCAGGCCGAGCTTTACCGCAGGCTGCGCAACACGCTGCGCTGGCTGCTGGGCAGCCTGGATGGCTTCACCGAGGCCGAGCGCGTGCCGGAAGCCGAGATGCCGGCGCTGGAGCGCTGGGTGCTGCACCGGCTGACGGAACTCGACCGGCGCATCCGCAAGGCCGTCCACGACTACGACTGGACCGGCGTCTATCCCGAGCTGCACAATTTCTGCGCGGGCGATCTCTCGGCCTTCTACTTCGACATCCGCAAGGACGCGCTGTACTGCGACCGGCCGGACAGCATCCGCCGCCGCGCCGCGCGCACGGTGCTGGACCACCTGCACCGCTGCCTGACCACCTGGCTCGCGCCCGCCCTGTGCTTCACCGCGGACGAGGCGTGGTGCGCCCGCTTCGGCGAGGACGACAGCGTGCATCTGCACACGTTCCCCGATCTGCCGGAGGCGTGGCACGACCCGGCGCTGGGGGCGGCGTGGGAGACGATCCGCGCGCATCGCCGCCGCATCACCGTGCCGATCGAGGAGATGCGGCGGACCAACGCGCTCGGCTCCTCGCTCCAGGCGGACGTGGTGCTGCCGCTGCCGGCCGCCGATGCCGGGCTGCTGACCGACGAGGAATGGGCGGAGGTGGCGATCGTCTCGCGCGCGCGGACGGAAGCGGGCGCGGCGGAGGGCGATGCGGGGATCGCGCTCGCCCCCGGCGCCAAGTGCGCGCGCTGCTGGCGCGTGCTGGAGGAGGTCGGCACCGTCGCCGCGCACCCCGCGCTGTGCCTGCGGTGCGCGGATGCGGTCGAGTCGGGCCTGGTGTGCCGCGCGGCGTGATCGGTCCCCGGCGCACGCACGTTCCGCTCGGCCTGGCCGTCGCGCTGCTGGTCCTGATCCTCGATCAGGCGAGCAAGGCGTGGGTGCTGTATGGCCTCGATCTTGGCCGCACCGGGCCGCTGGTCCTGCTGCCGGTGCTGGACTTCACGCTGGTGGGCAACCGGGGCGTGACGTTCGGGATGCTGACGGGGCTGGGCGGCGGCGCGGCGGCGTGGAGCCAGATCGTGCTGTCGGTCGTCAGCGTCGCGGTGGTGATCGGGCTTGGCGTCTGGCTGCGCCGGGCGGAGTCGCGGATCGTCGCCGCCGCCGTGGGCGCGATCGCGGGCGGCGCGGTGGGCAACGTGATCGACCGGCTGCGGCTCGGGCATGTGGTGGATTTCATTCACGCCCATATCCGCCTCGGCGGGCAGGACTGGTCCTGGTACGTGTTCAACGTCGCCGACGCCGCCATCGTCTGCGGGGTGATCGCGCTGGTGCTCGACGGGCTGAGGCCGCGCGGCCATCTTGCTTCCGCCACACACCAGGATTAGTGCTGCCGCCATGACCGGACGCGCCCGCCCCATGACCTGCCTGCGCCTTGCCGCCGTGCTGGCGGCCGCGACGGCGCTCGCGGGATGCAGCCAGGATCTCTCGCGCACCTTCGGCTTCACGCACGACGCGCCGGACGAGTTCACCGTGACCACGCGCGCGCCGCTGTCGATGCCGCCGAGCTACACGCTGCGCCCGCCGCGCCCCGGCGCGCCGCGCCCGCAGGAGGTTTCCGAGCGGCAGAAGGCCGAGCAGGCGCTGGTGCCCGAGCAGGCGCTCGGCGCGCAGTCGGCGCCCAGCGCCCCCAGCCCCGGACAGGAGGCGCTGCTGAGCCAGGCCGGCCCCGCCGCGCCCAAGGACATCCGCGCCGAGGTCGATCAGGAGGCCGCCGCCGACGCGCCGGGCCAGAGCTTCACCGACAAGCTGCTGTTCTGGCGCACGCCGCCGCAGCCCGGCATCGTCGTCGATCCCACCAAGGAAGCCCAGCGCCTGCGCCAGAACGCCGCGCTGGGCCGCAGCGTGGAGGACGGCGACACGCCGATCATCCAGCCGAAGCAGAAGGGCCTGCTGGAAGGGCTGTTCTAGCTCCCCTTTTTGGCCGCCGCACGCTTCGGCGGGACAGCGCCCCGCCCGGCGCGGTATCCTGCGCCATGCTCGCCCCGCGAATCCGGATGCTGTCCGAGGCCACGATCAACCGCATCGCCGCGGGCGAGGTGATCGAGCGGCCTGCCGCGGCGGTGAAGGAGCTGGTGGAGAACGCGCTCGACGCCGGGGCGCGGCGTATTGCCGTCGTGCTGGCGGGCGGCGGGATCGAGCGGATCGAAGTCGCCGACGACGGCGCCGGCATGACGGCCGAGGATCTGGCGCTCGCGGTGCAGCGCCATGCCACTTCCAAGCTGTCGGACGACAGCCTGGAGCGCATCGCCACGCTCGGCTTCCGGGGGGAGGCGCTGCCCTCGATCGGCGCCGCGGCGCGGCTGTCGATCACCGCGCGCCCGCGCGAGGCGGCGAACGCCTGGGCGATCCGCGTCGAAGGAGGCGCCGTCTCGCCGGTCGCGCCCGCGGCCGGGGCGCCCGGCGCGCGCGTGGTGGTGGAGGACCTGTTCTTCGCCACGCCCGCGCGGCGCAAGTTCCTGAAGAACCCGCGCACCGAGGGCGAGCACGCCGAGATCGCCGTCCGCCGCCTGGCGCTCGCCGCGCCGCAGGTCGCGTTCCGGCTGGAGATCGACGGACGCCCCGCCTTCGACCTGCCGGCGCAGACGCGCGAGGCGCGGGTCGCCGCGCTGCTCGGGCCCGACGCCGCGGCGGCGCTGATCGTGGTGGAGGCGGCGCGCGACGGCATGGCGCTGTCGGGCTACGTCGCCGCGCCGACCGTGACGCGCGCCACCGCCGCCGGGCAGGCGCTGACGGTGAACGGCAGGCCGGTCGCCGATCCGGTGCTGCGCACGGCACTGCGCGTCGGCTTCCGCGACGTGATCGCGGCGGGGCGGCATCCGGTGGCGGCGCTCTATCTCGACCTGCCGGCGGAGGAGGTGGACGTGAACGTCCATCCCGCGAAGACCGAGTTGCGGTTCCGCGACCCGGCCGCCGTGCGCGGGCTGGTGATCGGCGCGATCGGCCGCGCGATCGGCGGCGGCGCGGGCACCGTTGTGCCGGCGGGACGGCCGGCGCTGCACCTGATCCATTCGCGTCCGCCCGGCCCGGCGGCGGCGCGGATGCCGGGGCCGATGCTGGGTTTCGCCGAGGCACGCCTTCCGCTTTCGGGCGCGCCTGCCGCGCGCCTGGTTCCGGCGCCCGAGACCGCGCCGGTCCCCGCCGCGGACCATCCGCTCGGCGCGCCGGTCGCGCAGGTGCTGGATACCTACGTCATCGCGGTGGCGGGCGACGGCAGCCTGGTGCTGGTGGATCAGCACGCCGCGCATGAGCGGCTGACGCACGAGGCGCTGCGCGCGCAGATGCAGCACGGCGGCGTGCGCAGCCAGCCGCTGCTGCTGCCCTCCGTGGTCGAGCTGGCGCCCGCCGAGGCGGCGCGCCTGCTGGCCCGCGCGACCGAGCTTTCCCGGCTCGGGCTGGAGATCGAGGCGTTCGGCGGCGCGGCGGTGCTGGTGCGCGCCCTGCCCGCCGCGCTCGGCCCGGCCGATCCCGCGCCGCTGCTGCGCGACCTGGCCGACGAACTCACCGAGCAGGACGAGGCGACGGCGCTGGACGCGCGGCTTGATGCCGTGCTGGCGCGCATGGCCTGCCACGGCAGCATCCGCGCGGGCCGCAAGCTCGCGCCCGCCGAGATGGACGCGCTGCTGCGCCAAATGGAAGCGACGCCGCGCGCCGCGACATGCAGCCACGGGCGGCCGACGGTGCTGAAACTGTCGCGCGCGGATATCGAGCGGCTGTTCGGGCGGCGATAGCGCTACGTCGGATGCGGCTGGAGCGCGTCCCGCAGCACGCCGGTGTAGGCGTGCTTGCCGACATGCAGGAGCGCGATCTCGGGATCGACCCAGAGCCGCCCCCCTAGCGCGCGCCAGCGGGCACAGAAGGTCCAGTCCTCGCCCACCAGCTCGCCGTCGATCATGCTGGTGTCAAACAGCGCGTGGCAGGGCGAGTCCGCCGGACGCTGCGGCGGCTGGTAGCGAAGGTCCGGGTGCGCGGCGATCATCCGGTCCAGCGCGTCGCGGCGCAGGCGCAGGAAGCCCGCGCCGACGCGGCTTGCCTCCACCAGGCCGGTGCCGCGGTCGCGCAGCACCCTGCCGCCGTCCGGGAACACCACGACGTAGCTCAGCGCCTCGGTCTTGCGGCGATAGGCGCCGGCTACCATCGGCAGGTCGTAGGACAGCAGCCGCAGCACATCGGCGCCGCGCCAGCCGATGTCGCTATCGACGAAGATCAGGTCGGTGCAGTCGGTCCGCATGAAATCGGCGACGATCTCGTTGCGCGCGTGCATGACCAAGCTGTTCTGCATGGTGAAGTGCAGGGAGAGGGAAATCCCCGCGTCGCGCAGCGCCCTCTCGGTCTCGATCAGCCCTTGCACGTAGGCGACGCAGAGCGTGCCGTCATAGGCGGGGGTGGCGATCATCACCTTGGGCGGCATGCGCGGCGGTCCCTTGCGCGGTCGGTCCGGCCGCAGCCTATCGCCCGCCCCGCCGGCACGCCATGCGGGTTTATCCGCCGTTCAGATTTACGCCGCATGGTTGCAGGATGCCCGTCCGGTTCAGCGCCCGTTCAGCCGGCCTGCTGGCCGTGCTCGCCACCCTGCAAGGCGGCTGCGCCTGCGTGCCCTGCTCGCATGACAGCCACGGCGGCCCGTTCGTGCTGCACGACACCTGGATGATCGGGGTCGAGCGGATGATCGGCGATGTCGATCCGCGCCTGCCTTTCACCAACCGCCTTCTGGCGGATCTGGCGGCGATGCCGAACGTGCAGAGCGTGTACATCGGCACGCCGCGGAACGACTGGCCGTTCTCCGCCGGGCGCGAATGGCGCATTCGCCTGGCGCCCTGGCTGTACAACGACGCCGCCTGCATGACCGCCACCTACACGGTCACGGTGGGCGGGCAGATCCAGGGCACCTACGGCCTGGTCACGCCCCGGCTTGCCGCCGGGACCGAAACCGATCTCGGCTGCATCGACCGTTTCGCGACCGCGTTCTACCTCGCGCTGGTGCGCCAGGGGTTCTGAGGCCGGCCTAGCGCATCACGTTCTCGCCGTCGCGGCGCGGCGTGGCGGAGGGGGCGGCGGAGGCGCCGGCATCGACCGGCAGCACGATGCCGGTGACCCAGCGCGCCTCGTCGCTGACCAGGTACAGCACGCCGTAGCCGACATCCCAGCCGGTGCCCTCGGTCTTCAACAGCGAGCGTTCGCGCCGCGCCTGCCGCACCGCGTCGCTCATGCCGCCGGAATAGACCATCGGCGTGTAGACCATCCCCGGCGCCAGCGCGTTGACGCGGATGTTGTCGCCGGCGTGGTGCGCGGCCATCGCCTTGGTCATGTTCACCACCGCGCCTTTCGACGTCGGGTAAAGCAGCGCGGGGTGGCCGCCGAACAATCCCGCATAGCTCGCGATGTTCACGATGGCGCCGCCGCCGCCCGCGATCATCGCGGGGATGGCGTATTTCGCCATCAGCATCATCGAGGTGACGTTCACCTTCAGCCCCTCGGCCCAGGCGATGGGATCGACCTCAACCGCCGTGCCGGGCGGGCCGGAGACGCCGACATTGTTCACCAGAATGTCGAGCCGCCCCCATTTCGCGACCGTCTCGCGCACGATGCGCTCGCAATCGGCGGGCTCCGTCACATCGCCCATCTGCGTCAGGCTCTCCCCGCCTTCCTCGGCGATCATCGCGGCGGTGCGCGCCACCCAGTCCGGGTTCTGATCGACCAGCGTGACGCGCGCGCCGTTGCGGGCCAGCAGGATCGCGGTGGCGCGCCCGTTGCCGATGCCGTCGGCGCGCGAGCCCGCGCCGGTGACGATTGCCACCTTGTCCTGAAGCCGCTTGCCGGGTTCTTGTGCCATGCCTGGATTCCGTCCGTGACCGTCGCGGCAGCTTACAGGCAGCGGAGGAGACCGCCATGACCCGGACCCTGCTGGGGATGCTGACCCCGTCGTCGAACACCGCGCTGGAGCCCGCGACGGCGGCGATGCTGGCGGGGCTGCCGGACGTGTCGGCGCATTTCTCGCGCTTTCCGGTCACCGAGATCGCGCTGTCGGACCGGGCGCTGGCGCAGTTCGACGACACGCCGATCCTGGCGGCGGCGGAGCTTCTGGCCCATGCGCGCATGCATGCCATCGCCTGGAACGGCACATCATCGGGCTGGCTCGGCTTCGCCGCCGACGAGCGGCTTGTCGCACGCATCACGGAGCGCACCGGCATCCCCGCGACCACCTCGATGCTGGCGCTGAACGAACTGCTGGCCGCACAGGGCGCGCGGCGCGTGGGGTTCGTCACGCCGTACCTGGACGCGGTGCAGGAACGCATCGTGGCAAACTACGAGATGCTCGGCTGCCACTGCGTGGCCGAGCGGCACCTGGGACTGCAGGACAATTTCTCCTTCAGCGAGGTGCCGGCGGAGACGCTGGCCGGCATGATCCGCGCCGTGGCCGCCGAGAAGCCGGACGCCATCGCGATCATCTGCACCAACCTCCATTCCGCGCATCTGGTGGCGGCGCTGGAGGCGGAGACGGGCATCCCGATCTACGATTCGACGGCAACGGCGTTGTGGAAGAGCCTGGTTCTGGCGGGCGCCGATCCCGCGCGCGTGACGGGCTGGGGTGGCCTGTTCGCGCGGTGCGGCGCGGCGTGACGGTTTCGTTCAAGACGATCCGGGCGCGCGCCGAGCAGCGTAAGGGCGGGGCGGAGGCGCTGGCGCGGCTGCTCCCGGCCCGGCCCGATCCGACGGCCGTCGCGAAGCTGACCGACGACCGGGTGCTGGCGGAGATGACGAAGCGCATCTTCTCGGCCGGTTTCGCCTGGAGCGTGATCGAGGCGAAGTGGCCCGGCTTCGGGGCGGCGTTCCTGGGCTTCGATCCCGCGACGCTGCTGGCGCAGCCGCCGGAGTACTGGGACCGGCTGACCACGGACGCGCGCATCGTGCGCAACGGCGGCAAGATCATGTCGGTGCGCGAGAACGCCCGCTTCGTCCGCGAGATCGCGGACGAGCACGGCAGCTTCGGCAAATTCCTCGCCGGCTGGCCGGCCTCGCGCGAGACGGAGCTGCTCGATCTGCTGGTCAAGCGCGGCAGCCGGCTTGGCGGAAACACCGGGCAGATGACGCTGCGCTTCCTGGGCTGGGACGGGTTCGTGACCTCGAAGGACGTGGTGGCCTGCCTGCGCGACGCGGGGCTGGACATCGCGCCCGAGCCGAAATCGAAGGGCGACATGGCGAAGATCCAGGCGCAGTTCAACGCATGGGCGAAGGAGACCGGGCTGCCTTATGCGCACCTGTCCCGCATCTGCGGGCTGTCGATCGGGGAGAACCACGCCGATCCGGAGGAGACGTGACGGCCGATCACCGCGTGTACAGCCACCGCGCGACAAGGTGCTCCACGTCGGCGGTGAACTGGGCGCGGGGGCCTTCCTCCAGCAGCGTGCCGGTGCGCATCACGTAGACATGGTCGGCGATGCCGAGCGCGCCCTTGATGTTCTGATCGACCAGCAGGATCGCCTTGCCGTCGCGCGCCAGCCCCGCGATCAGCTCGTAGATCTGCGCGGCGACGCGCGGCTCGATGCTGGCGGTGGGCTCGTCGATCAGCATCACCGCCGGATCGGTCATCAGCGCGCGGGCGAATTCGAGCTGCCGCTGCTGCCCGCCGGACATGGTGCCGGCCAGCTGCCGCCGCCGTTCCCTCAGCACGGGGAAGCGCGCATATGCGGCCTCGGTCCGCTCGGCGGCGAGCGCGCGGTTCTTGCGGAACTGCCAGGTGCCGAGCCGGAGATTCGCCTCCACCGTCTGGAACGGAAAGATGCTGGGCCGCTGCGGCAGGTAGGTGACGCCATACTGGCCCATGCGGTGCGAGGGCACATCCACCAACGACTTCCCGTTGCGGACGATTTCGCCCGAAACCGGTTGCAGGAAGCCGAACAGCACCTTCAGCAGCGTCGATTTGCCGGTGCCGTTCGGCCCCAGCACGCAGCGTACCTCGCCGCGCAGCACATCGACCGACATGCCGTTCAGGATGTTGATGCCGGCGACGTAGCCCGCGACGAGGTCGCGGGCGGTCAGCTCGATCCCGTTGCTGTCAGACACCGGCATAGGCCCGCAGCACCTCGGGATCGTGGCTGACGTCTTCCACCGCGCCGTCGGCGATCTTGGCGCCGCGCGCCATCACCACCAGCCGCTTCACCAGCCGCTGGATCGCCTCGATGTCGTGATCGACGATCACGAACGTGCGGCCCTCGGCGTGCAGCTTCTGGATCAGCCCGATGATCTCGTCGCGCAGGAACGGGTTCACGCCGGCGAAGGGCTCGTCCAGGAACAGGATCTCGGGGTCGAGCATCAGCGCGCGGCCCAGTTCCAGCAGCTTCTGCTGGCCGCCCGAGAGGTTCTTCGCCTGCAATCCCTCCAGCTTCGCGAGGCCGAGGAATTCCAGATGCGCGCGGGCCTGCCGCGTGGCCTCGGCGCGGTGCGAGTGCGGGCGCGCGAGGCCCGGCACCAGCATGTTCTCCAGCACCGTCATGCGGCTGAACAGCTGGGTGATCTGGAACGTGCGTCCCACCCTGCGGGCGGCGAAGCTGCTCGGCGCCGCGCCCTCGCTGCGCTCGCCGCGCAGCAGGATTTCGCCCGCGGACGGAGAAAGATGGCCGGTCAGCATGTTGATGGTGGTGGTCTTGCCCGAGCCGTTCGGCCCGATCAGGCCGACCAGTTCGCCCTGTTGCACGGACAGCGCCAGATGATCGACGGCCAGGATGCCGCCGAACCGCTTGCACAGGCCGCGCGCCTCGATCAGCGGCTGCATGCTTGCCTCACGCCGTCCGCGCCGGGGTGGCCGCGTCGCGGCGGCGGAACACGCGCATCACCGAGTCGGCGCCCAGCGCCAGCAGACCGTTGCGGGCGAAACGGACCGTCAGCAGCAGCACCAGCGCGAACAGCACCAGCCGCCATTGCTCGTAGGCGCGCAGCGCCTCCAGCAGGAATTCCACCAGGATCGCGCCGATCGAGGCGGCGATCAGGCTTTCGGGACCGCCGATGACCGCCATCGCCACCACCAGCCCCATCTGGTCCACCGAGCCGATGTCGGGCGTCAGGATGCCCACGTAGTGGCCGAAGAAGCCGCCCGCCAGGCCGGCGAACATCGCGGCAATGGCGAAGGCGAGCAGCCGGAAGCGCACCACCTTCACGCCCGCCGCCGCTGCGGCTTCCTCGTTCTCGCGGATGGCGCGGAAGAACAGGCCCCAGCGCGAACGCACCAGCCAGCCCATCAGCGCGAGCGAGCCGCCCAGCAGCACGAGGCCCAGATAGTAGTACGGCAGGTCCGACCGGCCCCGGAACAGCGAGGGGATCTGCAATCCGCCGTTGCCGCCCGTCACCTCGGCTTCCGAGACCAGGATGATGCGCAGCACTTCCGAGAACGCGACGGTGAACAGCGCGAGATACGGCCCGCGCATCCGCAGGCACACATAGCCGATGACGCAGCCGGTGATGGCGCACAGCACCACGCCCGTGGCGATGCCGAGCGGGATCGGCACGTCGTAGTATTTCGCCAGCATCCCCGACGTGTAGGCGCCCATCGAGACGAAGGCCATCTGGCCGAAGGAGAACTGCCCGGCATAGCCCACCAGCAGCGCCCAGCTTGCCGCCACGATCGCGTAGAACAGCGCGGTGATGCCGACCGACAGCCAGTAGTTGTTGACCAGATGGGGGAAGATCACCGCCACCACGGCGGCAAGCGCGATCAGCGCCGCCTGTCCGGCGAGGGATCGGGTCATGCCATCGTCCCTATTCCATCGCCATATGGCGGCGGCCGAAGAAGCCGGTGGGGCGGACGAGCAGCACGATCATCAGCACCACCAGGCTGAACGCCTGCGCGTAGGTCAGCGCGCGGCTCGGGTCGGGGAAGAAGGCGACGAACATGTTCTCGCACAGGCCGATCAGCAGTCCCGCGATGATCGCGCCGGGCACCGATCCCATGCCGCCCAGGATGACGATGGCGAAGGCCTGCGTGTCGGGCGCGAGACCCATCGAGGGCGAGAGCGAATAGATCGGCCCCACCAGGGCGCCGGCCGCACCGGCGAGCGCGCCGCCGAGCCCGAAGGCGAGGCGGTAGAAGCGCGTCGAATCGATGCCGACGATGGAGGCGGATTCGCGGGACTGCCCGACCGCGTTCAGCGCCTCGCCCCATGGCGTGCGGTACATGAACCAGACCAGCAGCGCCAGCAGCAGCACGCCGAAGCCGGCGGCGAAGACACGGTCCCACGTCAGGTAGATCGCGCCGACGATCAGCGATCCGCTCCAGAACGACGGCGGGCGCAGCGGGTAGGAGCCGAAGACCAGCAGCGCCAGGTTGCGCAGCAGGATCGAGACGCCGAACGTCGCGAGCACGCCGTAATCGCCCTTGCGCTCGGTCTTCGGCGAATAGAGCGGCGTCAGCAGCGTGCGCTCGATCAGCAGCGACATCAGGAAGCACAGCAGCATCGCCGCGGGGATGCCCATCAGCGCGGGCAGTCCCAGCAGGGCGATGGCGAAATACGAGAAGTAGCCGCCCGCCATGAACACTTCGCCATGCGCGAAGTTCACGATCTTCAGGATCGAGAAGATGATCGTCAGGCCCGCCGCGATGACCGCGTAGATCACTCCGATGACGAGCCCGTTGAGGAGTTGGCTCAACAGGTAGTCTAGCACGCGCGGTCCATGCCGGTTCCTTGTCGCAACGTCGGTCCCCTCCCCCGGCGCGGGGGAGGGGGAGGCGCATCGAAGCCTAGCTGCCCGGCTTCTTGTACAGCCAGTCCACGGTCGCGTATTTGCGCGGCCACACCACCGGCGCGTCGGCCTGCGACTGCTTGGCCGACGTGTATTGCAGGATGGTCAGCGGCGCATCCAGGTACTGGTGATAGTGCCAGGCCGGGTCCTTCGAGGTGGAGAAGGAGTATTTGCCGCGGACGCCCGTGTAGTCCGTCGTCTCCAGCGCCTTGATGATCGCCTTGCCGTCGGTGCCGCCCGCCTTCTTGATCGCGTCGAACAGCAGCCACGCGCCGTCGTAGCTTTCCATCACCGCGCCGGAGGGAAGCGCCTTGTACATGCCCTCGTATTTCGCGACGAACGCCTTGGTCTTGTCGTTCCAGGCGTTCTTCGGCAGGCCCACGTTCTCGGTCAGCAGATAGACGCCGGCGTCGCCCACGTTCTCCCAAAAGGTCGGGTCAACCGCCTCGCCGCCGTTGTTGTAGATCGCGCACTGCGCCGTGGGCGCGAAGCCCAGATCGTGCGACTGGCGGATCATCGGATAGGCGCCGGCCTCGGAGTAGTTGCTGAAGAACAGATCGAACGGCGGCGAGGCGGTCTTGAAGCGCAGGATCTGCGCGGTGAAATCGGTCAGCGTGGGGTCGGCGTCGACGAAGGAGTAGGCGACGTTCCCCTTCTTCAGCTCGGCGGCGATCAGCTCGCGGCCCATCAGCCCGACGTCGTTCTTCTCCGACAGGATCGCGACGTTCTTGAAGCCCGCGGCCACCATCCACTGCCCGATCGCGACGTCGATCAGCGACAGCGCGGGCGCGTTGCGGAACACCTCCGGGTAGCCCATCGCGGTGATCTTGTCCGACCACACGTCGCAGGCCATGAACGGGATGCCGTATTTGTGGAACACCTCCATCTCGGCCAGCGCCACGCCGCTGTGGAACTCGCCGAAGCAGGCAACGGCGCCTTCCTGCTGCGTCAGGCGCTCGGCCGCGGTGCGGCCTTCCGCGGGCTGGCCGCGCGTGTCGGCGAACACGATCTTCACCGGCCGGCCGAGAATGCCGCCCTGCGCATTGATCTCATCCAGCGCGATCTGCGCCGCGTTCTTCATGTTGGTGCCTTCGGCGTAGCCGCCCGGCGGGGACAGCGGCCCGACCCAGCCGATGACGATCGGATCGGCGGCGCGCGCCCGGCGGCCGAACAGCGGCAGTGTCGCGGCGGCGCCGGCACCGGCCAGTGCGGCGCGGCGCCCGATGGCGCCCGCGGCCTTCGTTTCGTCCGATGACATGAATGATCCCCTGTGCACGAGAGAAGACAGTTGGCGGCCGATGGCGCGTTAGATTGTTGATAAGGCAGGCAAGCTCCGCGCCATCCGGGCAACGCTATGACATCCACGCTTGACCGCAAAGGACGATCTGATGACGTTTGTCCACAGTGCCGGGCCGCGCGGAGCGGCCGGCTCAGGGGCGGAGGACAGGGCGATGGACGACAGCGCGGCGATCGGCACTTCGGGCGCAACCGACGATCCAGCGGCGCTCGCCACGCTCGCCCGGCGCGTGCTGCCGGGCGGCAGCTTCGGCAACTTCGCCGCCGAGCCCATCATCCGCGAGGGCAGGGCGAGCCATGTCTGGGACGTCGCCGGGCGCGAATACATCGACTACCTGATCGGCTCCGGCCCGATGATCGTCGGCCACTGCCACCCGGACGTGACGGCCGCGGTGCAGGCGCAGGTTGCGAAGGGAACCACCTTCTTCGCCAACAGCCCGCCCGGCATCCTGCTGGCGGAGATGATCGTGGAGGCGGTGCCCTGCGCCGAGAAGGTGCGCTTCGTCTCCTCGGGCTCGGAGGCCGACCTGTACGCCATGCGGCTCGCGCGCGCCTTCCGCAAGCGCGACAAGATCCTGAAGTTCGAGGGCGGCTATCACGGCATGAGCGACTACGGGCTGATGAGCCTGGCGCCGCGCGTGACCGCCAACTTCCCGACCGCCGTGCCCGACAGCCCCGGCATCCCCGAGGCGGTGCGCCATGAGATGCTGGTCACGCCCTACAACGACCTGGCCACCGTCACCGCCATGCTGCGCGAGCATGCCGACGAGATCGGCGGCGTGATCGTGGAGCCCTGCCAGCGCATCATCCCGCCGCAGCCGGGCTTTTTGCAGGGGCTGCGGGCGATCACCGCCGAGCTTGGCATTCCGCTGATCTTCGACGAGGTCGTGACCGGCTTCCGCTATGCCTATGGCGGCGCGCAGGAGTTCTACGGCGTGGTGCCGGACATCTGCACGCTGGGCAAGGTGTGCGGCGGCGGCTTCCCGCTGGCGGCGATCGCCGGCAAGGAAGAGATCATGACGCTGTTCGACAAGGAGGTGATGGGCGAGGACAAGTTCCTCACGCAGATCGGCACCCTGTCGGGCAACCCGGTCGCCTCGGCGGCGGGGCTCGCGACGATGAAGATCATGCGCGCGCCCGGCTCCTACGAGCGGCTGTTTGCCACTGGGCGCACGCTGATGGCGGCGCTGACGGACGCGCTTCGCCGCCACGGCATCCCCGGCCAGGTGGTGGGCGAGCCGCCGATGTTCGACGTTGTGTTCGCCGAGGGACCGATGCGCGACTACCGCGACGTGCAGCGCGGCGACAAGGCGCTCAACAAGCGCTTCAACGCCCTGCTGCGCGAGCGCGGCATCCTGAAAAGTGAAGGCAAGCACTACGTCTCGCTCTCGCTGACGGAGCAGGACGTGAAGGACACCTGCGACGCCTACGACTGGGCAATGGCGCGCCTGACGGCCTAGGGATGCTCACCCGAAAGGCATGGCTGGCGGGGCTGGCCGTCCTGGCGATCTGAGGTGGCCCGGCCTTGGCGCAGCAGCAGATGCCGATGGGCCATTCGATGCCCAGCGGCTCGATGCCCGGCATGGCGATGCCTTCGCAAGGCGGCAGCGCCGCCGACAAGGCGATGATGGACGGCATGGCGACGATGAACCGCGACATGAGCGCTGCGCCGATGACCGGCGATCCGGACCATGACTTCGTCGCCATGATGATTCCGCATCACCAGGGCGCCATCGACATGGCGGAGGTGGTGCTGAAATACGGCAAGGACCCGCAGATCCGGAAGCTCGCGCAGGACATCGTCGCGGCGCAGAAGAAAGAGATCGCCGAGATGAAGGCTTGGCAGGCCGCCCATCCCGCGAGGTAGGCCGGCGGGCGAAAGCGCGAGTTCGCCCCAGGCACCATCGTCATTGCGAGGCGCGCAGCGCCGTGGCGGTCCAGGTCAGCGGCACACTGCCTGCCCCCTGGATCGCCACGCCGCCAAGCGGCGGCTTGCGATGACGGATCGGCCGGGCCTCAGCGGTTGAGGTAGCCGAACTCGATCCACTCCTCGTAGAAGAGCGGCCGCTCGGAGACGAGGACGCCGTCGCGCACCACGATGTGGTCGGCAGGCGTCAGCATGATGCCGTTCACGCAGGCCAGCACGAAGCGGTTGCCGTCATGCGTGCGCCGCTCCACGGCATAGGCGCCCTCGAACCGCGCCATGTCCTGCGTGCGCCAGATCGCGATGTGCGATTCGTGCGTGTGGTCCATGTATTCGTAGCTGATGAAATTGACCGGGATCACCAGGAAGATGTGCTTGAAACGATACTGGAGATACTCGATCAGGTCGGCGCCTTCGCTCTTGGTCAGATGCTCGATCACGTCGCCCATGATCACCAGGTCGCCGGTCAGCGACGGATAGCCCTTGATCAGCTTCGCCGCGTCCTCGTTGATGATCTCGTCATAGACGGCGGACAGGTTGAAGCGGTCGATGACGTGCTCCTTGTCCACCTCGCAGCACATCTTGCGGATCCAGCGTCCGCGCTCCGCCTCGATCGCACGCAGCATCTGTCCGTATTTGCCGCCGCCCGGCCCGATGTCGAGCACGACGTCGGGATCGGCCAGCTCGATCATCTTTTTCATCACGGTGTCGAAGACGCTCAGCGAGCCTGGCATTCGGAAGCCTTTCCCCGGTTCGGCGCGGACGCCGCGAGATTCGAGATTACAACAAAGCCGCCCGCGCGGCAGCGGCGGATCATCGTTGCCCGGACGGCTCCTGCCAAACCGTTAGCCGCGCCGCGCCATGCGCGCGCTCGGCCAGCGGCGCGGCTTCCTCGGGCGGCCCTTCGTCGCGCGCGGTCTCCGCAACGATGACCGCCCCCGGCGCCAGCCGCCCGGCCCGCCGCAGCGCTGCCAGCGCCGCCGGAACCAGGGCGCGCCGGTAGGGCGGATCCAGGAACACGAGGCCGAACGGCGGGCCTGGGCGGATTGCCAGTACGTCGCCCGCCATCACGGTGGCCCGGGACGCCGCGCCGCAGGCGGCGATGTTGGCGCGCAGCGCGGCGAGGGCGGCCTTGTCGCTCTCCACGAAGGTCGCGTGCGCCGCGCCGCGCGACAGCGCCTCCAGCCCCAGCGCGCCGGTGCCCGCGAAGGCGTCAAGCACGGCGGCGCCCTCGACCGCCTCGCGCCCGCCCCAGGGCGCGTGCAGCAGTATGTCGAACAGCGCCTGCCGCACCCGGTCGGCCGTCGGCCGCGTCCTCGCCCCCGCGGGCGCGGCCAGGGCGCGTCCGCGCCAGGCGCCGGCGATGATCCTCATGCGCGCCTGTGGGGTTCCTTCGCCCGCGCGGCCTTGCCGCCGTCATCAGCCGGCAACTGCTCCCGCAGCACCTTCCCCGGCACTTCCTCGACCGCGCCGCGGGGCAGGGCGCCGAGCTGGAAGGGGCCGTAGGCGACGCGGATAAGGCGGGTGACGCGCAGGCCGAGATGCTCCATCACGCGGCGGATCTCGCGGTTGCGGCCTTCGCGCAGGCCCACCGTGAGCCAGGCGTTGTCGCCCTTCAGCGAATCCAGGCCCGCCTCGATCGGCCCGTAGCGCACGCCGTCGATGGTGACGCCCTTCGACAGCCGGGCGAGCGCGGCGGGATCGGGCCGGCCGTTCACCCGCACCCGGTAGCGCCGCACCCAGCCCGTCGCGGGCAGTTCCAGGCGGCGGGCCAGCGCGCCGTCGTTGGTCAGCAGCAGCAGCCCCTCGCTGGTCAGGTCGAGCCGGCCCACGCTGATGACGCGCGGCATCCCCGGCGGCAGACGCTCGAACACCGTGGGCCTTCCCTCCGGGTCGCGGTGCGTGGTCACGAGGTCGTCGGGCTTGTGGTAGCGCCAGAGCCGGGTGCGGTCGGGCGCGTCCACCACCTTGCCCGCCACGGTCACGATGTCGCCGGGACCGACGAAGGTGGCGGGGTGCGTGACCGGCGCGTTGTTGAGCTTCACCTTGCCCTCGGCCAGCAGCCGCTCGGCGTCGCGGCGGCTCGCCACGCCCGCGCGGGCGAGCCATTTCGCGATGCGGTCGCCGCGCGGGGCGTCGCTCATCGCGCGCAGGCGGCGATCAGGGCGTCGAAGATGCGGCGGTCGCCGGGGTCGATCAGGAATTCCGGATGCCACTGCACGCCGAGGCAGAAGCGGTGCGCCGGGTCCTCGATCCCCTCGATCACCCCGTCGGGCGCGGTCGCGTTCACCACCGCGCCGCGGCCGGGATCACGCACCGCCTGGTGGTGGGAGGAGTTCACCCGCATCGAAGCGCTGCCGACGATGCGGTGCAGGAGCGTGCCGGGCACGACGGCGACGGCATGGCCCGGCTCGTCGCGCGGGTTGGGCTGCTCGTGCGCGAGTGCGCCGGGCACCGCGTCCGGGATGTGCTGGATCAGCGTGCCGCCCAGCGCCACCGCCAGAAGCTGCTCGCCGCCGCAGATGCCCAGCACCGGCAGGCCGCGCGCGAGCGCGCCGCGCGTCAGCGCGAGTTCGGCATCGGTGCGCGCTTCCTTCAGCGTGACGGTGCCGTGCCGGTCGGCGTCGCCATACAGCGCGGGATCGACGTCGAACGCGCCGCCCGTGACCACGAGCGCGTCGATGCGGTCCAGATAGGCGGCAGCCTGCTCCGGCAGGTGGGGCAGCGCGACGGGCAGGCCGCCCGCGCCGGCGATGGCCGAGGCGTAGTTCTGCCGCAGCGCGTACCAGGGGAATTTGGAGTAGCCGCCCGGCAGCTCGCTATCCAGCGTGACGCCGATCACCGGCGGATGTGTGTTGCTCGGGCGCGTGCTGCTCATGCGCCGTTGCTAGACCCCGGGGCCGTGGCGCGGCAAGAAGCGGCGATGGCAGGCCCGGTCACCCCGATGGAAATCGCGCTCGACGAAGCCCGCGCCGCGGCGGCGCGCGGCGAGGTGCCGGTGGGTGCCGTGGTGCTGGGCCCGGACGGCGCGGTGCTCGCCCGCGCGGGAAACCGGGTCGAGGAACTCAACGACGCCTCGGCCCACGCCGAACTGCTCGCGCTGCGCGAAGCGGCGGCGGCCCGCGGGGAGCCGCGCCTCCCCGACTGCGACTTGGTGGTGACGCTGGAGCCCTGCCCGATGTGCGCCCAGGCGATCAGCTTCTTCCGCATCCGGCGGCTGGTGTTCGGCGCCTATGATCCGAAGGGCGGCGGAGTGGAGCACGGGGCGCGGGTGTTCGATGCCGCATCGTGCCATCACCATCCTGAGGTGGTGGGCGGTGTCGAGGAAACCGCATCGTCCGACCTGCTGAGGGACTTCTTCGCGGTCCGCCGTCCGGGCGGGGGGTGAGGTTGACGCGCACCGGCCTCAAGACACCGAAGGCAGCCGCGATCGCCGGCATCGTGTTTTCGGTCATGATGGTTGCCAGTCTGGTTCTGTTGCGGACATCGCTGCCCAGCGAACCGCTGGAGGCGGGCGCATGGCTGCGTAACTCGGCCGGACGGGTCACATTCGCGCTCAACCTGGTGCCGTTCTCGGGCGTCGCCTTCATGTGGTTCCTGGGCGTGATGCGCGACCGGCTGGGCGGGCAGGAGGATCGTTTCTTCGCCACCGTCTTCCTGGGCAGCGGCCTGACATTTCTGGGGATGTTCTTCGTCGCCGCTTCGGCGGTGGGCGCGCTGGTGCTGGGATACGCCGGCGCGCCGGAATCCGTCTTTCCGGGCGCCACGTTCACCTACGGCCGAGCCTTCGCCTACACGATCATGCACGTGTACGCGTTCAAGATGGCGGCCGTATTCATGGTCGCCGCATCCACCCTGATCCTGCGGACCGGCATCGCGGCGCGCTGGATCGCCTGGTTCGGCTACGTCGCCGCCGTTCTGATCCTGGTCACGAGCGGCTACATCGACTGGCCGCTGTTCGTGTTCCCCGCCTGGGTGTTCACGGTCAGCGTCAACATACTGGCCGAGAACCTGCGTCCCCGCCGGCGGCCGGAAACCTCCGGAACCTGACGCGAGCGAAGGCGTCAGTGACCGGGCTTGGGGCGGCCCAGGCGCAGCGCCTCGTCCACCGACCGCCGCGCGACCGGCTGCTGCTGGGCGGCACTGCGCTCCTCCTCCAGCCGTTTAGCCAGCGCCCGCACGAGGTCCGAACGCGCGATGATGCCAACCAGCTTGCCGTCGCGCAGCACGGGCAGGCGGTTGATGGATTTTTCGTGCATCAGGTGCGCCACCTCGCGGGCCGGCATGTCCTCGGAGATCGTGATCGAGCCCTTGCCCATCACGCTTTCCACCCGCCGGTGCCCTTCGCGCACGCCGGCCAGGAACTCCGGCGCGAGGTCCGAGCCTTCTGCGAGCATGTCGAGCCACCAGCGCTCGCGGTCGGAATAGCCTTCGTGCCAGCGCATCAGGTCGCCCTCGGTCAGCATCCCGACGACGGCGCCCTTCGCGTCCACCACCGGCACGCCGCTGATGCGCCGCCGCGCCATCAGCTTCACCGCTTCAAGGAGCGACGTTTCGGGATGCACGACCGCGACGTCGCGCGTCATCAGATCGCCCGCCGTGAAGATGGCTTCGTCCAGCATCGCCAGGCTCCCTCTCGCTTCCGCGCTGGTTGGCTTGATCGCGCAAGGAATAGCACGGCTGCGCCCCGCGCGGTTGATCCACATCAGGCGCCCGAGGGGCGACCGGGGTCAGAACCCCATCATCGGCAGCGACAGGAAGGCGGTCAGCACCGCGGCGTTCGCGATGTCGATGAAGAACGCGCCGACGATGGGCACGATCAGGAAGGCCTGCGGCGCCGGGCCGTGGCGGCGGGCGAGCGCCTGCATGTTGGCGATGGCGGTCGCCGTGGCGCCCATCGCGAAGCCGCAGAAGGCCGCCGACAGCACCGCCGCCTCGTAGTCGCCCCCGGCGGCGCGGAACGTGACGAAGCGCGCCCACAGCGCCACCGCCAGCACCTGCACGGCCAGGATGATCAGCAGCGGCCCGGCCATGCGCGCGACCGTCGCGAGATCGAGCGCCATCATCGTCCAGGCCAGGAAGATCGACAGGCAGACCGAGCCCAGCAGGTCGGTCGCCGGATCGTGCAGCGTCAGCCCGCCCAGCGCGCCCACGTTGCGCAGCACGAGCCCCGCCAGCAGGCAGAGCAGGAAATCCGGCACCGCGACCGGCGCGCCGGCGAGCTGCACGCCGAGCCAGCGGCCGGCGAGCACCGCCACCAGCGCCGCCGTCAGCGAGCCGATCAGCGGCACCGTTGTCACGGGCGTCTCGGCGGGACCGGTGATCACGCCGCCTTCCTCCGCCTGCGCGGGATCGCCCGACAGCCGGTGGCGCGCGATCAGCCGCTCGGCCACCGGCCCGCCGACGATGCCGCCCATCACGAGGCCGAGCGTCGCCGATGTCATGGTGAGCGCCATGATGCCGGGAATGCCGGTCGCCTCGCCGAACTTCGCGACATAGGCCGCGCCCGTGCCGTGGCCGCCCACCAGCGTGATGGTGCCCGCGACCAGGCCGAGGAACGGATGCAGCCCGAGCAGCTTCGCGACCGCCACCCCCACCGCGTCCTGCACCATCAGGAAGGGGATCAGCGCGAGCAGGAAGCGCCCGAGCCGCGCGCCGCCGCGCCACAACAGGCGCAGGTCCGACGACAGGCCGAGACAGGCGAAGAACAGCAGCAGCAGGTCGGACTTCGCCTCGGTGACGAGGCCGATCGCCTGCCCCGTCGTGCGCATCAGCACCGCCGCGGCGATGGCGAACAGGATGCCGCCCACGACCGGGGCGGGGATGCTGTAGCGCGCGAGGAAGCCGATGCGCTGGCACAGCAGCGTGCCGAACAGCAGCACGACGCAGGCCGCGAGCAGGGACGGCAGGACGCCGAGGTCGATCAGGCTCGCGGTGATGGTCATGCGGCGGGCGAATCCCGATCAATTCTCCGGGATCGCACCGTATCAGGCGGACCGTCGCGGACAAGCGGCCGTTACGCTCCGGCGACGGTCCGCGCCGCCGCCGGAACGCGGACGCCGCGCGTCAGGCGGGGAGGAATTTCGCCGCCAGCGTGATCTCGATGGCGGCGAGCGCCTTCGACACCGGGCAATTCGCCTTGGCCCCGGCGGCGAATTTCTCGAACGCCGCGGCGTCGATGCCGGGCACCGCGCCTTCGGTCTCCAGGTCGATCTTGCTGATCGCGAACCCGTCCGGACCTGGGCCGAAATGAATCTTTGCGCTCGTGTGGATGCGCGACGGCGGGTGCCCCGCCTCGGTCAGCGCGGCGGACAGCGCCATGGAGAAGCATCCGGCATGGGCGGCGGCGATCAATTCTTCCGGATTGGTGCCGACGCCTTCCGCAAAGCGGGAGTTGAACGAGTACTGGCCCTCGAAGGCGCCGCTTCCGAGCTTCACCTTTCCGGTGCCGGTCTTCAGGTCGCCCTTCCATTCCGCTTCCGAGGTCCGGCTCGCCATCGCGCGCTCTCCTGAAACTGTGGTTGCGGCGCCCGAGCGCGCCATGCCAGCCTCAGGTTGATCGACGAACGCCCGAATACAAGGTGACGATTGCGCGAAATCCAGCACCGCAACGAAGCGGTGCCGGAGCGGCGCGCGCCGCGCACCGCTTGCCCGGATGCCCCGCCCCATGCCCGACATGCCGCAAGCGCCGGCGCCGGCTGTTCCCGCCTCCGCGCAGCCTCCGCCGCCCGTGCCGCCCGCCCCGCGCGGCGGCTGGGTGCTGCCGCTGCTGCGCGTCGCCGTGGTGGCGGTCGCGGCCTTCATCGTCTGGTACGTCGCCGGCCATTGGAACCGCTGGACCGGCACGGCGCGCTACGAGACGACGGACGACGCGGCCTTCGCGGGCGACCTGACGCCGCTGGCCGCGAAGGTCTCGGGCTATGTCGAGGCGGTGCCGGTGAACGACTTCCAGGCGGTGAAGAAGGGCGATCTGCTGGTGCAGATCGACGCCGCCGACTACCGCGCGCAACTTGCACAGGCGGAAGCGAACCTGGCCGCCGCGGAAGCTGCGCTGGAAAACCTCGGCAACCAGAAGGACGTGCAGCGCGCCCTGATCCGGCAGGCGGAAGCGACGATTCAAGCGACGTCGGCCGATATGCGCCGCTATGTGCTGGAGGCGCAACGCCAGCGCGCGCTGCTGCAGACGAGGATCGCGGGCACCGAGCAGAACGTGGAGCAGGCGGACGCGAACGAAAGCCGCACCGCCGCGCAACTGACGCTGAACGCGGCACAGCTCGATCAGCAGAAGGCGCTGCTCGCGAGCCTGGACGTGCAGGAGAAGCAGTTGATGGCGAACGTGCGCGCCGCCCAATCGGCCGTGGCGCTGGCGCGCAACAACATCGACTACACGCGCATCCTGGCGCCGGCCGATGGCGAGGTGGGGCAGCGGCAGGTGCGGCCCGGACAGTTCGTGAACGTGGGCACGCAGCTGATCGCGGTGATGCCGCTGCCGAACATCTGGGTGGTCGCGAACTTCAAGGAAACGCAGATGACGAACGTGCGCGCCGGCGATCCCGCGCGCATCCGCGTCGATGCGTTTCCCGACCTGAAGCTGACCGGGCGCGTGCAGAGCTGGGCCCCCGGCACGGGCAGCACCTTCGCGC
Organism: Pseudomonadota bacterium; assembly: GCA_018240635.1. Classification (GTDB taxonomy): domain Bacteria; phylum Pseudomonadota; class Alphaproteobacteria; order Acetobacterales; family Acetobacteraceae; genus JAFEFJ01. The sequence goes on along the minus strand of JAFEFJ010000033.1, from coordinate 332 downwards.
TGCTGCCGCCGGACAATGCGACCGGCAACTTCACCAAGGTGGTTCAGCGTGTGCCGGTGAAGATCGTGCTCGATCCCAACCCGGCGCTGGGCACGCTGGCGCGCCCCGGCATGTCGGTGGTCGCGACCGTCGATACCGGCGAGCGCGCAAAGGGCGCCGCCGCCGCCACGCCGTGACCGGGCGATGAGCGCGACGTTCGCTCCTTCGTCGCAACCGAGGCTGCACGAGGCGCCGGTCAGCTCCGCCGGCATCGTGTTGCAGGCGCTGGCGGGCGGGCATCCGCGGCTGAGCGCCGATTCGATCCGGCCCTATATCGGCATCCTGGGCGTGCT
>JAFEFJ010000339.1 GCA_018240635.1 Pseudomonadota bacterium | reverse complement strand
CGAACCGCCGCAAGGCGGGAACGCTGACGCCCGAGCAGTCGGACCGCATCCTGCGCCTGGCCCGCATCCTGGCCGCCGCCGAGGAGACCTTCGGCGCGCAGGACAAGGCGGCGCGCTGGCTGCGCCGCCCCACCGCGCCGCTGGGCGGGGAGGCGCCGCTCGACCGGCTGGACACCGATCAGGGCGCGCGCGAGGTGGAGAACCTGCTGGGCCGCATCGCCCACGGCATCGCCGCCTGACGCGCTGAATGCAGGCGTGGCGGCTGGCGCGGCGGCCCTTCGCCGACCTGTCCGGCGAGGGCGCGCGCCGCTTTGGCGGGCGATGGAATTCCCCCGGCCGACCGGTGGTCTACGCGGCGGCGGACGCGGCGCTGGCGGTGCTGGAGGTGCGGGTGCACCTTGACCTGCCGCCCGACCTGCTGCCGGAGGATTACGTGCTGATGGCGCTCGATCTGGACGGGATCGGCGCCGAGCGGCTGGCGGAGATGCCGGAGGATGCGCGCGCCTTCGGCGATGCTTGGCTGGCCGAAGGGCGGTCGGCGGTGCTGGACGTGCCGTCAGCGCTGGTGCCGGAAAGCCGGAACCTGCTGCTCAATCCGGCGCATCCCGAAGCAGCGCGGGCGCGGATCGGGTCGATCCGTCCCTTCGCCTTCGACCGCAGGCTGTGGCTGCCGCGGTAGGCGCGGTCACGCCCAGAAGAAGCCGACCTCGTCCGCTTCCAGCACCGCGCAGGTGAGCTTGCCCCCAAGCCCCGCGCCGGTGTCCAGCGCGATGCGGTTGGGGCGGACGGCAGGGACGGAGACGGGGGTGTGGCCGTGCACCACGACGGCGCCGAAATCCTGCTCGGCGGACAGGAAGGGCTGGCGGATTCCGGTCAGGTCATCGGCTGCCTGGCGGTCCAGCGGCACGCCGGGGCGGACGCCGGCGTGGGCGAAGACGTAACCGCCCGCGCGGTGGCTGGGGGCGAGGGAGCGCAGGAAGCCGGGCAGCGCGGCGGGGAGGGCAGCGGCCCAGGTTTCGCGCGGCGCGTCTTGGGCGAGGCCGAAGCTCGCCAGCGCGGCTGCGCCGCCGGAATGGAGCCAGTCGGTCGCCGCCGCGCGGTCGCCCGCCAGCGCGTCCAGCATCATCTTCTCATGGTCGCCCAGCAGGTTGACGACACGCGCGCCCGCGATGGCCGAGAGTCCGACGAGCCGCGCCAGCACGGCGGCGCTGTCCGGGCCGTGATCGAAATAATCGCCGAGATGCACGACGGCTGCGGCGCGCACCGGACGGCGCGCAAGATCGGCCTCGATGGCGGCGTGCAGGGCGGCGAGCTCGCGGTCGCAGCCGTGGATGTCGCCGATGGCGTAGACGCGCATCCCCGCGGGCAGCCGGGCGGGTGCGGCGAAGACGGTCATCGTCGCGGGATCGGCGGCGGGGGTGCGGGCGGAATGCCAGCTCGGCACCTCGGCCTTCGCGGTTTCGGCGCGCAGCAGCCGCGCGGGCGGGCGGCGGAGCGGCCGCCTCATGGCGGTAGCGTCATCGGCAACGGCATGGCGCGATCATGGCGGCGCGGGGCGGGGCGGGCAAACCCGTGGGAAGCGGGTGCTTACTCGCTCCCGCCGCGTGCGATGACGACATGCGTCGCGAGTTCGGAGGCGGTGGTTTCCGTCACGCGGTAGCCGAGCGCGGGAAGGTCCAGGCCCTCGAACAGCGCTTCGCCGCGGCCGAGCAGGACGGGCGAAAGCGCGAGGTGCAGCTCGTCGATCAGGCCGGCTCGGAGATATTGGCGGACCGTGGAGGCGCCGCCGCCGATCTTGACGTCGCGCTCTCCCGCGGCTTCGCGCGCGCGTTCCAGCGCGGCATGGATGCCGTCGGTCACGAAGTGGAACGTGGTGCCGCCCTGCATCGCGATTGGCGCGCGGGCGTGATGCGTCAGCACGAAGGTTGGCGCGTGATAGGGCGGATCGTCGCCCCACCAGCCCTTCCATTCGTCGTCGGGCCATTCGCCGCGGATGGGGCCGAACATGTTGCGGCCGAGGATGAAGGCGCCGAAGCCGTCCATCGAACGATGGGCGAAGGTTTCGTCCACGCCCTCGGAACCGCCGCCCTGGCCGGTCATCGCCCTGAAGGTCCTGGTTCCGAAGAACCAGCGGAACAGTTCGGGTCCGCGCTTGCCCAGCGGGTCCTGGAGACTCTGTTCGGGTCCCGCTCCGAATCCGTCGAGCGAGACTGAAAATCCGCCGGCCCTGACGCGCCCCACCCGAACCTCCTGACCAATGCACGATGCTAGGATTCGGGACCGATGCCGGCAACCGACGAGCACGCGAGCGGCGGCGGGCGCGGCTTGGCGGGACCGCTACCGCAAGGTAGCCTTCCTCACTCGCGGGTTGCTGCGCCCGCGCGGGGTGGGGAAACGGCTATGAAATTCGGCATCTTCTACGAACTGCAACTGCCGCGCCCGTGGGGCGTGGACAGCGAGCGGCAGCTTTATCAGAACGCGCTCGCGCAGGTCGAACTGGCCGACCGGCTCGGCTATCACTACGCCTGGGAGGTGGAGCACCACTTCCTGGAGGAATACTCACACTCCCCGCAGCCCGAGGTGTTCCTGGCCGCCGCGAGCCAGCGGACGAAGCAGATCCGGCTCGGCCACGGGATCATCCAGCTGACCACCAATCATCCGGCGCGGGTGGCGGAGAAGGTCGCGTGCCTCGATCTCGTTTCCAACGGCCGCGTCGAGTTCGGCATGGGCGAGGGTGCGAGCATCACCGAACTGGGGCCGTTCGACCGCATCATGGAGGACAAGCGCGCGGTCTGGGAGGACGGCGTGCGCTGCGTGATGCCGATGTTCAAGGACCAGGGCTTCGAATACGACGGCCCATATTTCAAGTTCCCGCTGCGCAACGTGCTGCCCAAGCCCGTGCAGAAGCCGCATCCGCCGCTGTGGGTGGCGTGCTCGCAGCTTGAAACCATCGAGATGGCCGGGCGGCGCGGCATCGGCGCGCTGGGCTTCCAGTTCCTCAGCGCCGAGATGGCGCATGCCTGGGTGCACGCCTACTACAACGCCTTCACCAGGCGGCAGGAGAAGCTCTGCGACTACCAGAGCAATCCGAACATCGCGATGGTGAGCTACTTCATGTGCGCGAAGACCGACGAGGAAGCGCGCCGGCGGGCCGAGGGCGTGACGTTCTTCCAGTTCTCGCTCGCCTACTACAGCGGCGCGAAGGGGCGCGAGCGTGCCGCGCCCGGCACGGTCAGCCTGTGGGACGAGTACCAGGCGTGGAAGCGCGCCAACCCGGAGGCGGCGGAGAAGGCGCTAACAGGCGGGCTGATTGGATCGCCCGAAACCATCCGCCGCAAGCTGCGCAAGTTCCTGACCTCGCGCGTCGATCAGATAATCCTGCTGAACCAGGCAGGCAACAACGCGCACGAGCATATCTGCGAAAGCCTGGAGCTGTTCGCGCGCGAGGTGATGCCCGAGTTCACCGCGATGGAGGGCGAGCACCAGGAATGGAAGCGCAAGGTGCTCGCGCGCGAGATCGAGCTTGAGGAGATCGACACCACGCCGTACCGGGAGCGCGCGGGCGTGGGCAAGGGCGTGGCGATCTCGCGGCTGACGGGGGCGGAGGCGGTGGGGTAGCGCCTAGGCTCCGGACTCAATCACGCCCACCAGGTGACGGCTGAGATGAGCGCGA
>JAFEFJ010000338.1 GCA_018240635.1 Pseudomonadota bacterium | reverse complement strand
GCGGCGCTGCCCGGTCTGCCGGACGAGGCGGCAGCGGAGGGGATGCGGCGCGCGACCTGGCCCGCGCGGATGCAGCGCCTGACCGGCCCGTATGCGGCGATGCTGCCGGAGGATTGGGAGCTGTGGCTGGACGGCGGGCACAATCCGGGCGCGGGCGAGGCGCTGGCCGACCATCTGCGCGGCTGGTCCGGCCGGCCCGTGCATCTGGTCGTGGGGATGAAGCAGGCGAAGGATGCGGCCGATTTCCTGCGCCCGCTGCTGCCGCTTGCCGACACCGTCTGGGCAGTCGCGGAACCCGAGCAGCATCTGGCGCTGCCGGTGGAGGCGATCGTCGCGGCATCGCGCGGCGTGGCGCGCCCCGGCCCGCGCATCGCGGATGCGCTGCGGCAGATGCCGCGCGGCGGCGCGCCCGCGCGCGTGCTGATCTGCGGCAGCCTGTATCTGGCGGGCGAGGTGCTGAAGGCGGAGGGGATGCAGCCCGCCTAGCGCGCCATGCCCTCCGCCGGCGCGGGGGTTTTGCGTCCGCGCCGCGCCTGCCCTAGCGTCGCGGCAAAGACGCGGAGGAAACGCATGGCGGTGCAGACCGTGACCGGCCCGATCCCGGTCGAGGCCCTCGGGCGCACATTGATGCACGAGCATCTGTTCATCGCCTTCGCGGGCGCGGAATACGATCCGCTGGCGGTGTTCGACCGCGCGGCCTTCATCGCCGAGGCGGTGAAGCGGCTGAAGCAGCTCCGCGAGGAGCACGGCGTGCGCAGCTTCGTCGATCCCTGCCCAATCGAGCTGGGGCGCGACGCGGCGATGATGAAGGAAATCTCCGAGAAGTCGGGGATGCACGTCATCTGCACCACGGGCTTCTATTTCGAGGCGATGGGCCTGCCGATCTACTGGCGCGCGCGCACCGCCGACGAGATCGCCGAGCTTTATATCCGCGAGATCACGCACGGCATCGGCAACACCGGCGTGCGCGCGGGCGCGATCAAGGTGGCGACCGGGGCGCCGGCGATCACCGAGTTGGAAAAGAAGTTCCTCGCCGCCGCCTGCATCGCGCAGAAGGCGACGGGCGTGCCGATCATCACGCATACGCAGGACGGGTTCGGCGGGCCGGAGCAGCAGGCGCTGTTCGCCGAGGGCGGCGTGGCCGCGCACCGCTGCCTGATCGGGCATTGCTGCGGCAACGCCGATCCCGCCTATCACCAAAAGGTGGTTGCGGGCGGATCGTATATCGGTTTCGACCGCATCGGCTTGCTGCGCTTCCAGCCGGACGAGGTGCGCGCCGACAACCTCGCGGCTTTGGTGCGCTCGGGCCACCGCGCGCAGATCATGATGAGCCAGGACCGCCATTGCGGCTGGCTGGGGAAGTTCGCGCGCCAGCTTTCGGCCGAGGAACAGGCGCATATCGACCGGATGCGCGCCGAGGGGAACTGGCCGCCGCCCTACACCTACATGTTCACCGATTTCGTTCCGATGCTGCACGCGCGCGGCGTGAACCAGGAGGACATCGCGTCCATGCTGGAGGACAATCCGCGCCGCTTCTTCGCGGGCGAGGCGCTGCCGCCGCGCGCGGCGTAGGGGGTCCCCGATGGCGGACGAACACTACGACACCGCTTGGCCGGATGCGCTGTACGCGCTTCTGCGCGAACACGGCGTCACGCAGTTCGCCTATGTCCCGGATGCCGGGCACCGCGTGCTGATCAACCGCTCGCTCGCCGACCCCGACGTGAAATCGGTGCCGCTGACGACCGAGGAGGAGGGCGTGGCGCTGCTCGCGGGCGCCGACCTGGGCGGGCAGCGCGGCGTGCTGCTGATGCAGTCCTCGGGCGTGGGCAACTGCATCAACATGCTGTCGCTGACGGCGGGCGCGCGCTTTCCGTTCCTGACGATCGTTTCCATGCGCGGCGAGTTCGGCGAGGGCAATCCCTGGCAGTTCCCGATGGGCCAGGCGGCGCAGAAGGTGCTGGAGGCGATGGAGGTGATCTGCCTGAAGGCGGAGACGCCGGCCGACGTGATCCCGGTCGCGACCGCGGCGCTGACGATGGCGTTCCAGTCCGGCCAGGCGGTCGCGGTGCTGCTGAGCCAGCGGCTGATCGGCGCGAAGAAGTTCTGAGCGCGGCGCTGCCGCAGGGAGGCCGGGGATGGCGAAGCTCAACCGCATCAGCACGCACAACCTGCCCGAGGCCGTGCTGGACCGGCGCGAGGCGGTGCCCGCGCTGATCCCGCGCCCGCGCGACTGGCTGGTGGTGGCCGGTCTCGCGGGCTCGGCGCAGGAACTATGCGCGATGACCGACGACGGGCCGAACGTGTTCGGCCTGGGCGGCGCGATGGGGGCGGCGCCGATGATGGCGCTGGGCCTGGCGCTGGCGCAGCCCGAGCGGCGGGTGCTGTGCATCACGGGCGACGGCGAGCTGCTGATGAACCTGGGCGCGCTTGCCACCATCGCGCTGCTCAACCCGCCGAACCTGCGTCTCGTGTGCGTCGATAACGGCAAATACGGCGAGACCGGCAACCAGGACAGCCACACAGGGCTCGGCGTGCGGCTCGACCAGATCGCGGCGGGCGCGGGCATCCCGGCGACCTTCGCGATCAACACGGCCGACGAGATCGCCGAGGGACGGCGGCTGCTGGAGACCGAGAGCGGCCTCTGTTTCGTGCTGCTGCGGGTGAAGGAGGGCCCGGCCCTGAAGCGCCCGCGGAGCCTGCGCCCACATGTGGTGCGCGACCGCTTCCGCGCGGCGCTGCTGCCGGCCTAGCCCACCCTCTGGCCCGCGCGGGGGGACGGGTCGTTGCGCCCTCTTGCCTCAATCGCGCGGTGCCTGCATAAGCCGCAGTCCGGATGGACGCCGACCGGGACCCGGCCGCTTCGCGTCCGGCCGGTCGCACCGAAAATCGACGAGGGAACGACGGCATGCGCCTTGCGGTGCTGAAAGAACGTCGCGTGTCGGAACACCGCGTTGCGGCGACCCCCGACACCGTGAAGCGGCTGGTTGGCATGGGGCTGACGGTCGCGATCGAGACCGGCGCGGGGCTCGGTGCCGCGATCACCGACGCCGAATTCGCCGCCGCGGGGGCCGAGATCGCGCCCGACGCGCAGTCCGCGCTGGCGGGTGCCAACATCGTCTTCGCGGTGCAGATGCCGCTGCCCGAGCAGCGCGCGCTGTTCCTGCGCCCGTCGCTGCTGGTGTGCACGGCCAACGCCTTCGCCGATCCGCAGGTGGTGACGGACCTGGCGCAGGCCGGGATCGACTGCGCGGCGATGGAACTGCTGCCGCGCATCACCCGCGCGCAGTCGATGGACGTGCTGTCGAGCCAGGCGAACCTGGCCGGCTACCGCGCCGTGATCGAGGGCGCGGGCGCGTTCGAGCGCGGCTTCCCGATGATGATGACCGCCGCCGGCACCGTGCCGCCCGCGCGCGTGTTCGTCATCGGCGCGGGCGTGGCCGGGCTGCAGGCGATCGCGACGTCCCGCCGACTGGGCGGCATCGTCTCGGCGACCGACGTGCGCCCCGCCGCGAAGGAGGAGATCAAGTCGCTCGGCGCCACCTTCGTGGGCGTGGAGGACGCGGAGACCGCGGGCCAGACCGGCGCCTACGCGCGCGAGATGAGCGACGCGTTCCGCCAGAAGCAGGCCGAGCTGATGGCGGCGACGGTGGCGAAGAACGACATCGTCATCTGCACCGCGCT
>JAFEFJ010000337.1 GCA_018240635.1 Pseudomonadota bacterium | reverse complement strand
CCACCTCACCCTCCCATCGCTGCGCGATGGGCCCCTCCCTCTCCCCCCGCGAGCGGGCGGAGAGGGGATTAGGGGTGTGGGCACGCGCCTACCCTGCCTCCGCCTCCCCGTCGTCCTCGTCGCCGTAGCCCACCAGCCTGAGCGCGCGGCCGTGGATGCCGCGTTGGGCGGCGGCGTGGATCAGGGCTTCCTCGCGGCCATGCGTGACCCAGACCTCGGGGGCGCCGACCTCGTCGAGCGTGGCGTTCAGCTCGTCCCAGTCGGCGTGATCGGAGATCACCAGCGGCAGCTCGACGCCGCGCGACTTGGCGCGCTGGCGCACGCGCATCCAGCCCGAGGCGAGGCCGACCACGGGATCGGCGAGGCGCCGCGCCCAGCGGTCGGCGATGGCGCCGGGGGGCGCGAGGACGATAGCGCCCGCGAGCGCGGCCTTGGCGGCGACGGTGGCGGGGCGCAGGTCGCCGAGCGCGACGCCCTGCGCCTCGTAGACGGCGCACATCGGCGCGAGCGCGCCGTGCAGCCAGATCGGGCCGTCCCACCCGGCGCGGCGCAGCAGCGCGATCAGGCGCTGCGTCTTGCCGAGCGAATAGCAGCCGACGACGTGGGTTCGCTCGGGGAACAGCCGGACGCTCGCGAGCAGGCGGGCGATCTCCTCATCCGGCTCCGGGTGGCGGAACACCGGCAGCGCGAAGGTGGCTTCGGTGACGAACACGTCGCACGGGACGGGCACGAAGGGGTCGCAGGTGGGGTCGGGGTGGCGCTTGTAGTCGCCGCTGACCACGGCGCGGCTGCCGCGGTATTCCATCGCCACCTGGGCGCTGCCGAGCACGTGGCCGGCGGGTTCGAGCCAGACCGTGACCTCGCCCATCCGCACGCGCTCGCCCCAGGCGAGCGGCTGGCTTTCCTGGAACGCCCCCTCCCCCATGCGCGCGCGCATCAGCGCGAGCGTGGCGGGGCTGGCGGCGACGGCGCGGTGGCCGGGGCGGGCGTGGTCGGAATGGGCGTGGGTGACGAAGGCGCGGTCCACCGCGCGCGTCGGGTCGATGAAGAAGCCGCCCGGCGCGCAGCAGAGGCCGTGCGGGGTGACCTTGAGCCAGGTCTCGGGGTGGGGAGCGGCGGCCATGCGCCCCATGTCGGCGCGGCCGGCGCCGCTGGCAAGCCGGGGCCTGCCAACGACGCCGGCGCGTCCTGCGTCGCTGCCGGTCAGGGCAGCTGCTGCCTCGCGGCGGCGGAACTCCCGGCCGTGGCGTCGGGCCGGCGGGCGGGGAACGGCAGGAGCATCGGCACGCGCCGGCGGTAGGCGCGGTACTGCTCCCCGAACAGGGCGATCAGGTCGCGTTCCTCAAGCTGGATGCCGATCAGGATGTAGGCGGTGGTTGCAAGCGCAAACAACAGGTGGCCGTAGCTCATGTCGGGCGTCGCCCAGAAGGCGAGCAGGAAGCCGAGATAGATCGGGTGCCGCACCAGCCTGTAGAGTCCCGGCGTCTGGAACTCGGCAGGCGGCATCGTGCGGCCGCGCAGCCGGGCGTAGATCTGGCTGAGGCCGAACAGCTCGAAGTGGCTCAGCAGGAAGGTGCTGACGAACAGCAGCGCCCAGCCGAAGAACGAGACGGCGCGCAGCGCGAGCGCGGCGCTTGGATCGGCGACGTGCCAGACGATGCCGGGGATCGGCACCCACTGCCAGAACAGCAGGCAGAGCGCGAGGCTGGCGCACAGCACGTAGGTCGCGCGCTCGATGGGCTGGGGCACGAAGCGCGTCCACCACCGCTTGAAGCCGGGCCGCGCCATGATGCTGTGCTGCAGGGCGAAGAGGCCGAGCAGCGCGAGATTGACGGTAACGGCCCAGACGATCCGTCCGCTCTCCCCGCCGTCGATGGTCTTGGGGAGCGGAAGGTTGGCCACGAAGCCGATGGCGTAGAGCACCGTCGCCGTGAAGAGGGCGTACGCAGCCGCGCCGTACCCGGCTGCAAAAATTGCGAACATTGCGTTTCTCCAATCAGTCTGGCCTCTTGCGAGGCCGCGCGTGTTTGTTCCGGCGCCGGCCGCCTGTCCGGACGGCGCTCTTCCCGGATGCGAACCCATCGGTTCGCGATCGTTGGCAAAGATTTGATTTCCCGGACGTCGTCCCGGACCGCCGCCAACCTGCGGCGCTCCTTGCTGGACGGCCGCAGAGTGCCGCATAAGGACCCAAAGAAAAAATCAGATCTTCGGATCGCAGCTATAAGGCGAACTTTCGATGCGGAGCCTGAACCCCGACCAGTTGCGGACGCTCGCGGAGGTGGTGGCGCTGGGCAATTTCTCGGCCGCCGCGCGCCGGCTGAACCTCACGCAGCCCGCCGTCAGCCTGCAGATACGCGAGCTTGAGAGCCGCTTCGGCGTGCAGCTGATCGAGCGGCGGGGTCGGCAGGCCTACGCCACCGTTCCGGGGCAGGAACTGGTGGAGCACGCGGCGCGCATCCTGTCCGCCTGCGAGACGGCGGAGGCGGGCATGCGCCGCTTCCGCGAAGGCTGGATCGGCCGCGTCAGCGTCGCGACCACGCTGACCGCGCTGACCTACGAGCTGCCGCCGATCCTGCGGAAGCTGCGCCGGGAGCATCCGAAGATCGAGTTGCTGGTGACCAACATGCCGACGCGCGACAGCGTCGATGCGGTGCTGCAGAACACGATCGACCTCGCGCTGGTGACGCTGCCGATCAAGGGAACGTCGCTGCGGGTGACGCCGCTTCGCCCGGAGATGCTGGTCGCGATCCTGCCGCCCGACGCGAAGGAGGTGCCCGATGTCGTCACGCCGGAGTTCGCGGCGACGCATCCGCTGATCCTGGAGCACGCCCGCGGGGCGGTGCATGCGCTGGTGACGGACTGGCTCGGCGGGCGGACGCTCTCGCAGGGCGCGCCGATGCGGATCGGCACGATCGAGGCGGTGAAGCAGTGCGTGGCCGCGGGGCTCGGGCTGTCGATCGTGCCCGACATCGCGGTGTCGTCGCCGAGTTCGGACTACGTCGTGCGCCCGCTTCGCCCGGCCGTTCCCTGCACGCTGGCGCTGATCGAGCAGCAGGGAAAGCCGGACAACCCGGCGCTGAGGATCGTGCGGGATGCGCTCCTTGAACTGCGGGCGCCGTTCGAGGCCGAGAAGGCGGCGCCGCGCCGCCCATTCTCCACCGGCCGCCGGCGGGCTAGGATCGCCGGATGACGGGCATTGCGCATCGTTACGCCACGCTCTCCCAGGTGAAGATGCACTACGCCGAGGCCGGCGAGGGCCCGCCGCTCGTGCTGCTGCACGGCTTTCCCGAGACCTGGTACGAATGGCGGCACGTCATCCCCCTGCTCGTGGGCGACGGGTTCCGCGTGATCGCGCCGGACCTGCGCGGCCTCGGCGACACGTCCCGCCCCGCCGCGGGCTACGACAAGCGCCGCGTCGCCGCCGACGTGATCGAGCTGCTGACCCAGCATCTGCGCCTCGACGCGATCGGCCTCGCCGGGCACGACTGGGGCGGCCCGGTCGCCTACGCGCTCGCCCGCAGCGCGCCCGCGCTGGTGCGCCGCCTCGCGATCCTCGACGTGGTGATCCCGGGCGACGGCAGCCCGGGCGGCATCTCCCAGGGCGGGCGGCGCTGGCATCACGGCTTCCACCGCACGCCGCACGTCCCCGAGGCGCTGACGGCGGGGCGCGAGACGATCTATCTCGGCTACTTCTACGACGAGTTCT
>JAFEFJ010000336.1 GCA_018240635.1 Pseudomonadota bacterium | reverse complement strand
GAGCCGAAGCCGCACTTCCTGAACTGGCAGCAGGACCCGCAGGGCAACTTCCTCGCCCGCGTCGTCTTCCCCGAGCGCGTGACGCATTTCGACGTCACCGTGGACCTCGTCGCCGACATGGCGACGATCAACCCGTTCGACTTCTTCCTCGAACCCGACGCCGAGCACTGGCCCTTCCAGTACGACCCCGTGCTGGAACAGGAACTCGCCCCCTTCCGCGTGCTCGCCACGCCCGGCCCGGAACTGACGGCCCTGATCGCCGCCGCGCCCAAGGAACGCCAGCGCACCATCGACATGCTGGTCGCGCTCAACCGCATGGTGCAGAGCCGCGTCAGCTACATCGTCCGCATGGAGCCCGGCGTCTGGACGCCCGAGCAGACGCTCGCGGAAGGCAAGGGCTCGTGCCGCGATTCGGCCTGGCTGCTGGTGCAGCTTCTCCGCAACCTCGGCTTCGCCGCGCGCTTCGTCTCGGGCTACCTGATCCAGCTCGTCGCCGACGTGAAGCCGCTCGAAGGCCCCGAAGGCCCCTCCGCCGACTTCACCGACCTGCACGCCTGGGCCGAGGTCTACCTGCCCGGCGCCGGCTGGATCGGCCTCGACGCCACCTCCGGCCTGCTGACCGGCGAGGGCCACATCCCGCTCGCCGCCAGCCCCGACCCGATCTCCGCCGCGCCGATCACCGGCATGGTGGAGGAGAGCAAGGTCGCGTTCGAATTCGACATGAAGGTGTCGCGCATCCTGGAGACGCCGCGCGTCACCAAGCCCTACACCGACCGCCAGTGGCAGGACATCCTGGCGATGGGCGCGCGCGTCGATCGCGCGCTGCTGGCGGGCGACGTGCGCCTTACGCTCGGCGGCGAGCCCACCTTCGTCTCGGCGTCGGACATGGAAGGCGCGGAGTGGAACACCGACGCGCTCGGCCCCACCAAGCGCCGCTACGCGCAGCGCCTGCAACGCCGGCTGAACAAGCTGTGGTCGCCCGGCGCCGCCATCGTCACCGCGCTCGGCAAGCATTATCCCGGCGAACAGCTTCCGCGCTGGGCGCTTTATACGATCTGGCGCGCCGACGGCGAGCCGGTCTGGACCGACGAGGCGCTGCTCGCCACCGACGACGATCTCGACAACGCCTCGGCCCAGGACGCGCGCCGCTTCGCCTCCCTGCTCGCCGAACGCCTCCAGGTGGACCCCGAGCGCGTCATCCCCGCGCACGAGGACATCCACTACTACCTCTGGAAGGAGCACCGCCTGCCGGCCAACGTGGTGGCGGAGGACAGCAAGCTGCGCGACCCGATGGAGCGCGCGCGCATGGCCCGCGTGTTCGGCCAGGGCCTCGCCGCCGACGTGGGCAGCGTGCTGCCGCTGCGCCGCGTCATGCAGGACGGCGCGCGCCGCTGGCAGTCCGGCAAGTGGTTCTTCCGCGACGACACGATGTTCCTGATCCCGGGCGACAGCCCGATCGGGCTGCGCCTGCCGCTCGACTCGCTGCCCTGGGCCGATCCGGATCATGTCGAAGCGGACTTCCCGCCCGATCCCTTCGCCCCGCGTGAAGTGCTGCCGCCCGCCCAGGCGATGCGCCGCCGCCGCGAGCCCGCGGGCCTCGGCACGCCGATCCACGACTTCCGCCCGGTGCCGCAGGAGCTTCCCGTCGTCGGCAAGGAAGAGCCGGACATGGTGCGCACCGCGCTCACCGTGGAAGCGCGCGAAGGCCGGCTGCACGTCTTCTTCCCGCCGCTCTACGCGGTGGAGGACTGGCTGGAACTGACCGCGGCGGTCGAGGACATCGCCGCGGAGACCGGCCGCAAGGTGGTGCTGGAAGGCTACCTGCCGCCCTTCGATCCGCGCCTGAACCACTTCTCCGTCACCCCCGATCCGGGCGTGATCGAGGTGAACGTGCATCCCGCCACCAGCTGGCCCGAACAGGTGCAGCGCACCGGGCAGCTCTACGAGGAAGCCCGCCAGGTCGGCCTTGCCACCGAGAAGTTCATGCTCGACGGCCGCCACAGCGGCACCGGCGGCGGCAACCACGTCGTCATGGGCGGCTCCTACCCCGAGGACAGCCCCTTCCTGCGCCGCCCGGACCTGCTGAAATCGCTCCTTGGTTTCTGGCACAACCACCCCAGCCTTTCGTTCATGTTCAGCGGCTTGTTCATCGGGCCGACGAGCCAGCACCCGCGCATCGACGAAGCGCGCCAGGACATCCTCCACGACCTGGAGATCGCCTTCGACCGCGTCGCCCCGTTCAACGCGACCCCGCCTTGGACGACCGACCGGCTGTTCCGCAACATCCTCGCGGACATGACCGGCAACACGCACCGGACCGAGTTCTGCATCGACAAGATGTATTCCCCGGACGGCGGCGGCGGCCGGCGCGGCCTCGTGGAGTTCCGCGCCTTCGAGATGCCGCCGCACGCGCAGATGTCGTCGGCGCAGATGCTGCTGATGCGCGCCGCGCTGGCCGCGTTCTGGCAGCAGCCCTACGAGCGGCGGCTGATCCGCTGGGGCACCCGCCTCAACGACGATTTCATGCTGCCGCACTACGCCGAGCAGGATTTCCGCGACGCGCTGGAGGAACTCGGCCAGATGGGCTTCCCGCTCGATCCCGAGTGGTTCGGCCCGCACATCGCCTTCCGCTTCCCCAAGATCGGCGACGTTACCGTGCGCGGCATGCAGGTCGAGCTGCGCCACGCGCTCGAACCCTGGCACGTGCTGGCCGAGGAGCAGACCGCCGGCGGCACCGCCCGCTACGTCGATAGCTCGGTCGAGCGGATGCAGGTGAAGGTGGATGGCTGGGTGGAGGAACGCTTCGCGCTCGCCGCCAACGGCGTCGCCGTGCCGCTGGTGCCCACCGACCGCGCGGGCGAATACGTCGCCGGCGTCCGCTACAAGGCCTGGGCGCCGCCGAGCGCGCTGCATCCCACCATCGGCGCGCAGGGGCCGCTCGTGTTCGACGTGTTCGACCGCTGGAACGGCCGCAGCCTGGGCGGCATGACCTACCACGTCGCCCATCCTGGCGGGCGCAACTACGACACCTTCCCGGTCAACGCGATGGAGGCCGAGGCACGCCGGCGGGCGCGCTTCACCCCGTTCGGCCACACCCCCGGCCCGATGCCCGAGCCGCGCCTCTCCATCGACCGCGACATGCCCCGCACCCTCGACCTGCGGCGATTCGCGTGAGACGTTCCGCGACGTGATCTCGGAGGGCGGCGTCGATGAGATGGTGGACGGCCAGGGCGGCATCAGGCCGCAATGGCGCGGTCTGCTCGGCGTTCTCGGCGCGCTCGGCGAGGGCGGTCTGGCCGAGCGCGCCCGCCGCCTCGACCGCGCCTTCGACGACGAGGGCGTCACCTCCATCCTGCCCGGCGCGAACGACCAGTCCTGGCGCTGCGATCCCGTCCCGCTGCTGATCGGCGCCGCCGAGTTCGCCGAGCTGGAAGCCGGACTCGCGCAGCGCGCGCGGCTGATGCAGGCGATCCTGGCCGACATCTACGGCCCGCAATCCCTGCTGTCCGACGGCGTGCTGCCGCCCGCGCTCGTGTTCGCCAATCCCGGCTATCTCCGCCCCTGCGGCATCGCGCCGGGCGCGGGGCAGGGCGCGCGCCCCTCGCTGCTCGATTTCTACGCCGCCGACCTGATCCGCGGCCCGGACGGCGCGTGGCGCGTGCTGGCCGACCGCACCGCCGGCGCCGCCGGCATCGCGCAGGCGCGCGAGAACCGCCGCATGCTCGCCCGCGTGCTGCCC
>JAFEFJ010000335.1 GCA_018240635.1 Pseudomonadota bacterium | reverse complement strand
GATCACCGGCGTCTGCCAGCGGATGATCTCCGAGACCATGCTTGGGATCAGCGAGGGATCGGCGCGCAGCTTCTCCCACTCGGCGGGGTTCTGCGACAGCGCGAGCAGCCCGCCCGACATCGAGTTGCGCGTGGTGTCGTTGCCGCCGACGATGAGCAGCGCCAGGTTTCCCATGAACTCGCGCAGCGGCATGTTGCGCGTCGCCTCGCCCTTCGCGAGCATGGTCAGCAGGTCGTAGCGTTCCGGTCCGTTGGCGCGCTCGTTCCACAGCGCGGCCATCGATTCCGCCATGCGCTTCAATTCGTTGAAGCGCTCCTCTTCGCTTTTCACCGGTGCGTCGTCGGCGCGCACGTTGCAGATCGCGACATCGGACCAGAACGTGAGGTCGCTCCGCCGCTCGAACGGATAGTCGAACAGCGTCGCCAGCATCCGCGTCGTCAGGTCGATCGAAACGCGCTCCACCCAGTCGAAGGTTTCGTTGCGCGGCAGGCTGTCGAGCACGCTTTGCGTGCGCTCGCGGATGATCGGTTCCATGTTCGCGAGGTTGGCAGGCGCGACGATGGGGCTCACCACCTTGCGCTGCTCGTCGTGCCTGGGCGGGTCCATGCGGATGAAGCTGGGCCGCGAGAGGTCCTTCGGCTGGTCCTCGATCTGGATGCCGCCCATCGTGTGGTCAGAGGAGAAGGTGGCGTGGTCCACCTCGACCTTCACGATGTCCTTGTATTTCGTCACCGACCAGTACGGGCCGAACGGACTGTCGGCGCAGTAATGCACCGGCGCCTCGCGCCGCAACCGTTCGAAATACGGATAGTGAATGTCGCGCTCGTAGAAGGTGGGATCGCTCATGTCGATCCGGTCCAGCGGCACGGATAGGGCGTCGGCGCGCGGGTCGATCCCGACCGGTGCGTTCATGGATGCTCTCCCTCGTTCGCGGCTTCCTTGGCCTACAGGCCGGGTCCTTGCCGCCAGTCTGGCACGAACGTCGCGGGACTGCATCAACGGCGCGCGGGGCGCCGCCCGGGCGCGGGGGCCGCTTGCGGCGGCCCCCGTCGGTCATCCCCCCGGCGGGTCAGGTGGCGGCGCGCGCGACCGGCGGGATCACCCAGGACCCGTCGATGATCGAAGGATCGGTCTCGTTCGGCCAGTAGAGCCGCATCATCAGGACGAACTTGCCCGAAGGCGCCGGCAGCCAGTTGGATTCGCGGTCCGCGCCCGGCGATTCCTTCTGCAAGTAGATATCGACCGAGCCGTCAGGGTTGGCCTTCAGATTCTGCCGCGGGCTGATCGAGTAGCGGTTGATCGGGTTCGCGACGAAGAAGTAGTCGGCGTCGTACATCGTGACGGACCAGAAGCCCTGCACCGGCGGCAGCTCGTCCTTGCCGAAGCGCAGCACGTACTTGTGCGCGCCGTCATAGGCCGAGCCGTTCGCGTCCTTGAGCGAGGTCGGATAGATCGCGTCCTGCGGCCGGTTCGCGCCAAGGCCGATCGCGGTGACCAACGCACGGATCAGGTAGTCGGTGCCGTAGATGCCGGTCTTGGTGATGTAGTTCCAGCCGTTGATGTCCTTGACGGCGGAATTGACCTTGAACTGCAGCATGATGCGGTCGAAGGCGATCTGCGGGATGCGCTTGACGAAATCCGCCTTCAGCTTGCTCGCGTCGAAGTCCTTGCCGGGCACCAGGCCGATGCGGGCGAAGCGCGCGAGCGCCGGGGCGTCGGCCGGCGTCGGGGGATTGGCCTTCATCAGCTCCGCGAGCAGCGTGAAATAGGCCACCGCGTCCATGCGGTTCACCTGGTCGCGCACGGCGGTCTTCATGTCGATGGACGGATCGACCTTGCCCGGCGGCGGCGTATAGGGCTTGCCGTAGGAACTGAGCGGCACCAGCCCGACCTGGTCCTGGAGCGCATGGACGGCGGCGTAGTCCTCCGGCGTGCCGGTGCAGTAGATGCGGCCGAGCAGCCAGACGATGCTGGTGGGCGCCTTGTATTCCTTCACCCCCGCCGGAAGCGTGCCCTTCCAGCCCGGGCCGGTGATCGCATAGGTCTGCGCGCCAGTTCCCGTGGTGCGGGAGCCGGGCACCTGGAACACCGTGGTCCAGCCATCCAGCATCGGAAACAGGAAGTATCGCCCCTTCATGTCCGGCAGGCTGAGCACCCAGGGCTCCCTGCCAACATCAATCCAGCCGAGCGTGTAGAGCGTGTCCGCGTTCGGCGCGGTGACGTCGCGGAACGACGCATCGGGATAGGTGCGGGCCTTGGCGATCTGCCCCATCGGCGCGCGCGTGTCGGAAGCCGCGGCAACGTTGGTCATCACGCGCCGGGTCATCTCCATCGTCACCAGCGGATAGCCGTAGATGTAGGCGTCGGTGGCGATCAGGAACTCATCCATCCCCTCCATCGGGATGAAGCCGTCCTCGGCCTTGGCCGCCGGCACCAGGCCCGGCGCCATCAGCATGCCCAAGCCGCCGGCCGTCGCAGCGCGCCGCGTGATCCCCATTGCTCGATTCCCCGCTCCGTGTGGTTGACGGCCGGACGCGCTTCCCCGGCCCCAGGCGGGCCGCTTATCCGCTGGACGCTCGCGGAGCCGCTTGGCATTTTGCGACATCGAAAGAGCCTTGGTCCGCGGGCACGGACCGATACCGCTGGCGCGCGCCACCGGGCACGCGGCTGGTCGCGCCGCCGGGGGATGAGGGGTGGAAGGACAGCACCGCGTCGGAATCCTGACCGGCGTGCCGGGACTGTTGCGCGAACTCGGCGTGGCGCCGGACCCTGTCATCGCAGGCGCCCGCATCGATCCCGCGTTGCTCGCGGATACTGAGTCGTCGGTGTCGTTCGTGCGCGCGGGTGCGCTGCTGAACGCGTGCGCGGAAGCCACCGGGCGGCCGGAATTCGGACTTCTGCTCGGGCAACGCTCGGGCCTGGCGCATTTCGGGCTCGTCGGCCGCCTGATGCGTAGCGCGCCGTCGATGCGCGAGGCACTGCTGGACTTCACCACCAACCAGCACCGCTACACGCGCGGCGCCGCCGTCTTCCTTTCGGTGCACGACGGGACGGCGTTCTACGGCTACGCGATGCACGTGCCCGGCGTGGAAGGCCTGGAGGTCATCAACGACGCGGCGATCAGCGTCGGGTTCAACATGGTGCGCGAGCTGGGCGGCTTCGCGCCGGAAGGCGTGCACCTCTCGCGCCGCAAGCCGGCCGACCCGGCGCCCTACCGCCGCTTCTACGGCTTTCTGCCGCGCTTCGATGCCGAGCAGAACGCCGTCACCTTCCCCGCCGCGCGCCTCGCCACCCCCGTCCGCACCGCCGATGCGGCGGCGCGGGCCGAGCTGCTCCGCACTGTCGCGGACTACTGGACGGTCGCGCAGCCGAGCCTTGCCGACCGCGTGGTGCGCACGCTGCGCGGCCGCGCCGCCTTCCCGGGCGTGTCGCTGGAGGACGTCGCCGAGCGCCTTGCCATGCATCCGCGCACGCTCAACCGACGGCTGCGCGCGGACGGGACGAATTTCCGCGAGTTGCTGAACACGGCGCGGCTGGAACTCGCGCAGCAGTGGCTGCAGGCGACGCAGATGAGCATCACCGACATCGCGCTCGCGCTCGGCTACTCCGACCTCAGCAGCTTCAGCCGCGCCTTCCAGCGCGCCACCGGCACGCCGCCCTCGGCGTGGCGGCAGCAGACCGATGCGCCGCCGCCGGGGGCCACGCGCGGCGGGCGGTTACAGTCCGTCTCAACCCTCCTCGA
>JAFEFJ010000334.1 GCA_018240635.1 Pseudomonadota bacterium | reverse complement strand
GGCGCGGCGCTGGTGATCGTGGCCTACATCGTCGTGCCGATGGTGCTGCCGATGGAGCACTGGCCCCAGCCGGTGCGCGATTCCATGAGCGTGCCGATCGCCTATGCCGGGGCGGAATGGACGGTGGAGCATCTGCCGGACCGATTCCGTCCCCGGGTCTATCCGCCGCCGGACGGCCGCCAGACGACCGCCGACGCGCTGTTGCAGGCGCTGCCGCAAGGCCGCGCGACCGGCAAACCGGTGGCCCGCCCGTAGGGCCGCCCCTGGGGCCGCGAATGGAGACGATGGGATGAGCCTGACCACTCTTCCACATGGCGACCCTGCCGTAGTGGGCGACGACAAGTTCCACGAGGAATGCGGCGTCTTCGGCGTCTGGAACGTCTCCGACGCCGCCGCCGTGACCGCGCTCGGGCTGCACGCCTTGCAGCACCGCGGGCAGGAAGCCACCGGCATCGTCACCTTCGACGGCGCGCGCTTCCACTCGCACAAGGGCATGGGGCTCGTCGGCGACAATTTCGGCGATGCCCGCGTGATCGCCTCGCTGCCCGGCCCGCGCGCCATCGGCCACAACCGCTACGCCACCACCGGCGACACTGTGCTGCGCAACGTGCAGCCGCTGTACGCGGATTTCGAGTTCGGCGGCTTCGCCGTCGCGCATAACGGCAACCTGACCAACGCGCATGTGCTGCATCGCGCGCTGGTGCGGCGCGGCTGCCTGTTCCAGTCCACCACCGACTCCGAGGTGTTCATCCACCTCATCGCCATCAGCCTCTATTCCACCGTGGTGGACCGGCTGATCGACGCCTTGAAGCAGGTGGTCGGCGCCTATTCGCTCGTCGCGCTGTCGAACGAGGCGCTGATGGGCGTGCGTGACCCCTTGGGCGTGCGGCCGCTGATCCTCGGCCGCATCGGCGCGGACGCCTCGGGCGGCGCGGGGGCGGCGAACGGGGCAAACGGCGGCTGGGTGCTGGCGAGCGAGACCTGCGCGCTGGACATCGTGGGCGCCGAGTTCGTGCGCGACGTGGAGCCCGGCGAAATTGTCGTCATCAACGACAAGGGCGTGCACAGCATCAAGCCCTTCGGCCGCACGCCGGAACGCTTCTGCGTGTTCGAATACATCTACTTCGCGCGGCCCGATTCCGTGATGGAGGGAATGCCGGTCTACGAGGCGCGCAAGCGCATCGGCGCCGAGCTTGCCCGCGAATCCCACGTCCCCGCCGACGTGATCGTGCCGGTGCCCGACAGCGGCGTGCCCGCCGCGATGGGCTACGCCGAGGAAGCGGGCGTGCCCTTCGATCTCGGTATCATCCGCAACCACTATGTCGGCCGCACCTTCATCGAGCCGACGGACCACATCCGCAACCTGGGCGTGAAGCTGAAGCACTCCGCCAACCGCGCGGTGCTGGAAGGCAAGCGCGTGGTGCTGGTGGACGATTCCATCGTGCGCGGCACCACCAGCCGCAAGATCGTGGAGATGGTGCGCGCCGCCGGCGCGAAGGAGGTGCACATGCGCATCTCCTCGCCGCCGACCACGCATTCCTGCTTCTACGGTATCGACACGCCGGAACGCGGCAAGCTGCTCGCCGCGCGCCACTCGGTCGAGGAGATGGCGCAGCTCATCAACGCCGACAGCCTGGCCTTCGTCTCCATCGACGGGCTGTACCGCGCGCTCGGCAGCAAGGGGCGCGATGCCAAGGCGCCGCGCTTCTGCGACGCCTGCTTCACCGGCGACTACCCGGTGCCGCTGCCCGACCAGGCCGACAACAACGACCGGCAGCTCAGCCTGCTGACCGAAAGCCGCTGACCATGTCTTCACCGGATCGGATGGGCCCGCTCGCCGGGCGGGTCGCGCTCGTCACCGGCGCAAGCCGCGGCATCGGCGCGGCGGCGGCGGTGGAGCTCGGCCGGCGCGGCGCGCATGTGGTGATCCTGGCGCGCACCGAGGGCGGGCTGGAGGAAACCGACGACGCGATCCGCGCCGCCGGCGGCACCGCGACGCTGGTGCCGATGGACCTGACCGAAACCGCCGAGATCGACCGCCTCGGTCCGAGCCTGTTCGAGCGGTTCCGGCGTCTGGACGTGATGATCCACGCCGCCGGCGCGCTTGGGCGGCTCACGCCGGTCGGGCACATCATGGCGAAGGACTGGGCCGAGGTGATGGCGGTGAACCTCACCGCCGCGCAGCACCTGATCGCAAGCTGCGGCCCGCTGCTGGCCGCCGCGCCCGAGGGCCGCGCGGTGTTCCTGGGCGACGCCCGCGCCAGCGAGCCGCGCGCCTACTGGGGCAACTACGGCGCATCGAAGGCGGCGCTGGAGCATCTGGCGCTGACCTGGGCGGACGAGGTGCGCCGCACCAATCTGCGCGTGAACATCCTCCGCCCCGGCCCGGTCGCGACGCGCCTGCGCACGCAGGCCATGCCGGGCGAAAATCCGAGCACGATCCGCCGGCCCGCCGACGTGGCGCCGGCGATCGCCGATCTGTGCATGCCCGCCGAGGCGCGGCACGGCGAGATCGTCTCGCTGGGGTAGGCCCCTCACCCTCCCGTTGCTGACGCAACGGGAGGGTGAGGGCCCGTCTGGACGCCTCCCTCGCACGCGGCCAAGCTTCCTCCGCAGAACGGGGAGCGTCCGCGATGGCCATCATCGACTCACAGGTGCACGCCTACGAAGCCAACACGCCGAAGCGGCCCTGGCACAGCGTGCCGAACTGGCCGCCGCACGTGACCGGCGACGAGATGGTGGCGGCGATGGACGCGGTCGGCGTCGATGGCGCGATCTTCATCTCCGCGCTTTCGCTCTACCGCTACGACGCGAGCTACGCGGTGGAGGTGCAGCGCGCGCATGCGGATCGTTTCGCCATCGTCAAGCCAGTGGACCCCGACGATCCGGCCGTCGCCGACGTGATCGCGGAATGGCGCAAGCAGCCCGGCGCGGTCGGCGTGCGGATCATGCTGCCGAAGGAAGCCGGGCGCGATCCCGACGATCCAGGCCTCGACCGCATCGCCCGCGCCGCCGCGCAGCATGGTTTCCCCGTCAACATCCTGTGCTGGGGCAACCTGGACGCGGGCGCGAAGCTGATCGACCGGCATCCCGGCACGCGCTTCATCCTCGATCACCTCGGCATCGTGCAGCCCCGCGTTCCGCCCGCGCCGCCGGAGCCGTGGGCCGACCTGCCGAAGGTGCTGGAGCTGGCGAAGCGGTCCAACATGGTCATCAAGGTCAGCGGCGCCTGCACGCTGTCGAAGCAGCCCTACCCGTTCCCCGACATCTGGGACCCGCTCGCCCGCATCTTCGACGCCTGGGGCTTCGAGCGCTGCCTGTGGGGCACCGACTGGACGCGCGCCTTCGCGGTGGTGAACTACGAACAGGCGGTCGAGCCCTTCCGCATCACCGACCGGCTGACAGAGAGCGAACGCGCGATGCTGATGGGCGGCGCCTGCGCGAAGGCGTACGGGTGGACGCCCAAGCGGGGCTGAACGCGGGACGCGGCCCGCGCGATCATGCGCGGATGAAATCGACGAAGGCCCTGAGCGGCGCGGGCATCAGGCGGCGGCCGGGGAAGTAGAGGAACGGTCCGGAGAAGCGCGGCCACCAGGGTTCCAGCACCGGCTCCAGCGCGCCGCTGTCGAGGTGCGGGCGCAGCCAGTCCTCGAACAGACACAGGATGCCAGTGCCCGCGACCGCCGCCTCCACCGCCAGATCGGTGGCGGCGCCAACGCGCACGATCAGCGGCCCCGCCGGATCGACACGCACGGTCTCGCCG
>JAFEFJ010000333.1 GCA_018240635.1 Pseudomonadota bacterium | reverse complement strand
GCCGGCCATCCGCGTCAGCAGCCAGCCGCGCAGCGACCAGGACGAATAGTTCTTGCTGCTGATGAGCAGCGTGGTCTCCGCCATTGCGCATCCTTTTGCGGGCGACAGGCGCCGGCGCGCGCCCGATCGGACCGTATTGCCAAACTATGCCGCGCCGCAACATAGTCACGGTCCGTTCTGCCGCCGGGGCCAAGGAACCAAGACGCCCGATGATCTACCAGGCCTACCAGGCGCAGACAGACCTGCTCGATCCGCTCCGTCTGATGGCCCGCAACGCCGCGCGCATGATGCGCCTGCCGCTGCCCGGCGCGGAACACAGTTTCATCCGCAAATACTTGGCCTCGGCGTTCGAGCTGATCGCCGACGGCGCCACCACCCACCGCCGCCCGGACTTCGCCATCGCCCCGGTCCGTTCCGGCAACCAGATGCTGCCGGTGCAGGAGGAAACCGCCTTCGCGACGCCGTTCGGCACGCTGCTGCGCTTCGCCAAGCCAGGCGCGCCGCCGCAGCCGAAGATCCTCGTCGTCGCGCCTATGTCGGGCCACTTCGCGACGCTGCTGCGCGGCACCGTGCGCGTCCTGCTGCAGGACCACGACGTCTACATCACCGACTGGCACAACGCGCGCGACATCCCGCTGCGCGCCGGCACCTTCGGCTTCGACGACTACATCGACCACATCATCCGCTTCCTCGAACTCCTCGGGCCCGAGGCGCATGTGATGGCGGTCTGCCAGCCCGCGGTCGCGGTGCTCGCGGCGGTCGCGGTGATGGCGGCGTCGAACAACCGCGCCCAGCCGCGCAGCATGACGCTGATGGCGGGCCCGATCGACACGCGGCTCAACCCGACCAAGGTGAACAAGCTCGCCAAGGAACACCCGATCGCCTGGTTCGAGCGCCACCTGATCGCCCGCGTGCCGCCGCGCTATCCGGGCGCGATGCGGCGCGTCTATCCGGGCTTCGTGCAGCTCGCCGCCTTCATGTCGATGAACCTCGACCGGCACACGCGCGCGCATCTCGACCAGTTGCGCCATCTGGTCGCCGGCGACGCCGACAAGGCGGCGACACACCGCAACTTCTACGACGAATACATGGCGGTGATGGACCTGCCGGCCGAGTTCTACCTCGAAACGGTCCAGCGGGTGTTCCAGGACCACGATCTGCCGCTCGGCAAGCTGATGTGGCGGCACCGCCCGGTCGATCCGTCGGCGATCCGCCGCACCGCGCTGTTCACGGTGGAAGGCGAGCTCGACGACATCTGCGCGATCGGCCAGACGATGGCGGCGCTCGACCTGTGCCGGAACCTGCGCCCGGCGATGAAGCGCCACCATCTGCAGACCGGCGTCGGCCATTACGGCGTGTTCAGCGGCAAGCGCTGGGCGAACGAGATCTATCCGCAGGTCCGCGAGTTCATCCAGACGCATCTCTGACCGCGCGCGGCGGTTTACCCCTCGGGGCTTTTCTGGCACCTCTGCCGCTACGCCCCCGCAATCCCTCCCGCCAGCCGCACCGGACGCGCCGAATGGGTCTGCCGCCCGCCCTGCTGCCGTTGCGCAACCCGGTCTTCGCCCGGCTGTGGTTCGCCTACATCGTCACCTCGCTCGGCACCTGGTTCCAGAACACCGGCGCGGGCTGGCTGATGACAACGCTGGCGCCGAGCCCTCTCGTCGTCTCGCTGGTCCAGGCGGCGACGATCCTGCCCTTCTTCCTGCTCGCGCTGCCCGCCGGCGCCGTCGCCGACATCGTGGACCGAAGGCTGTTCCTGATCGGCACCCAGGTCTGGACGATGGCGGCGGCGGGCGTGCTCGCCGGAATGACCATCGCCGGGCTGACCGGACCCGCCAGCCTGCTGATCCTGACGTTTGCCATCGGCATGGGCTCGGCGATGACCGGTCCCGCCTGGGGTGCGATCGTGCCCGATCTCGTGCCGCGCGAGGACTTGGTGCAGGCCATCGCGCTGAACGGCATAGGCTTCAACATCGCCCGCGCGCTCGGACCCGCGTTCGCGGGTTTCCTCGTGGTGCTGGCGGGCTCGGGCTTCGCCTTCGCGCTGTTCGCCGTGTCGATCCTGGCGGTGATCGCCGCGCTGGCCTCGTGGCGGCGGCCGCAGAACCGGCGCTGGCTGCCGCGCGAGCATCTGGCGGGCGCGATGCGCGCGGGCATCCGCTTCGTCGCGAATACGCCGGGGATGCGCGCGACGATGGTGCGGTCCTTCGCCTATTCGCTGCCCGCCGCCGCGCCTTGGGCGATCCTCCCGCTCATCGTCCGCCAGCAGCTCCAGCTCGGCGCGGGCATGTACGGACTGATCCTCGGCTTGATGGGCGCGGGCGGCGTTGCCTCCGGGCTGCTGCTGCCGAATTTCCGGCACTACGCCAGCCGCAGCACAATTGTCTTCGTCTCCAGCCTGTGCTCCTGCGTCGGCATGGCGATGCTCGGCCTCGCGCATCACTGGACGGTCGCGGCGCTGGGCATGGCGGTGTTCGGCATCGGCTGGGTCGCCGCCTTCTCCACCCTGCAGGCCGCCGCGCAGCTGATCTGCCCGCCCTGGGTGCGCGCCCGCGCGCTTTCGATCTACCAGTTGTCCTACAACGGCGCGCTCGCCTTCGGCTCGTTCGGCTGGGGCTGGCTTGCGCTGCATATCGGGCTGTCGGGCGTGATGTTTACCGCCGCCGCCGGGGGCGCCGCGCTCGCGGTGGCGGTGCGCGTCTTCCGCATCGACCAGGCCGCCGCCAACCTGCCCTCGCAGGACCGCCCGCAGCCCCGCCCCGAGGCGGCGGCGGCCGAGCTGGTGCCGATCCTGCCGCATGCGCGCGGCCACGTGATGGAGACCATGCATTACCGCGTCCCCGCCGAAGAGCGGGAGGCGTTCCTCGAAGCGATGGCCGAGGTGCGCCGCGTGCGCGGACGCGCCGGCGCGATGTTCTGGCAGCTCTACGAGAACGTCGCGCATCCCGAAGGCTGGCTGGAGACCTGGACGATGGAAAACTGGGTCGATCACCTGCGCGAGGCGGCCCGCCTGTCGGACGAGGACCAGGCCGTCCTCGCCCGCGCCAGCCGCTTCCAGCGCGATCCGGGCACGCCCGCGCCGTCGCGCTACCTCGCCGTCGAGCCGACATTGCAGGTGCGGTTGTCCCGCCACGCCGGATGAGCATATCCACTGCTGCCAGCCACACGCCACGGAGCCGAGCATGAAGAGCCACGCCACCAGGAACGACCTGAACGACAACGCCAAGCAGGTCGCGATCGCGCTGCTCAACGCCCGCGTCGCCGACGGGATCGACCTCGCGCTGCTCACCAAGCAGGCGCATTGGAACGTGAAGGGCCCGCAGTTCATCGCCATCCACGAAATGCTGGACGGCTTCCGCACCGAGCTCGACGAGCATGTGGACACGATGGCCGAGCGCGTCGTGCAGCTCGGCGGCACCGCGCTCGGCACCACCCAGGCGGTCGCGGCGGCCAGCACCCTGCCCGCCTACCCGACCGACATCTACACGACCGAGGCGCATCTGGCAGCGCTGATCGAGCGCTACGCGGCGGTCGCGAACAAGCTGCGGCAGAACATCGACGACGCGGGCGAAGCGGGCGACGCCGACACCGCCGACATCTTCACCGCCGCGTCACGAAGCCTCGACAAGGCGCTGTGGTTCCTGGAAGCACACGTCCAGGAGTCCAAGTAAGCCTCACCGGCCCAGCGCGACGGCGGGCCGCGCGCCCGCCCTCCGCGCCCGCCCGCCCCGACCGCAGACGGGCGCACGCAATCGGCGGCGACGCCGCTG
>JAFEFJ010000332.1 GCA_018240635.1 Pseudomonadota bacterium | reverse complement strand
GGAAGGCGACGATGATGGCTTCCTGCTCGGGCGACAGGACCGTCGACGTCGGTTGCCTCGGACCGGTCGGGAGATCGGCGACGGACGTTCTGTTGCGCCACTTGGCGATGGTCTTCGGGTTGACGCCGTAGCGGCTGGCGAGGGTCCTCAGGCTCTCTTGACTATGCTGGATCGCGCGACGGACCGCCTCTGTCGTCGTGGCGCAGCCGTGGAGAACCTGTCCCATAGCGCTTCCTTCCACTCGCATGACAAGAATGCACCATCAAACCATGGGATCCAATATCTAGCGGCGGTCGATGGGGACGTAGTCGCGCTGGGCGGCGCCCGTGTAGATCTGGCGGGGACGGCCGATGCGCTGCTGCGGGTCCTCGATCATCTCGCCCCACTGGCTGATCCAGCCGACGGTGCGCGAGACGGCGAACAGCGCGGTGAACATGCTGGTCGGGAAGCCCATCGCCTTGAGGATGATGCCCGAATAGAAATCGACGTTCGGGTACAGCTTGCGGTCGATGAAGTACTGGTCGTGCAGCGCGATCTTCTCGAGCTCCATCGCGAGGTCGAGCAGCGGGTCGCCCTTGATGCCGAGCTCACCCAGCACGTCGTGGCAGGCCTTCTGCATGATCTTCGCGCGCGGGTCGTAGTTCTTGTAGACGCGGTGGCCGAAGCCCATCAGGCGCGCGTGCTCGTTCTTGTCCTTCACCTTGGACAGGAAGTCCGGGACGTTCCTGACGTGGCCGATCTCGGTCAGCATCTTCAGCACCGCCTCGTTCGCGCCGCCGTGGGCGGGGCCCCAGAGGCTGGCGATGCCGGCGGCGATGCAGGCGAACGGGTTGGCGCCGGTGGAGCCCGCGAGGCGGACGGTGCTGGTGGAGGCGTTCTGCTCGTGGTCGGCGTGCAGGATCATGATGAGATCCATCGCGCGCGCGAGCACCGGGTTCACGTGGTACGGCTCGGCCGGCACCGCGTGGAACATGTAGAGGAAGTTCTCCGCGTAGCCGAGATCGTTGCGCGGATACATGAACGGCTGGCCGATGTTGTACTTGTGCGCCCACGCCGCGATCGTGGGCACCTTGGCGATCAGCCGGAACGCGCTGATGCGGCGCTGCTCGGGATCGTTGATGTCCATGCTGTCGTGGTAGAAGGCGCTGAGCGCGCCGACCACGCCGCACATCACCGCCATCGGGTGCGCGTCGCGGCGGAAGCCGTTGTAGAAGGTGCGCAGCTGCTCGTGCAGCATCGTGTGGCGGATCACGCCCTGGTCGAACTCGGCCTTCTGCGCGGCGTTCGGCAGTTCGCCGTTCAGCAGCAGGTAGGCGACTTCGAGGAAGGTGGATTTCTCGGCGAGCTGCTCGATCGGGTAGCCGCGGTACAGCAGCACGCCCTCGTCGCCGTCGATGTAGGTGATCTTGCTTTCGCAGGCGGCGGTGGCGCCGTAGCCGGGATCGTAGGTGAACAGGCCGAGCTCGCCGTAGAGCTTGCGGATATCGGCCACCGGCGGGCCGAGCGTGCCGTCCATCAGCGGGATGTTGAGCGCCTTGTTGGTGCCGTCCACCGTGATGGTGACGGAGCGTTTGCCAGAGACGCTCATGCGGGACTCCTTCGGATCATGCGCAACAGGCGCCGCCCCGGCCAGGCCGGTCCGCGTCGCCGGGAAATGGGCGGCCGCCCGGACGCCGGAAGGGCGCGGGCGGCGGCGGGCAGCCTATGGCCGCCCCGCGCGGGACGCAACCTTCGCGCTTGCAGCAATCGGCTTGCGGCGGCGGGGAGGCCGGCACGGGCGCGGGCGCGCCCTACCAGCTGTTCTGCGCCGAGGCCCACAGGCCCCGCCGCTGGCTGCGCGCGGCGGTCTCCGCCGCTTCGAGCCCCGGGCTGGAGCGGTCGGCGCGCGCCCAGCCGGCATCGACCAGGGCGCGGTTGATCTGCTGTCCGCCCGCCTCGCACACCGCGAGCGCGTGGCCCATGCGGTCCGCGCCGCGCAGTTCGCAGGCGACGGGCGCTTCGCGCACCAGGGCGGCGAGCGCGTTGGTGGCGGCGACGCCGCAATCGAAGTCCTGGCCCGCGTCGTCGCGGCAGGTGCGGCCGCGCTCCGGCGCGTCGATGCCGGCGAGGCGGACGACGCGGTTGGACAGGCGCAGCGTATCGGCGTCGAGCACCGCGGTCTGGCCGGGATCGGCGGTGACCTGCGCGCCCGGCGCGGCGGAGGCGGCGGCGAGCCGGGCGGCGCCGGACCGGTCGAACAGCGAGGCGCTCATGGCCCAGAGCGTCACGCCGCCCAGGGTGACGCCGCCGAGCGCCAGCACCACGAGCAGGACCGGCAGCATCACGCGCCGGCCGGGGACCGGGAGGAGGGAGGCGCGGAAAATTCGGCGTGGCTGGCGCATGGTCCTGAACGCGGCGTCCTGGCAAGAGGCAAACGCGCAAGCGGAGGCGGAACCCGACCGGCCCGCGCGCCCCGCGACTCGGCGTCCCTGCTCTAACGCGCGGCGCGGCGGGATGCAACGCCCGCCTCGCCGCCTCGTGATCGGCGGGTCGCAGCCCGTTTCGCGGGCGAGCGGCAGCAGGCGCCTCGCCGCCTTAGCGACGGGTTAAGCAAGCCGCGCCACCCTGTCCACCCAGCTTAAGGTTACGGGCGTATGGCGCGCGGCGGCGGCAAGAAGGGCGGCGGGGTTCCGGGCGTCACCATCGTCCGGCGGGACGAGATCGTCGAAGGCGGCCATCACGGCGGCGCCTGGAAGGTGGCGTACGCCGATTTCGTCACCGCCATGATGGCGTTCTTCCTGCTGATGTGGCTGCTGAACGCCACCACCGAAAAGCAGCGCCGCGGCATCGCCGAATATTTCAGCCCGACCGACGTGCTGGGCCGCAGCGCGACCGGCAGCGGCCAGCCCTTCGGCGGGCACACGCCGTTCGACGCCGGCAGCATGGTTTCCGACAAGGGCGCGGTCGAGGTGATCACCGGCCCGAACCAGCCGATCGACGCCGAGGACGATCCCGAAATCGACACGCCGGCGGCCCCCCGCCCGCACCGGCGCGACACGCCGACGAAGGAGCCGGACAAGGCGCGCGACCAGGCCGCGCCGTCGGTCAGCGGCGATCTGCGCCCGGTGCCGCAACCCTCCGCCGCGCGCACCGCGCCGGAGGCGCGGCAGGGCGCGGGCTCCAACCTGCTCGCGCCGAACGTGCTGGGGCCGAACGCGCTGGTGCAGCCCGAGCCCGGCCAGACGAAAGGCGCGGGCAGCGGCGTCCGGGGACCCGAGCAGGGCCCGGCGCCCACCGACGCGACGAAGCCGCGCCCGCCCTCGGAGGCCGAGCTGCGCGCGGAGGCCGAGCGGCAGGAGAAGCAGGCGCTGGAGAAGGCGGCGCAGGACATCCGCGACGCCGTGCGCGCCGACCCGGCGCTGGCCGACGTGGCCCGGCAGCTCTCCATCGACATGACCCCGCAGGGGCTGCGCATCCAGCTGATGGACGAGGACCGCCGGCCGATGTTCGCCACCGGCTCCGCCACGCCGAACGAGCGGGCGCGGGAGCTGCTGCGGAAGATCACGCCCGTGCTGATGCGCCTGCCGGAGCCGCTGTCGATCGCGGGGCACACGGATGCGGCGCCCTTCCCCGGCCCGGACCGCACCAACTGGGAATTGTCTGCCGAGCGGGCGAACGCGACGCGGCGGATGCTGGCGGAGGCCGGGCTGCCGGATGCGCGCATCCGCAGCGTGACCGGGAACGCCGACCGCGACCCGCTGCTGCCCTCGGACCCGATGGCCGCCGCCAACCGGCGCATCGCCATCGTGGTGCTGCGGACCGC
>JAFEFJ010000331.1 GCA_018240635.1 Pseudomonadota bacterium | reverse complement strand
TCACCTTGGCATCGAGTGCCACCACCTCGCCCGCGCCGGTGACGACCAGCGGGTTGATCTCCACGATCGAGCAGTCGAGCGCGGTGAAGGCCTGGTACATCGCCGTGACGAACTTGGTGAAGGCGGAGACCTGCTTGCCGGACAGGCCCAGCCCGAAGGCGAGCTTGCGGGCATGAAAGCCGGAAACGCCCGTCGCCGGATCGACGGCGACGCGCAGGATCTTCTCGGGGTGGTTTTCCGCGACTTCCTCGATCTCCATCCCGCCTTCGGTCGAGGCCATGATGGTGATGCGGGCGGTGGCGCGGTCCACCAGCAGCGAGAGGTACAGCTCGCGCGCGATGTCGCAGCCGGCCTCGACATAAACGCGGCGGACCTTGCGGCCCGCCGGTCCCGTCTGCTTGGTGATCAGCGTGTGGCCGATCATCGCTTCCGCCGCCGCGCGCACCTCGTCGGCGGAGCGGGCGAGGCGGACGCCGCCCTTGCCGTTCGGATCGTCGGCGAAGCGGCCCGCGCCGCGGCCGCCGGCATGGATCTGCGACTTCACCACGTAGACCGGGCCGGGCAGCTTCGCCGCCGCCGCCGCCGCCTCGTCGGGCGTCCAGGCGACGTGCCCGTCCAGCACCGCGACGCCGTAGCCCTTGAGAAGTTCCTTGGCCTGGTACTCGTGGATGTTCATGCCAGCGCCTCCTGCGCGGTTCAGCCGACCAGCTTGCGGGACGCGTCGATCAGTTCGCGGACAGCGCCGCAGGACTTCTCGAACGCCGCCTTCTCGGCCGCGTTCAGCTCGATCTCGACGATCCGCTCCACGCCGCCCGCGCCGATCACGACCGGCACGCCAACATACAGGTCCTTGATGCCGTACTGGCCGGTGAGATAGGCGGCGCAGGGAAGCACGCGCTTCTTGTCCTTGAGGTACGCTTCCGCCATCGCGATGGCCGAGGCGGCGGGCGCGTAGAAGGCGCTGCCGCGCTCCAGCAGCTTGACGATCTCGCCGCCGCCGTTGGCGGTGCGGGCGCAGATCGCGTCGATCTTCTCCTGCGTGGACCAGCCCATCTTCACGAGGTCCGGCACCGGGATGCCGGCGACGGTGGAGTAGCGGGTCAGCGGCACCATCGTGTCGCCGTGGCCGCCGAGCACGAAGGCGGTCACGTCCTCGACCGAGACGCCGAATTCCTGCGCGAGGAACAGGCGGAAGCGGGAGCTGTCCAGCACGCCCGCCATGCCCACCACCTTGTGCGCGGGCAGGCCGGACTTCTCCTTCATCACCCACACCATCGCATCGAGCGGGTTGGTGATGCAGATGACGAAGGCGTCGGGGCAGTGCGTCTTGATGCCCTCGGCCACCTGGGCGATGACGCCCGCGTTCTTGCCGATCAGGTCGTCGCGCGACATGCCGGGGGTGCGCGGGAAGCCGGCGGTGACGATCACCACGTCCGAGCCCGCGATGGCGCTGTAGTCCGATCCGCCGGTCATCAGGCTGTCGAACCCGTCCACCGGGCCGGACTGCATGATGTCGAGCGCCTTGCCGGCCGCGACGCCTCCGAACACGTCGAACAGGGCGACGTCGCCCAGTTCCTTCAGCCCGATCAGATGGGCGAGCGTGCCGCCGATATTGCCGGCGCCGACGAGGGCGATCTTGTTGCGGGCCATGGGAGTCCTCGACCTGATAGACGGGTGATGGCCGGAGAGGCGCGGAAACCGGTCGGTCCGGCCGCCGGGTGCGGCGCACTCCGTAGCCGATCACGGCCCGGGAGGCCAGTGGGTGCGGCGCAGCAAACCCCGCCCTCGCCGGGACGGCAGGGCTGCGCTCAGGTCAGGTGCGGCAGCGCCAGCCACGCCTCGCTCTGCATCTCCACGAGGCGGGAGGCGGTGCGCTCGAACGCCCGCGCGCCCTCGCCGCGCTGGTAGAGCTGGTCGGGGAAGGCGTCGGCCGAGGCAATCAGCTTCACGCGGTGGTCGTAGAGCGCATCGATCAGGGTGATGAAGCGCCGCGCCTCGTCGTGGTTGTCGGGCGACAGCCTTGGCACACCGTCCAGCACCAGTGTGTGGAAATGCGTGGCCAGCGCCAGGTAGTCGCCCGGGCCCAGGGCAGCGCCGCACAGGGCCTGGAAGTCGAAGCGGGCCACCCCGGCCGCCGCAAGCGGCACGGTGAGGGTGCGGCCCATCACCGTCAGCCGCTCGGCGCGGGCGAGCGCGCCGCCGGTCAACTCGGCGAACGCGGCGTCCAGCGCGGCCTCGGCGCGGGCATTGGTCGGCACATACCAAACCGGCAGATTGCGTAGCCGGATGCGGCGGAAATCGCGCCCGCCCTCCAGCACCAGCACGTCCAGACGCTGCTTCAGCAGTGCAATGAAGGGAAGGAAGGCGTCGCGGCCCGGCTGGCCCTTGAACAGGTCGTCGGGCGCGGTGTTGGAGGTGGCGACCACCACCACCGCGCGGTCGAACAGCGCCTGGAACAGCCGGCCCAGGATCATCGCGTCGGCGATGTCGTTGACCTGGAACTCGTCGAAGCAGAGCAGCGCCGCCTCGGTCGCGATGCTGTCGGCGAGCGGCGGGATCGGGTCGGCGGTGTCGCCGTGGGCGCGCTTCCAGGCATGGATGCGGGCATGCGCCTGCTGCATGAACTGGTGGAAATGGATGCGCTTCTTGCGCGGCACCTGAGCCGCCGCGAAGAACAGGTCCATCAGCATCGACTTGCCGCGCCCCACCTCGCCCACGAGGTAGAGCCCGTTGGGATACTCGTGCGGTGCCTCGTCGGTTGGCTTGCGGCGCAGCAGCCGGCCGATGAACCCGCCGCCGGAACCGCCCCCCGAGCCGCCATTGGCGATCGGCCGGAGCGGCGGATCGTAGGCGCGCAGCCGCGCCCACAGCCGTTGCAGCCGCTCGGCCGCCGCTGTCTGCGAGGGATCGGCGGTCAGCGCGCCCGCCGCCACCAGCGCGCGATAGGCCGGCAGCGGGCCATCCCGCAGCTCGGCGGGCAGCGGCGACGGCGTCGGCAGGGGAGACGCGGCGGGGCCGCGGGGCGTTGAATCGCGGGGCTGAGCGGCGTCCATGATGCGCCGCCGGCATACCGCGCCCCGCTCGGGTCATCAATCAGCCTGGATCACCAGTCCGGCCGCATGGGTGCCATCCGCCCGCGACGCGGCGGCGCGTGCTATGGAGGCTGCCGGAGGCTTTGCCATGCTCGAACTCGATTACGCCGCCCTGAACGCTCTGCCGGTCGCGACCGACCCGTTCCCGCACCTCGTGGTGCCGAATTTCGTGCCGCCCGCTTCGCTCGCCCGCGTGGTGGCCGATCTGCCGCCGATCGCCGGCGGCGGGTCCTTCCCGCCCGAGGCGCTGCGGCTGGGCCCGGCGGCGCGGGAGCTGATGGCGGCGATGGAGGGGCCGGCGCTGCGCGACGCGATCGCCGCGCGCTTCGGCCTCGACCTCAAGGACGCGCCAACGATGGTGACGGTGCGCGGGCGGACGCGGGAGAAGGACGGGCGCATCCACTGCGATTCGACCGCCAAGCGCGTGACGGTGCTGCTGTACCTGAACCCGGAGACCGAGGACTGGGCGTCGTCCCAGGGCTGCCTGCGGCTGCTGCGCGGCCCGGACGACATCGAGGACTACGCGGTGGAGGTGCCGCCGGTGAACGGCACGCTGCTGATCTTCCCGAACGGTCCGACGACCTGGCACGGCCACAAGCAGTTCGTCGGCCGGCGGTATGCGGTGCAGCTCAACTACATGACCACCGACGAGAAGGCGCGGTCGGAACTCCGCCGCCACCGCATGTCGGCCTTCGTCAAGCGGCTGACTCGGGCGGCCTAGGCTCCGGACTCAATCACGCCCACCAGGTGACGGCTGAGATGAGCGCGAC
>JAFEFJ010000330.1 GCA_018240635.1 Pseudomonadota bacterium | reverse complement strand
AGCGCGAAGGGCGGCAGCGCGAACGGCACCGAGAAGCGCTGGCTCGGCACCACCTGGAAGGCGTCGCCCGCGGCGATGTAGTCCTTCGCCTTCAGCACCGCCGCGATGAAGCCCTCCTTCGTGAAGTTGGAGGACGGCGCGGGCAGGGGCGGCAGCGAGACCGGCGGCGCGGGATGCGGCAGCGGCCGGTCGAGCGCGGCCTGCGCGGCCTCCAGCGCCGCCTGCGCGCCCTCCCACGCGGCGTCCGCGCCCACGCCCTGCTGCGGATAGACGGGCGCCACCAGCGTCATCTCGTCGTTGACGTTGTCGAACACCGCGAACAGCGTGGGCCGCAGCATGATCGCGTCCGGCACGCCCAGCACGTCGGCGTTCTTCTCCGGCAGCCGCTCGATCAGCCGCACCATGTCGTAACCGAGGTAACCGACCAGCCCGCCCGACATCGGCGGCAGGAAATCGGGCACATCGAGCCGCGTCTCGGCGATCAGCGCGCGCAGGCTTTCCAGCGGCGGGCGCTCGTCGGGCACGAAGGCGTGCGGGGCCGAGCGCGCCACGCGGTTGATCTCCGCCCGCCCGCCCCGGCAGCGCCACACCAGGTCGGGCTCCATGCCGATGATCGAGTAACGGCCGCGCGCCGCGCCCCCCTCCACGCTTTCCAGCAGGAAGGCGTTGGGCCGCCCGTGCGCCAGCTTCAGATAGGCCGCGACCGGGGTTTCCAGGTCCGCCACGCCGCGCCGCCACAGCAGGCTGCCGCGTCCGGCGTCGTATGCGGCGCGGAAGGCGGCGAAGCCGGGCGGCACGGCAACGTTCATGGCTGGATATTCCCCTCGATGTCCCTCACGGCTGGGCGACCTCGTTCAGCACGGTCTGGTTGACCTGCACCCCGGCGCGGGCGCGGAGCGCGTCGGCGAAAAGCTCCTCCACGTCGTCGCCTGTCTGCCGGTCGAGCTGCGTGCGCATCGCGTTCAGCATCGCGGCGTCCTGCGCGGGATCGGGCGGCTTGATCTCCGCCAGCACCGCCACCACGAACCCGTCCGGCGTCTCCACCTGCGTCGCCTCGCCCACCTTCATGCCGAAGATCACGCGCTGGAGCAGCGGCGGCACGCCCTCGGCGGGCGTATCGCGCTCGATCGCCGGCGAGCGGCGGACGGTCGCGCCGATCGCGGCGGCCGCGTCGGCCAGGCTCTTGCCGCCGTTCACCGCCGTCAGCAGCGCGGCGGATGCGGCGTCCTGCGCGTGGCGGACCTCGTTCTGCTTCCAGTCGGCCAGCACCTGCGCGCGCACCTCGTCGAAGGGCTTCACTTTGGGCGGCAGCACGGCCTCCAGCGACAGCGCATAATAGGACGACGCGCCGGCGCCGCCTTCGGGCGGCCGCACCTCGGTGAGATGCGGCGGGTCGCCGACATGCGCCTGGAACGCCGCCTCGATCACCGCCTTGCGCAGCGCCTCGCCGCCCGGAATCGGCGCCGGCGCGCCGTCCAGCGTGTTGCCCTTGGCGTCCAGCGTGCCGGCCACCGCCGCGGCGCCCAGATCGGCCGGGATCTCGTCCAGGCTCGCCCCGGTGCCCAGCAGGTTGTCCAGCTTGTTGGCCCGGTCGTAGACCAGATCGCCCGCGCGGTCGGCCAGCAGCCGGTCGCGGATGCGGTCCTTGACCTGATCGAAGGTCTGCGTGCTGCCCGGCGTGGCGGCGGTCACGCGGAAGACGTGCCAGCCCAGCGGGCTCTTCACCGGCCCGGTCACCGCGTCCGGCGCGGCGGCGAACACCGCCTTGGCCAGCTCGCTCACCGGCAACTCGGTCTCAGAGGCGTTGTCGAGCTGCACCGCCGTTGCGCCATCGGCCTTCGCTGCCGCCTGCATCGCCGCCCAGTCCGCTCCGCCGCGCCACTTCTCGGCCAGCGCCTTCGCCTTCGCCTCGTCGGCCGCCAGGATCACCTCGACCGAACGCTTGGGCGGTGTGACGAACTCGTCGCTGTGCTCCTGATAGGCCTTGCGCAGCTCGGCCTCCGGGATCTCCAGCCCCTTCGACACCGTCTCGGGCGAGAGGATCACCGCCTTGATGCGCCTGTATTCCGGCGAGCTGAACATCCACGGGTGATTGTCGTACCAGCGCTTCAGCGCCGCCTCGTCCGGCGCCTGCGGCGGGGAGACGGTGGCGAACGGGAAGCTCACCATGTCGGCGAACCGCTTCTCCCCGCGGTAGGCGAAGGCGCGCTGCACCAGCAGATCGGGCGCGGCGGCGCCGGCGCGCACCGGCTCCAGCACCTGCCGCCGCGCCATGTCGGCGCGCTGCAGTTCCAGGAAGCGGGCCTCGGTCAGGTTGTTGTTGCGCAGCAGCGTCTCGAACACCTGCCGGTCGAACTGGCCGTTCGGGCCGTGGAAGGCGGGGATGGCGAACACCGATTCCCGCAGCTCGGCATCCGGCACCACCACGCGCAGCCGCGCCACCTCCTGATCGACCGCCGCGCGCAGGATGATCGCCTGCAACGCCTGTTCGGCCAGCGCGCGGCGCACCTCGGGGCTGGGATCGCTGCCCTGGCTGCGCGTGTAGCGCGCCACTGCGACGCGCAGCGCCTCCTGAAGCTCGGCCGGCTCGATCGTGCGGTCGCCGATCTTCGCCACCCAGGTCTGGCTGCCCATGTTGCGGATCACGTCCCCGATGCCCCACACCGCGAAGGCGGCAACCAGGATCAGGAAGAACCCGCGCACGACCCAGGTGTTCAGATAGCTGCGGAAGGCGGAGATCATTCAGGCGGTCCCATGGCGAAAAGCGCCGCACCATAGGAGCGGCGTTGCGCGTTTGCCAGCCGGGGCCGGGCGGGCGGTCCTTGCCGCGGCCTTTGCCGTCCGGGCGCTTTGCACTATGCCGGAACGCCGGAAACGGACCGAGAGGACGCATGCGCCAGCTCATCGCGGGAAACTGGAAGATGCACGGGCTTTCCGCCGACGCCGTGGCGCTCGCGCGCGCGGTGCGCGACGGCGCGGGCGGCGTGGACGCCGACCTGCTGGTCTGCCCGCCCTTCCTGCACATCCCGGCCGTGGCGGCCGCGCTCGCGGGCGGGCCAGAGGGGAGCACCGTGGCCCTCGGCGCGCAGGACTGCCACCAGGCCGCCCAGGGCGCGCATACCGGCGACGTCTCCGCCCCCATGCTCGTCGATGCCGGCGTCACCCACGTCATCCTCGGCCATTCCGAGCGGCGTCAGAACCACCACGAGATCGACGAGGTGGTGCGCGAGAAGACCGAGGCCGCGCTGCGCTGCGGCCTCGCCCCCATCGTCTGCGTCGGCGAGACCGACGCGCAGCGCAATGCCGGCCAGGAGACCGAGGTCGTGGGCTGGCAGCTCGCCGGCAGCCTGCCGCAGGGCTTCGCCGACCCGCGTAAGGACGGTCTGTCCTGCGCCGTCGCCTACGAGCCGGTCTGGGCCATCGGCACCGGCCGCACGCCAACGCTGGAGGAGGTGGCCACGATGCACGCCTTCATCCGCGAGGAACTGGTCCGCCAGTTCGGCGCCGCCGGGCACGGCATCCGCATCCTTTACGGCGGCTCGGTGAAGCCCGCCAACGCGAAGGAACTGCTCGCCGTACCGCATGTCGGCGGCGCGCTGGTCGGCGGCGCCAGCCTGAAGGCCGAGGACTTCCTCGCCATCGCCCGCGCCGCCCGCGACCTCGGCGACGAGGTCCGCACCCCCGGCCCCTGGGGCTAGGCCGCCCTTCAGCCCCTCTCCGGCCCAGCGGTCGGCGGGCGAGGGCCCAACCCTTCCCAATCCCGGACGCCGGGGCTAGAAGCCCCGCCGGCCCCGAGGATCGACAATGACCACCGTTCTGCTGATCGTTCACCTGTTCGTCACGCTCGCCCTGATCGGCGTCGTGCTGATCCAGCGCAGCGAGGGCGGCGGGCTCGGCATCGGGTCCTCGCAGGGC
>JAFEFJ010000032.1 GCA_018240635.1 Pseudomonadota bacterium | reverse complement strand
TTCCTGAAGGTCGCGCCAACGTCCTTCACGTCATCGAACTTCATCATGCACTGAGCGCACGGGGCCGCTCAGCCGCGCGGCTGCGCCATCACGGTCTGGTAGATCGAGGCCAGGATCGGCGCAGCCACCGAGGCATCAAGCCGCGCGGTGAACACCTCGTGGCCGCGCCGGGCGATCTCCGCGCGAAGCACCGGGTCGTCGATCAGGCGACCCAGGGCTTCCGCCAGGGCCTCTGGATTCCTGGTCGGAACGAACAGCGCCGAAACGCCATCCTCGACCAGCTCCGGCGTCGCGCCGACGGGCGTCGTGACGACGGCGATCCTGTAGGCCAGCGCCTCGATGACGGCGACGGGGAGATTTTCCGAGCGCGACGGCAGCACGAGGATATCGGCCTGCGCCAGCAACGCGGCAACGGCGTCGGCACCGAGCCAGCCAGGGCAGACGACCCGGTCGGCGATCCCGCGGCGGCGCGCCTCGGTCATCACGGCCTCGACATCGCCATCGCCCGCCAACGTCGCGCGCCACGCGCGGGCGCGCATCCCCTCGCTCGCCATCGCTTCCAGCAGTTCGGGCAGGCCCTTGGGCGGCCCAAGCCGGCCCAGCATGACGATATGGCACACGCCGTCCGGCGCGTCGGTGCGGGCAAGGCGTGCCGGCGCATGGACGGAGTTGTAGAGAACCGTGATCCTTTCCGAGGGAATGCCGAGCTCAGCGACGACGCGCTCCTGCCAGACATGGCCGAGCACGATGATCCGCGCGGCCGAGGCGAACAGCTTGCGCAACGCGAGGCGCCCTGGCGGTGGCAGGTTGTCGTAGAAGTCGAAGAAATGCCCTGCATGCAGTTGCACGATCAGCGGCACGCCTGCCGCCCGGGCGAAGACCCCGACGATGCATTTGCGGACGGCGCTGCCGCGCACCGCGAGATTGGCGTGGATAATCCCAAGCCGGCCGCGCCGCCGCAGTGTCAGCAGGCGCCACAGGGCCCGCGCGAACGTGGTCCCCGCCACGGTCCAGCCGCCGAAGCCCCTCGTGTCGACGATCTCCAGCGGAGGAGTCAGGCCCTGGTCACGCCACTCGTGGAGCATGTATCCCGCCCAGCGGCCGATCCCGCCGGCGTGTTCGGTGCCCCCCGGGCACAGCATGCAGACGACAGGAGCCGACTCGACGCTGCCGGCACCCTGCGGATGCCACGACGCGCGCCGGGCCACTGCCGTGTCATCCATGCGAACGGTCTGTCATTGACGACGGGTAGATAACTGCTGACGTGACAAGATGCCAGTTTTCGTGGACTGTCCCGGCCATGGCACACACTCGGACGCCGATTTCCTGCTCGACTGAAACCGTCGCGTCGCGCTGCCGATCCGTCGGCGCTGCTGCCGTGCTCGCGGCGCTCGCGCCTTTCACGCGAGCGTATGCCCAGGTCGCCGACTCATACACGGCGGCTGGGTTCCAGCCGGTCCTGACAACCACGGTGGCCGGGCCATTCACGGGATGCACGAAGGATCAGACCTATACGTTTGCGGACGGGTCGCGCTTCATCTGCGCGGCGCGCCGCACCGCGTTCGCCGTGAACCCGAAGGCGACGCTCCTGCAAAACCCGGACGGCACGGTTTCCGTCCTGATCATCGACGGCATCGCCTATGCTGGTGCGTTCACCCGGGCAACGGGCGGCATCCTCACGACGCCGATCCCAACGAGCATCGAAGAACCGGTGCCAGCAAAGGCATCGCAACCGACCTCCGCGGTCGGCGCGATCCGCCCCGTGGATCCGATCACCGCCATCATGTCGATGCGCGATATCGCGGGACTGCGGGACGAGGCGATTCAAGAATACCCCCCACCGAAATTCCGGCGGTAAAGATAACTCCTCCGGTCAGGCGACCAGCGGTTCGCCCAGCGCCGCCCGCTCCGCCGGGGCCGGCGGCTCGGCCGGCGGCGGGTTGGGACGGCCCACCGAGAAATACCTGAACCCGGCTGCCCGCATCGCCTCCGGATCGAAGATGTTCCGAAGGTCGAAGACGACCGATCCCGCCATCCGCGCCTTCAGCACCGCGGGATCCAGCGCACGGAATTCCTTCCACTCGGTCAGCACGACCAGGACATCAGCCCCCGTCGCCGCATCCAGCGCGTCATGGCACCACGCGACATTGTCGGGCATCAGCGACCGCGCCTGCTCCATCCCTGCGGGATCGAACAGCCGGAGCTTCGCCCCATCCCCCGCCAGATGCCAGACCACCGGCAGCGATGGCGCATCGCGCATGTCGTCGGTGTCTGGCTTGAACGTGAGCCCGAGCACGGCGATGGTCCGCCCGCGCACCGATCCGCCGCAGCCGGCGACGATGCGCGCGCCCATCCCGGCCTTGCGCGCGTCGTTGACTGCAACGACCGTCTCGACGAGACGCAGGGGGGCGTTCGCGTCCTGCGCGATGCGCGCCAGGGCCAGCGTGTCCTTCGGGAAGCAGGAGCCGCCGAAACCCGGCCCCGGATGCAGGAATTTCGGGCCGATACGCCCATCGAGGCCGATGCCGCGCGCGACGTCGTGCACGTCGCCGCCGACATTCTCGCACAGGGTTGCGATCTCGTTGATGAAGGAGATCTTCATCGCCAGGAAGGCGTTGGCCGCGTATTTGATCAGTTCCGCGGTTTCCACGCCGGTGAAGACGATGGGCGTCTCGATCAGGTAGAGCGGCCGGTACAGGGTCCGCAGCACCGCCCGCGCGCGCTCGCTCTCGGTACCGATAACCACGCGGTCGGGGCGCATGAAATCGCCGATCGCGTTGCCTTCGCGCAGGAACTCCGGATTGCTCGCCACGTCGAAATCGAGATCAGGCCGCAGCCCGCGCACTATCTCCGCAATTCGCCTGCCGGTTCCGACGGGAACGGTCGACTTGGTGACGATCACGACGTAGTCGCGGGCCACGCGCGCAATCTGTTCGGCAACCGCATAGACGTAGGACAGGTCGGCATGACCATCGCCGCGGCGCGAGGGGGTGCCGACTGCGATGAAGACCGCTTCCGCGCCGTCGATCGCCGCTTCCAGGTCGTCGCCGAACTGCAGCCGCCCGGCCGCGACGTTCTCCGACACCAGATCGTCGAGCCCGGGCTCGTAGATCGGAATCCGTCCCTCGCGGAGCGCGGCCAGCTTGCCGCGATCGGTTTCCACCAGGCGCACTTCGACGCCGAACGCGGCGAAGCAGGCCCCTGAAACGAGGCCCACATAGCCGCCGCCAATCATTGCAATACGCACTGCGCTGAACCTCGTCGCTTTCGGTCGATCAGTAGGCGTTTTCGTCGGCGAACAACCGAACGCCGGTCAACAGCATGATCCGGAAGTCGAGGAACAGCGACCAGTTCTCGATGTAGTCGTTGTCGAGCCGCACGCGGCCTTCGACCTGCTCGCGCTTCACCGTCGCGCCGCGGTAGCCGTTGATCTGCGCCCAGCCGGTGATCCCGGGCCGCACGCGATGGCGGCTGTCGTAGTTGTCGTCGATCTCCTGGCACAGCAGACCGTCGGTGCGCATGCCGACGGGATGCGGGCGCGGCCCGACAAGGGACATCTCGCCGCGCACGACGTTCACCAGCTGCGGCAGTTCGTCCAGGCTGCTCGCGCGCAGGAAGCGGCCGAGGCGCGTGACACGGGGATCGCCGCGCTGGGTCTGGTTGCCGCCAGAATAGTCCGCCATGTCGGTGCGCATGGTGCGGAACTTGTAGACCAGGATTTCGCCCCCCCGGTACCCGTGCCGCTTCTGCTTGAACAGCACCGGACCGGGACTGGACAGCTTCACGCCGATCGCGATCAGCGCAAGCAACGGCAAGAAGAGCAAAAGAAGAATGGCGCCCAACACGCGGTCTTCGACATCTTTGGCAACCATCTGCCATCCGCCGAGGGGGCGGCGGACGCTGCGCGCCGGGCGTGGCGGCACGCCGCCGGCAGCACCCATAAGCTGCTGCTCGCCGTAGACCGCGATATCGACAGCCATCACCGACAATACGTCCACCGCCGCGTCGACCCGCGGCGCTGCGGGATCGTTCACGACCAGGGCGACTCGGTCGATGTCGCCCTGCAGGATGACCCGCTGAAGACCCGCAAGCCCTTCATACAGGCCGGAATTCTCGCTCAAATTGAAGGAACCGACGACCTGCCCCTTGGCCGAGGCGCCGATCCTGTATGCAGCCGCCTCGGCTACCCCGCCGGACGCCACCACCACGACACGAGGCCTGACCAGGCTTCGCAAAGCGGGCCAGCGGATCGCGAGACTGGCCACGACAACGCCAAGCAGCCCCACCGCCGCCGCGACCGCGACGCCCGCACCGGCTCGGCTATACGCGTCGCTGAACGCCACCACCGCCATGCCGGCGGAAATGATCGCGACAAGCCCCATGACGGCACCGACAACGACGCGACCGCGGTCCACAGAGGGGGCGCGACTGAACCCGCGCGCGGCCACATCGGAAACCTGCGAAAATGTCGCTGCTTGAGGCGGCATACCGCTATACTCCAACGGCAAGTTTAAAACCGGCAAATACTTCAAGACAGCCAAAAGTTGAAAGAACAGCGATGAGATACTCAGGAGCAATGCACCACACAGACGACCTGCCCAGGCCGGAATCAGACTCTCAAGTCAATTGCATACATAAGGTTGCTTACAGCACGCACGGGCCGTTCGCAACCGATTTTTAATCCCGCGGACACCCGCATTGCGTCGGCGCGCGACAAAAAATCGTCAAATTTATAGGCCAACGGCTGGATTTATTGTTCGCGCGAATTTGAGACGATTTTTATTATTCTAGGGCATCTCCTTATCTCATCGGGACGCCCTTGCTTATTTGCGGCAGTCCTTCCAGGAAGAGCCTTGGAAACAGGGACCCGCCTGCCCCACCTTCGGACACCGCATGCCGATGCCCTTTGCCGATTCCACAGGCCGAAGACAACGCAGAGGAAGCCGTCCCTCCCGCCGGAGGCTGCTGACCTTGGCAGGCCTCGCCGCGCTCCCGCAGCGGAAGGCTGCGGCGTACGCCAGAGGCGCGGCAGAAGCCGGGCAGCCCAGCCTCGCCCGCACGGCGGCCGCGGCGGGGCTGATCTTCGGCTCCGACAGCGACGTACCAGTCTCGGAGGCGCCGCAGGCCTATGCCGATCTTTTGATAAGGCATTGCGATCTCTACGCGCCCAACCTCGCCTGGACATGGGTGCAGCCGGAGGCATCCTCCCCCGATCCCGCCGCCACCGACCCGAACGTCGCCTTCGCCCTCGCGCACGGCATGCGTCTGACCGGCGCCCATTTCCTGTGGCACGAAGCTCTGCCGCCGTGGTTCGAGGCGTTGAACTCCAAACTAGCCGCGGAGCGGGCCGCTCTGAACCATATCCAGGCGCTGTCGAGGCACTACGCCGGGCGCGTCCTGAGCTGGAACGTGGTGAACGAAGCGATCGAGCCGCGCAACCACCGCCCCGACGGGCTCCGCCGCTCGCCCCTGCTCAGCCAACTCGGGCCGGACTTCTTTGAGCCCGTCTACCATGCCGCGCGCCAGGCCGACCCCCGCGCGCACCTTCTTTACAATGACTACGGGATGGAAATGGCGACCGAGGACGCAGCTGATCGCCGTCGCGCGCTGCTCGGCCTGCTCGACCGGCTGACCGCGGCCAAGGTCCCGCTCGACGGTGTCGGATTGCAGACGCATATCCGGCTGGATGGCAGCCGCTTCGACGAGCGGATGTACCGGACCTTCCTGGCCGAAATAGCGGCGCGCCGCTTGACGATATTCATCACCGAGATGGATGTTCTGGACCTGCAGCCGTTCAAATCCAGGGACGATCAGGATCAGAGCATCGCCGCGATGTACTCGGCGGTATTGCGGACCGCCCTCGACGAGCCCGGCGTCAAGGTGCTGGTTCTATGGGGCCTGAGCGACAGATACACATGGTTGACGGCCGAAAGCGGACCCCAGTATGTACGCTCCGACGGTTTGCCGAACCGACCGCTGCCATTTGACGATAATTTTCGCCCGAAGCCGGCCTATACGGCGGTAATGTCCGCGCTTAAGCACGCTCCGCGACGAGCGGGTATTTCAGCTGACGGAGACCAGAGAAGCCGGCCCTAGGGCATGAGCCCTGCACGACCCAGCGATTTTAAGATTATCGGCCTCGCGGCCGGCACAGCGATCACTTAAGGAATAGTTATGGCTTTTGCGAGAAAGAGAATACTGGTCACCGGCGGGGCCGGATTTCTTGGATCACATCTTTGCGATCGTCTGGTGAACCTGGGTCACGACGTATTGTGCGTCGATAACTATTTCACCGGGCGGCGCGAGAACATCGCTCATCTTCTCGACCACGCGAACTTCGAGACGATGCGGCACGACATCACCTTCCCGCTCTATGTCGAAGTGGACGAGATCTACAATCTCGCCTGCCCCGCCTCGCCGGTGCATTATCAGTTCGATCCCGTACAGACGACCAAGACCAGCGTGCTCGGCGCGATCAACTCGCTGGGTTTGGCGAAGCGGGTGAAGGCGAAAATAATGCAGGCCTCCACCAGCGAGGTGTACGGCGATCCCGAACAGCATCCGCAGCGCGAGGACTACCGGGGTCACGTGAACCCGATCGGCCCCAGGGCCTGCTACGACGAAGGCAAGCGCGCAGCCGAGACGCTGTTCTTCGACTACCACCGGCAGCACCGCGTGCGGATCAAGGTGGTGCGGATCTTCAACACCTACGGCCCCAGGATGCACCCGGAGGACGGGCGGGTGGTTTCCAACTTCATCGTCCAGGCCCTGCGCGGCGAGGACATCA
This sequence comes from Pseudomonadota bacterium, assembly GCA_018240635.1. GTDB lineage: Bacteria > Pseudomonadota > Alphaproteobacteria > Acetobacterales > Acetobacteraceae > JAFEFJ01. The sequence continues at coordinate 16,056 of JAFEFJ010000032.1, read as the reverse complement.
CCGTCTTCGGCACCGGCAACCAGACGCGGGCGTTCTGCTTCGTCAGCGACCTGATCGAAGGCTTCGTACGGATGATGGAAACGGGCGACGACGTAGTCGGCCCGATCAACCTCGGCAACCCGCACGAAATCCCGGTGCGCGAACTGGCGGAGCGGATCCTGGCGAAGATCGGGTCGAAGTCGAAGCTGGTCTTCAAGAAACTGCCGACCGACGACCCGGTGCAGCGCTGCCCGGATATCGGTCTCGCCCGGCTGACGCTGGACTGGGAACCGAAGATCGGTCTAGACGAAGGTCTGGACAGGACCATCGCTTATTTTGATGGTCTTCTTAAGAGGAACGAAATTGTCGCTTGAAGGCACGACCTGGCTGATCCGGCGCGCCCGCCATCCGGGAGCCGGGCTGGCCGGCCGGGTGGCTTCCGAAACGAGCCCGGCCTGCCGGAAGATTGAAGCGGCTGCCATTCCTTCCCCCTCGCGATTCGTCCCGGCGCATGCGCGCCGCGTGACCCTGCGGGGGCGCAAGAGTTCGCTTGAACAACAACACCATCAGGAAGCGGCAGCCATCGCCATGGGGCAGCGCCGGTCGGGGGAGTGCCGATGACTCAGAGGTTTGCGATCGCGGGATTCGGCTGGTCCGCTGCCGGCCGCCTTGCCTGCGCCGCGCTGCTGGTGCTGGTCGCCGGCTGCGGTCCGGTGCTGCGCAACGGAACGCCGCTCGCGACCATCCAGGAGCAGGAGGCCAACCTCTCCGCCAGCGGATACCGGCTCCAGCCCGGCGATCAGATCGAGGTCCATCACATCCTCGATGCCGACTACAATGCGGTCGTGGTGGTGGCGCCGGACGGGCGGGTGAACGTGCCCGGCATCGACCATCCAATCCGCGCCCAGGGCCTGACGGTCAGCGAGCTGACGCAGGAAATGGACCGGATGTTCCAGAAAAGCCGGTCCTTGGCGCACCCGTTCTTTTCTTTGAATTTACGCGGCTTCGGTAGCCTGCAGGTGTTCGTCGGCGGCGAGGTGCAAAGGCCCGGCTATCTGGAGCTCACCGGCAGCCGGCGCAACGTAATGCAGGTGCTCATGGCCGCCGGCGGGTTCCTCCCCACGGCGCGGACGAACGAAGTCCTGGTGCTGAGGCCGATGCCCGACGGCAAGCAGGAGATTTTCTCGGTCGACATGGACAAGGTCCTGCACGGCACGGATCTGGCCCAGAACGTGCAAGTCGCCCCGCTTGATACCATTTTCGTGCCGCGCTCCGACATCGCGAACGTCGACCTTTTCATGGAGCAGTATGTCCGCCTTGCGCTGCCGATCCCGGTCCAGGGCAACCTTGTCTATCAGAACAACCCCTCAACCAGCGTCATAAAGTAACCACAGGCTAACCGCAGACCGAACCGCATCGATGGTGATGACGCCATGAGGCAACATTTGAATCACGAGGGCTGATCGCCATGACGGCATTATCCGGCCGCACACAAGGTCTTGACCGCATGGTGAGCAAATCGCGAGACGCCAACGCGTTCGAGCAGCAGATGAGCGGGCTCGTCGGGATTCTGCTGCGCCTGATCGACGATCAGGGCTCGATCATCCTGCACGTCACCGCCGCCAACGCGGGTGAGGGCACCAGCACCATCGCCCGCGGCCTGGCCACGGCGGCGGCGCAGGCGCCCTGGTGCAAGGTGGCCCTGCTCGACGCGAGCGGATCTACCGATGCGGTGGTGGGCGCGGATGCGCTGCCCAGCGTGCTGGACGGGTTCGACCCGGCGAAGAAGGTCGCGCTGGCGACCCGCAATCTCAACGGCGTCGGCGTCAGCGCGGGCATCCTGAACCTCTCGGGCCCGGCGGCGCCGAGCCTGGAGATGCTCAGGAGCCTCTACGGGGCGCTGAGGTCGAATTTCACGCTGACGGTCGTGGACTGCCCGCCGGTTAACGCTTCGCAGACGACCGTCGCCTATTCAAAGCTGGCCGACGGCGTGGTATTGGTCATTTCGGCGGAGCGGACGCGTGTCGGCGACATCGAGCGTGCGCAGGGCAATCTCACGCAATTCGGCGCCACAATCCTGGGCAGCGTGATGAACCAGTCCCGCCGGCGCGTGCCGCGTTTCATCGACCGCTTCCTTTAACGCCTGCGTCGCTCCGGACGCTTACCCCGGCCGCGGCCCCCTATTGGTCTGAACAGGATCTCGACCGATGCAGATGTCCGACGCCACGTTGACGACTGCCCCGATGCGAGAACTCGCCGCGGTCGTCTTCAGCATGAAGAAGACCATCCTGGCGGCGCTGTTGATCCCCCCGATCATCGCGGCCGCCCTGGTGTTCGTGCTGCCGCCCGTCTACCGGGCCGAGGTGCAGCTGCTGGTGAAGACGGGGCGCGAGTTCCTGCCCTCGTCCGTCGGCGACTCCTCGGTTTCGGCACCGACCTCGACCAAGCAGGAAGACATCAACTCCGAGATCGAGTTGCTGAACAGCCGCGCGCTCGCCGAGGAGGTGATCAACACGATCGGACTGAAGAATCTTTTCCCGGGGCTGGTGGAAAACCCGCCGTGGTTCGGCACCGTCATGGATGCCGCGATCAAGACGTTCCAGCACCACCTCGACGTCGCGCCGGTGAAGCTGTCGAATATCATCAACGTGACGTACGACGCCGAAGATCCAGCCGAGGCGACCCGCGTGCTCGACACCTTCATCCGCGTCTACCTCACCAAGCACACGCAGGTGTATGCGACGGGCCGTAAGCAGGGCTACGAGGAGGTCATCGGCCGCGAAATGGCCGAGATGGCGCGGCTTGAGCAGGAAAAGGGCCGCATCAAGCTCGAAAATCAGATCTACGACATCACGCCGCAACGGGCGGCCCTGATCCAGCAGCGGGTGGACGCGCAGACCCATCTGCAGGAGGCGATCGATCGCAAGTCCACGCTCGAACAGCGCATCGCCGCTCTGACCAGCGCACAGGCGACCGTGCCCGCCACGGTGAAGACGACCGAGACCGACCACAGCTACCAGATGGACCATGCCCGCGACGCGCTGACGGACCTCCGGCAGACCGAGGCGGCGCTTTCGGCCCGTTATGCCCCGAACAACCCTGAACTGGTCCGCATCCGCGCGCAGATCGCGGCGCTGCAAAGCCATTCGCGTGGGCTCGGCGAAGGCGTCAAGGTCACCACCGCCCCGGCGCAGCTCGCGCAGCAGGTGGAGCAGGAACTGGTAATGGACCGCGTCGAGCTCGCGCCGCTGGACGGCGAGATCGTGCGCTACAAGTCACTTATCGAAGGCTACAGCCGCGAACTTGACCGTCTCGAGCGGGCGGACACGCAGCTTCGCCTCAACCAGTCGCAGATCGACGACCTGCAGTCGAACATCACCGCACTCCGGTTGCGCCTTGATCAGGCCCGCACCGAGGAGACGCTGGATCACGCACGCATGCTGAGCGTGGTCCAGATTGCCCCGGCGATCGCGCCAGACAAGCCCGCCTTCCCGCGCCCCGTCATCTTCGTGGCCGTGGGGCTGATCTTCGGCATCCTCGCCTCGATCGGAACGATCGTCCTGGCGATCATGACCCGGCGGACCTTCTACACGGCGATCGGCCTGGAGCGGCAGCTTGGCATCCCGGTTCTGGCCTCCGTGGACATGGTGCCCGGCAAGGGTGCGCCGAGAGCCCTGCTTCTCGAATAGGCGTCAATACGATGGCCGCACCGCGTTCACCCCGGTGCGGCCATTCTGCGCGGCGGACGGGACCGACAGGGACAGCGCGGCGCGGTCTGCCTCCCCGTTCGGGGCGAAGCGGCCCACCTTCCAACCGGGATCGATGCGCGTGACTTCGGACCGCCTGGCGGCAATGCAGATGCGAACCGGCACCAAGCCCGGCGGCATCCACCTCCGGACCGTCCCGCCCCGGCAGCGCGGCCGGCATTCCGTGCCGCGCATCGCGCCTGGCGGCGCCCCGCGATCATCCGTCTCCGGTGCGACCGCGCAGCCATCCGCTCAGGCGGCGCAGCCGGTCGCATACCTGCCCGCCGACCGGCAGCGGATCGAGCCCCCACCGTTTCCCGTCGATCAGCGTCGCCGGGCCCGCCGGGCATATCGTGTGCAGCCCCTGCCCATAGGGGCCGGGGACGGGGTCGAGGTGGCGCAGCACGCGCTCCCGGTACGCCGCGACGCTCAGTTCCTCGACGGCATGGAGCACGACCCCGCCGCCGTAGGTGCGCCCGCAGTCCTGCCCGGGCCGGACCGGAACGCCATCCAGCAGGAACAACGGCCCCGCCGGCCGCGCGCCTTGCGCATCGACCCGGACCGGGTTCGCGGGATGAGCCGCCCACGCTCCGAACGGGCTTTCGGCGTGGAAGACGTGCAGCCGCGCATCCGGCGCGTCGTCCTCGAAGGTGCAGAACAGCCACCATCGGCCCTGCCACGGAAACAGGGTCGGATCGACCACCTTCCGGCCCTGCATCAACGGCGGCAGCGCAAGCCAGCCGCCGCCGTCGGCGCGCCAGACCGGCACGCCGGCGGACTGCCAGCTTTCGCAGACGAGGTATTGCTGGCCGCCGAAGGCGACGCCGAGCGGGTAGGACATGTGCGCCGGGCCCGACCGCCACGGCCTGAAGCAGGCGGCCGCCGCGTCCTGGCCAGGCGGCACGTCGGCCGCCCAGATTTCGCCCCGGGGCGCCCGGTAGTCGAGGAATTCGGCGAACAGCGCCAGGCCGCCGTCCGGCCGCGCGATGCAGTGCGGATCGGCGAACATGGTGCCCGGGGCGGGCGCGGGAAGCCATCGAACCGGGCCGCGCATGCCGTGCGCGGCGATGTCCTGCACGGTCTGGTCCACCACGCCGATGTTCCAGTACTCGCGCAAAAAAAAGCGCCGGGCACGCTCCAGGAGGCTTCGCTGCGGTGCGTTCAGACGCTCAATTCCTTCGTTCGGCGCGTCATCGGACTGGAGCCCTCGTTTCGCATACGCCGCCGCCACGACCGGGGGCAAGAGCCGCTGTGACCCGTCCATTTCCGTTCCTCCGGTCGGCGGCCCTGCTGCTGGCGAGCGCGCTGTTGCTTGCGGGCGCGGCGCCTGACGCCTTCGCGCAGAAGACCGTGCAGCCGCCGGCACCCGGCAGCCCGTCGTCCGGTGCCGGCAGGGATCAGGGCGACTCCGAAGGGGCGGCCCATACCGGCAAGAAGGCGTCCACGATGCGCCTCGGGTCGATCGACGTGATCCATGCCTCGTTTGGCGCCCGGTTCGACCAGAACCCGTGCGACGTCACATCCGTCGTGCGTCGGCGCTGCCAGGACCGCGCCAGTTGCAGCATTCCGGTGGACGAACGCCTGTGCCCCAATCCCGGCCCAGGAATTCCGCCGCTGATCCCGCTTCTGAGCGTTAGCTTCCGATGCGCGACCGCGCAGAAGGCGAGGACACAGGCGGCGGAAAAGCCGTTCGCGCTGCGCATCGAGTGCGGGACGGGCGGCAAATGAGATGAGCCTGCCGTCCGCGCCACCGGATGCCCCGTTGGTTTCCGTCATCATTCCGACGATTCGCCGGCCGGAACTCGTGCGACGCGCGATCGAGAGCGTGACGCGCCAGACCTGCGCGTCGCTCGAAATCATCGTGATCGTGGACGGTCCGGACGAGGCGACGTGGAATGCGTTGCAGGCGATCGCGGATCCGCGCCTGCGCGTGCTGCGCAACGACGCGCCGATGGGGCCGGGGCCGGCGCGCAACCGCGCGGCGCAGGCGGCGCATGGCGACTGGGTTGCGTTCCTCGACGACGACGACGAATGGCTGCCGGAAAAACTGGCGCGGCAACTCGACGGGCGTTCCCCCGAGGATGACGTGGTGTTGAGTTGCCGCTGCCGGATCGAGACCGCGCGCGCCGTTTATGTCTGGCCGCAGCGGCTCTACAGCTCGGACGAGCCGGTGGACGAATATCTGTTTGCCAGGCGCTCCCTGCGGCGAAGCGACGCCTATCTCGCGACGCCGACGATCGTGCTGCCCCGGCGGCTGTTCCTGGCGACCGGCTTCGGCGCCACGGAGCAGAACGAGGACACGACGCTGCTCCTGCGGCTGACGAAAACGATGGGCGCGGAGCTGGTGATGCTGCCGGACATCCTGACCGTGATCCATACCGAGGAGGCGCGCTGGTCGATCGGCTCGGTCTTCGACTGGCGCGAGTCGCTGGACTGGATCGATGCGATGGGCAGCCTGATCACGCGCGCAGCTTATAGCGGGTTCCTGCTGGTGACGCTGGGATCGCAGGCCGCCGATCAGGGCGACCCGTTGGCGATCCCGACGCTGCTCGGCCGCGCGTTCCGCCGCGGCCGTCCGACGCTTCGGCAGCTGCTGCTGTTCGCGGCGTTCTGGGCGGTGCCGCAGCGCGTCCGCCAGCGCGTTCGCGAGACGGCGAGCCGCCTCGGCGGGCTGCGCCGCGCCGCCACATCGAGCCATCAGCCATGCTGATCAAGCACAGCATGCTCTACGTCGTGGCCCGGCTCGTGCCGGGCATGATGGGCATGGCCACCACGGCGCTGCTGACGCGCATCCTCGATCCCACGAGCTACGGCCTCTACGGGCTTGCGCTGGCGGTCATGACGTTCGGATCGGCGGCGGTGTTCGACTGGCTCGGGGTGTCGTTCCTGCGCTTCTACGAGCGCAACCGGGGCGACCCGCGCCTCGCGAGCACCGTGGTGCAGATGTTCCTCATCCTGCTCGCCGCGAGCGCCGTGGCGGTGGCCATCCTCTGGCTGACCGGGGTCATCCCGCCGGTCGAGATGGCGGTGATCGCCGCCGGCGTCCTGATGATGTGGGCGTTCGGCTGGTTCGAGCTGATCGGCAAGTTCGAAGTGGCGAACTTTCGGCCCACCAAGTTCATGACCATGAACCTCGGCCGCGGCCTGCTGATCATCGTGGGCGCGGGAGGCGCGGCCTGGCTCACGCACAGCCCGGTATGGACCTCGTTCGGCACGGCGGTTGCGACGGTTTCAGCGGCGGTATTCCTGCGCACGCCGGTCCGCTTCTCGTTCGGGCCTTCGCATTTCGACTGGCCGCTCGCGAAGTCCCTGCTCGCGTTCGGACTGCCGATGGCGGCGGCGATGTCCTTCGCCACGCTGGTGAACAGCGGCACGCGCGGCCTGATTCAGATCCTGGATTCCGCCAAAGCGCTCGGCATCTACACGGCTTGCTACCTAGTGGTCCAGAACACCGTCAGCATCGCCTCCGCGGGGATCGCCGCCGCCGCCTACCAGCTTGCCGTGCGGGCCGCGGAAAGCGGCGATCCCGCCTATGCCCGCCGGCAGCTGCTCGACAACGGCACCCTGCTGCTCGCCGTCATCGCGCCCGCCTCGCTCGGCATGGCGTTGACCGCGCACGGCATCGCATCGCTGATGGTCGGGCCGCAATTCGTGGACGGCGTGGCTAAACTGACGCCGTGGATGGCGGCGACCGGGTTCTTCTACGCGCTCCGCGCCCACTACTTCGATCACGCGTTCCAGCTCGGCCGCCGCCCGACCTTGCAGATCACTGTCGCGGCGACAAGCGCGGCGGTCTCGGTCGGTCTGTGCATGCTGCTGATTCCGAAATACGGCCCGGTCGGCGCGGCCATCGCGACCACGGTCGCGATGTCCACCGGCTGCGTGCACGCCTATATCGCCGGCAAGGCCGCCTTCCCGGTTCCCCTGCCGTATTCGGGTACGGCCCGCGTCGCGATCGCGTGCGCCGCGATGTCCGTGGTCGTGCTGGTCATTCCGTCGCACGGCACCATCGGATTGTTCCTGCAAGCCGGCATCGGCGCTCTGGTATATGGCGCCGTGGCATTCGCACTGAACGTGGTCGGCGCGCGCGTGGCGATCATCGGGGCGCTGCGGCGCTACAGCTTAGGCGCGCGTGCGCGCCCCTCGCGGCAAGGAGGGTGATCCGGATGGATCAGAAGATGCGATTGGCCGGACCGATCCCGCTGATGTGGGATCACTCCGCCGCGCGGCGTCCGGCGGTGGCCGGCGCGGGAACCAAGGCGGCGGGCTGGGCTTGGCGCGCCTTCTTCATGTTCGGCTTCAGCGTCCTGTCCGCGGCGATCATCCCGGCGCTGCGCTTCGCGCGCGGCGAGGCGGCGACCGCCCCGGGCGAAGCGGACCCCGGCAGCACGATCTCGCAGGCCTTCATCCTGCTTGTCGTGACGATCTACTTCGTCCGCAACAAGCATGTGCTGATCGACGCGATGCGGCCGCTGCTGCTCTACGGCGCAGTCATCGCGCTGTGCGTGGCCTCCACCGCCTGGTCCGCCTATCCGTTCCTGACATTCAAGCGCTGCGTCACCCTGACGAACTGCATCCTGTTTGGCATCGTGTGCATGGAGAAGCTCGGGCTCGACGGCACGATCCGCATCTACGGGAGGACGATGGTGTATCTGATGATCATTTCGATCATCGTGTTCATCGCCATCCCGTCGGTCGGCAAGGAAGTCGCCGAGCACTACGAAGACGGCATGCGGGGCATCTTCTCGCAGAAGAACCAGCTCGGCGGATCGGCGGCGCTTGCGAGCGCGAGCTACTGCTACGCCCTGCTGGCGGGAACCAAGCGGCCGTTCCGCACCGTGCTGTGCATCCTGTTCATGCTGCTGTGCATCATCCTGTCGAAATCGGCGACGGCGTTCATCATCACGTCGGTCACGATCGGGATCACCGCGGCGATGTTCGCCAAGCGCCGCGGCTGGACGCCGCTGTTCGTCTACGCGGTGATGGTCGTGGTGGTGTCGATCCTCACTCTCGTGATCATCGATCCCGAACTGGCGGTGGAGCTGACGGGCCGCGATGCCAGCTTGACGGGGCGCGTGCCGCTGTGGCGGCTGTCGATGCTTTACGTCTACGAGCGGCCCTGGACGGGCTACGGCTATTCCGGCTTCTGGAACGAAGACTCGCGGGCGGTCCAATACATCTGGCAGGCGATCGATTGGAAGGCGCCGTCGGCCCATAACGGGTACATCGACGTGCTGCTGCAGATCGGCATCCCCGGACTGGCGCTGTACCTCGCGATGTGGATCTGGATCACCTACTACGGCGCGCTGGCGGCGCGCCGGTCGAACGAGGCCGAACCGCTCTGGATCCTGCTGTTCATGACGCTGGTGATGCTGCTCAACACGGACGAGGGTCCGCTGCCCTATCCCGATCAGTACACCGCGATGATGCCGGCGATCATGATCTATCTGTCGCGCTGGCGGCGGGCGAATCTGCTCGCACGGGAACCTGTCCGCCTGACCGACCCCGCGCTCGGGATACGCAGCCCTGCAATCGGCCGCCGTCCGCTTCCGGCGCTCGACGTCCCCGTCCGACGAACCGACTGACCGGGAAGGAGGCGGGCGGCCACGCAATGCGGACCCTGGCGCTGGCAAGCGAATTCCCCCCCTACCGGGGCGGGATCGCGACATACGCGGTAAGCCTCGCGGAGGCGGCGGCGCAGCTCGGCGCAGATCTCTGCGTCGCCGCCCCCGACTACGGACGGACCGACCTCGACGACCGCCATTATCCGTTCGAGGTGGTGCGCTTCCGGGGCAAGCAGCATTCGACCCGCGATATCCCGTCGAAATGGCAGGTCGCACGCCGGCTGATCGCACGCGGCGGATGGGATCTGGTGCACGCAATGGACTGGCCGTTCTGCATCCCCGTGGCCCTGGCGGCGCCGCGGCGCCTGCCGCGGATGCTGACGATCCACGGAACCGACGTGCTGGAGATGGCCGACTGGCACCGCCGCACGGCGCTGCGTGCCTCCGGCGCGTTCTCGGGCAATATCGACGTGGTGGGGAACAGCGCCTTCACCGCCGACCTCTTCCGCCGCCACTTCCCCGCCGCCGCCGACAAGGTCCGGCACGAGCTGCTCGGCATCGGAGAGTTCTGGCTTCAGCCGACCGTCCGCAGCCGGCAGGCGCGTGCCACGCTGGGGCTGCCGCCCGACGCCTTCGTGGTTACCACGGTTGGCCGCCTCGCACCGCGCAAGGGCCATCTCGGCGTCCTGAAGGCGCTCGACCTTCTGCCGCCGGCGCTGCGCGGTCGCGTCTTCCACGCCATCGTCGGACCAAGCGTGGACGACGATCACGCGCGGAAGATCGAAGCCATGATCGCCACGTCGGGTTGCGCGGTTAAGCGCTTCGGCGCGGTGGGACAGGACGACTTGCGCGCCTTCTACGCCAACAGCGACGTGTTCTGCCTGGTGGGCGAGCCGGCGCAGGACCGCAGCGTGGAGGGCTTCGGACTGGTCTATCTGGAAGCCGCCGGACAAGGCTGCCCGTCGATCGCCGGCGATATCGGCGGCGTCGCCGAGGTGGTGCGGCACGAGGAAAGCGGCCTCGTGGTGCCGATCTGCGAGCCCACCGCAATCGCCACGGCGCTCGAACGCCTGATGCTGGACGAGCGGCTTCTGGAACGGCTTCGCGCCGGCGCGATGGAACGCGCGGCAGGTCTCACGATGACGCGATGCGCGGCTGCAACCTATGGACTTTCGCGCCAACGAAGGGAGCAATCCGAAGCGCCGGCCGAACGCGAGCCTGCGGTCATGCTGCGTCAATCGCATGGAGTGTCATGAGCGAAGCACCGACGGCGACCCGCACGGTCAGTGCGGGCGGCTACTTCCTCGGCGAAACCGGCGCCGGGCAGAAGACGCGCGCCGTGGTGAAGCTGATCGACCGCCACCGGGGCGGCGTGGTGCCTAAGCGCATCCTGGTGGTGGGCTGCGGCAACGGCGACGACGCGGCGGAGCTTTCGGTCTTCTTCGGCTGCCGTTCCGATGCGATCGACATCGACGACTACTTCGACAAGCGGAACGCGCAGCTGGTCGATTTCCGCTGCATGGACGCGCAGGACATGCGCTACGGGTCCGAGAGCTTCGACCTTGTCTATTCGTTCCATGCGCTGGAGCACATTCCCGATCCCCAGCGCGCGATCGCCGAGATCCGCCGCGTGCTGCGGCCAGGCGGGATTTACCTGATCGGCACCCCCAACAGGCTGCGGGCCGCGGGCTATGTCGGCGTTCCGGGCTATTCGCTCGGCAAGAAAATCCGCTCCAACGTCCGTGACTGGGGCATCCGCCTGCGCGGGCGTTTCCGCAACGAGTTCGGCGCCCATGCGGGATTTTCGGCCCGCGAACTGACCGACCTGTGCAGCGCCATCGGCAGCACGCGCAATCTATCGGACGACTATTACCGCGAGATTTACCGCTCGAAGGCCCGACTGATCGAGGCGATCATCGCGTTCCGCCTGACGGCTTTCGCTTGGCCGTCGGTCTATATTTTCGGCGTCAAACGGTCCTGAACGGCGGGGAAACGGCGCCAAGCCGGGCTGGTGCGGGCGGTCGGGGTCGAACCGACACTCTGTTGCCAGAACCGGATTTTGAGTCCGGCGCGTCTGCCAATTCCGCCACGCCCGCACTGGTCCGGGCCGGTTAGCGCGCGCGACCGCGGATCGCAACAGGGAAGATCGGCGCGCGCATCCCAGGCCTTCCCGCGCACGATTGACGGGCCGATGCCCGCCCCCTATAAGCCGCCGCCTGCACCGGCACCCGCTTCGGGAGCCGTGTCCCCGCGCTGCGCGCGGGCCCCAGGGATCACCGGAGACCGACCGTGAAGCGCACCTATCAACCATCGAAGCTGGTCCGTAAGCGGCGGCACGGCTTCCGCGCCCGCATGGCCACCGTCGGGGGCCGCAAGGTGCTGGCCAGCCGTCGCGCCAAGGGCCGCAAGCGCCTGTCCGCGTGACGCCAAGGCCGCGTGTTCAGGCTGCGCGCCTGACCGCGCGGCAGGACCGGCGGCCGACATGACGGGCAAGGGTAGCAGCGCGATGACCGGCAAGCCCCTGCGTTTGAAGCGGCGGGCGGAATTTCTCCGCGTCGCGGCAAAGGGCGTGAAGGCGCCCGCATCGGGCCTGGTTCTCCAGGCCCTCGCGCGCGAGGACGATGAGCCGGCGCGGATCGGATTCACCGTTACCCGGAAGGTCGGCAACGCCGTGGTGCGCAACCGCGTGCGCCGCCGCCTGCGCGAGGCAGCGCGCCTCGTGCTGGCCGACCAGCCGATTGCCGGCGCCGATTTGGTGCTGATCGGGCGCGAAGGCACCATCCGCCGCGACTTCAAGGCCCTGCAGGCCGATCTGCGCCGCACGTTGACCAGGACCGGCGCGGCGCCAACCAAGGCGCACGAGGCATGACGTTGCCGTCGAGCGCGGCGGTGGCGCTGGTCCGTACCTATCAATGGACGGTCCGTCCGCTGATCGGGCCGAATTGCCGCTTCTGGCCGAGTTGCAGCGACTACGCGATCGAGGCCTTCCGCCTGCATGGCGCGCTGCACGGTGGCGGCCTTGCCGCCCGTCGCATCCTGCGCTGCCACCCGTGGAACCCCGGAGGCATCGATCCGGTGCCGCGCCCCGACGGCGACAACAGCCGGAAAGACAATTGATGGACCAGAAGCGGCTGATCATGGCGATCGGCATCTCGATCGCCATCCTGCTGGTGTTCCAGCTTCTGGTGGCGCCGCATCTGCCAAAGCCGCCCGCGCCGCCCCCCAAGCCGGTCGCCGAGGCGGTGCACGAGCCGACCGCACCGGGCGCGACCGCGCCGCCCGCAAGCCAGGCCGCCGCGCCCAAGGAAGTGCCGCGCGTGAAGATCAATGCGCCGAGCATCGAGGGCTCGATCAGCCTGGTCGGCGCGCGCATCGACGACGTCGTGCTGCGCGGCTACCGCGAAACGCTGGCGTCCGACTCGCCGCTGGTCCAGCTGTTCGCCCCGCGCTCGACCGACAAGCCGTACTACGCGCAGTACGGCTGGTCCGCCGCCCCCGGCAGCGACATCAAGGTGCCGGATGTGGATACGCTGTGGACCGCATCCGCCACCGAGTTGACCGCCGCGCATCCCGTCACGTTGTCCTGGAACAACGGCGCCGGGCTGACCTTCCAGATCGTTCTCTCGATCGACGACAACTACATGTTCACGGTCGAGCAGAAGGTGCAGAACGCCACCGGCGCGCCGGTGCAGCTGCATCCCTGGGCGCGCATCCGCCGCGAATACAAGCCTGAGGTCGCCGGCTATTACGTGCTGTTTGAGGGGCTGCTCGGCGTGTTCGACGGCACGCTGCAGGAAACCACCTACGCGAAGGCGATCAGCGAGGCGAAGACGAACCAGGGCGTCGCCTTCACGGAGACGTCGCCGGGCGGCTGGGCCGGCATCACCGACAAATACTGGCTCGCGGCCCTGATCCCCGATCAATCGGTCGTCAGCAAGGCGAGCTTTCGGCACTCCGACGTGAAGGGCGACGACTTCCAGGTCGATTTCGTCTCGCAGGATGCCCAGACGGCCACCCCGGGCGGCGCGGCGGCGATGACGACGCGGCTGTTCGCCGGCGCGAAGATCGTGCGCCTGCTGGACCACTACCAGCAGAAATACGGCATCCCGAGCTTCGACAAGGCAGTGGACTTCGGCTGGTTCTATTTCCTGACCAAGCCGATCTTCTTCGCGCTCGACTGGCTGAACTCACTCCTCGGCAATTTCGGCCTGGCGATCATGGCGTTCACCGTGTTCGTCAAGGCGCTGTTCTTCCCGCTGGCCAACTACTCCTACCGCTCGATGAGCAAGATGAAGCTTCTCGCGCCGAAAATGACGGCGCTGCGCGAGCGGTACAAGGACGATCCAGCCAAGCTGCAGCAGGAGATGATGGGGCTCTACCGGGCGGAGAAGGTGAACCCGGCCAGCGGCTGCCTGCCGATGGTGGTGCAGATCCCCGTGTTCTTCTCGCTCTACAAGGTGATCTTCGTGACCATCGAAATGCGGCACGCGCCGTTCTTCGGCTGGATCCACGACCTGTCGGCGATCGATCCCACGAACATCTTCAACCTGTTCGGCCTGATCCCGTTCGATCCGACCACCATCTCGCCGCTGCTGCACATGGGCATCTGGCCGCTGATCATGGGCTGCACGATGTTCCTGCAGCAGAAGATGAACCCGCCGCCGCCCGATCCGGTGCAGGCCAGGCTGTTCCAGTTCATGCCGGTCATCTTCACCTTCATGATGGCGCGCTTCCCGGCGGGGCTGATCATCTACTGGAGCTGGAACAACATCCTCTCGGTCGCGCAGCAATGGCTGATCATGCGGCGCACCCGGCTGTCCAAGCCCTCGCTCGCCCGCACCTGATGGAAGAGCCCGACGCCGCGGCCCTGGAAGCGGCGGCGCTCGAAGCGGGCCGCAAGCTGTTCGCAGGCGAGTGCCGCTTCGTCTATGCCGCGCAGCGGTTGGACCAGCTGCCCCTGCTCGGGCTGCCGGAGATCGCGCTCGCCGGCCGCTCGAACGTGGGAAAGTCCTCGCTGATCAACGCGCTGACCGGGCACCGGGCGCTCGCCCGCGCCTCGGGCCAGCCCGGGCGGACGCGGCAGCTCAACTTCTTCGATCTCGCCAACCGCCTCGTGCTGGTCGATATGCCCGGCTACGGCTACGCGCAGGCCTCGCGCGAGATCAAGGAGGACTGGCAGGGTCTGATGTTCGACTACCTGCGCGGACGGCCGGAGCTGCGCCGCGTGGTGCTGCTGCTGGACGCGCGGATCGAGCTCAAGGAAAGCGACCGGACGGTGATGGACCTGCTCGATCGCGCCGCGGTCACGTTCCAGCTCGTGCTCACCAAGACCGACGGCGCCAAACCCGCCGCGCTGGCCCGCAAGCAGGCCGAAGTCCAGGCGCTGGCGCGCAAGCATCCGGCCGCCTACCCGCAGGTGATCGCCACCAGCAGCGAGTCCGGCGCGGGCATCCCCGAGCTTCGCGCAGCGTTGGCCAGCCTTGCCCTGCCCACGGCCCCGGCATGACCGCCTCGGCTTGACGATCCGCCAGCCGCGACCCTACAGGGCGCGGAAGCCAGAGGATCAGCAGGAATGAGCGCAGGCCAGGACGCGCAGCCAACCGACATCGCCGCCGCCAGCGAACAGGCGCGCATCCTCGCGCATGCCCTGCCCTATCTGCGACGCTATGCCGGCGAGACGGTCGTAGTGAAGTACGGCGGCCATGCGATGGGCGAGGAGGCGCTCGCCGATCAGTTCGGCAGCGATATCGCGTTGCTGAAGCAGGTCGGCATCAACCCGATCGTGGTGCATGGCGGCGGCCCGCAGATCAACGCGATGCTGAAGCGGCTGGCGATCAAGTCCACCTTCGTCGATGGGCTGCGCGTCACCGACGACGCGATGGTGGAAGTGGTCGAGATGGTCCTGGCCGGGACCGTCAACAAGCACGTCGCCGGGCTGATCAATCGCGCCGGCGCGCTGGCGGTGGGCATCTGCGGCAAGGATGGCGGGCTGATCCGCGCGCGCAAGCTGCGCCGCACGACACGCGATCCGGACAGCGCGATCGAGCGCGAGCTCGATCTCGGCTTCGTGGGCGAGCCCGAGCACGTCGATGTGCGCGTCATCCACGCGCTCACCGGCGCGGGGCTGATCCCCGTGATCGCCCCGGTCGGTGTCAGTGCCGAGGGGCAGACCTACAACATCAACGCCGACACGGTGGCGGGCGCCGTCGCGGGCGCGCTGGGCGCGACGCGGCTGCTGATGCTGACAGACGTGCCCGGCGTGCTCGACGCCGAGAAGCGGCTGATCCCGGAGATGACCGTCCACGACGTCCGTCGCGGCATCGCCGACGGCGTGATCACCGGCGGAATGATCCCGAAGGTCGAGAACTGCGTCGACGCGGTGCAGGCCGGCGTGAAGGGCGCGGTGATCCTGGACGGGCGGCTGCCGCATGTCTGCCTGCTGGAACTGTTCACCGAAGGCGGCATCGGCACGCTGATACGGGCGTAGCAGCCCCCCCGGGGGGCCGTGCGCTTCCCAGCCGCCGCCTCTCCGCCGACGCCTCTCCAGCGGCCGATGTCTCGGCCGGTGCACCGCAGGAGCCCGGCCATGCCCACGACGCCGCACGTTGAAAAGCATTTCATGGGCTCGGAGACGGTCCGCGATGTCGTGATCGGCATGGCGGACGGCCTGACCGTGCCCTTCGCGCTGGCGGCGGGGCTGTCCGCGGCGGTTATACCAGGGCTCTCTGATCAGAACCGATGAGCCCAGTTGCGCAGGCCGATGGACA
>JAFEFJ010000329.1 GCA_018240635.1 Pseudomonadota bacterium | reverse complement strand
GATCGTGGACCTGATCTACGAAGGCGGCATCGCGAACATGAACTATTCGATCAGCAACACCGCCGAGTACGGCGAATACGTCACCGGCCCGCGCATCATCACCGACGAGACGCGCAAGGAGATGAGGCGCGTGCTGGACGACATCCAGTCCGGCCGCTTCGCGCGCGACTGGATGCTGGAGAACAAGGTCAACCAGTCGAGCTTCAAGGCCACCCGCCGCCGCCTCGCCGAGCACCCGATCGAGCAGGTCGGCGAGCGCCTGCGCGGCATGATGCCGTGGATCGCCAAGAACGCGCTGGTGGACAAGTCGAAGAACTGATCCTTCCCGCCCGGGCGGATCGATCGGCGGGCCGGTGCGCGCAGCACCGGCCCGTTTCGCGTACGCGCCCTGGACGCCATCGCGGCGCGGCGGAATGATGCGTGCCGGGGAGATGATGTCGCGATGGCGCTGATGGAGAGGGCCGAGTTCGCCGATCTCGCCGCGCTCGCGGCGCACCGGCAGGCGGCGTGGCAGCGTCAGCGCGAATACGTGCTCGCCCGCTCGCCGCTGCTGCGCCGCGCCTGGGGCGGGCGCACGCCGCCGCTATCGCTCGACGGCCTCGCCGACCTGCCGCTCACCGACAAGGAGATGCTGCGCGAAAGCCAGCGCGCGCATCCGCCCTTCGGCGACTATCTCGCCGCCGCGCCCGATAGGGTCGCGCGCATCCATCGCACCTCCGGCACCACCGGCACGGCGATGAACCTCGCGCTGTCGGCCGAGGATGCGCACCAGACCGCGGTCGTGGGCGCGCGGGCGCAATCCGCGTCCGGCCTCGGGCCGGGGCACCGCGTGGTGCATTGCCTGAACTACCGGATGTGGATGGGCGGCTACACCGATCACGCCACGCTGGAAGCGACCGGCGCCGCCGTCGTGCCCTTCGGCGTCGGCGAGACGCGGCTGCTGGTGGAGACCATCCGCGACCTGTCGATCACCGCGATCTCCTGCACGCCGTCCTATCCGGCGGTGCTGGAACGCACCATCGCCGATCATTTCCCGGGGCTTCGCCCGCGCGACCTTGGCCTCCGCTTGGGGTTGTTCGGCGGCGAGGCGGGGCTCGACGATCCCGCGCTGCGCCGCCGCCTGGAAGACGTGTGGGGCCTGTCGCCGCGCAACGCGAACTACGGCGTCAGCGACGTGTTCTGCAACTTCGCCGGCCAGACCGAACGCGACAACGATCTGCACTTCATGGCGCTGGACGTGCTGCACCCCGAGCTGGTTTCGCCCGAAACCGGCGCGCCATTGCCCTGGCGCGAGGGCACGCAGGGCGAGCTGGTGCTCACCCATGTCGCGCGCGAATGCCAGCCGCTGGTGCGCTTCCGCACCGGCGACATCGTCGTGCTGACAGGCACCGGCCGCGCCGCCTGCGGACGCACCGCGCCGCGCTTCCGCGTGGTGGGCCGCAGCGACGACATGGTGGTGGTGCGCGGCCTCAACGCCTTCCCCACCCAGGTCGCCGCCGTGCTCACCCGCAACCCCGCGCTGTCGGGCGAGTACCGCATCGTGCTCGAAGGCCCGCCGCCCTACGACGCGCTGCCGGTGGAGGCGGAACTTGCCGAATCCGCACCGCCCGCCGAAGCCGCTTCCCTCGCCGCCGCGATCGAGGCGGAGATGAAACGCGCGCTCGGTCTGACGGCGCGCGTCGCGCTGCTGCCCTTCGGCGCGCTGCCCCGCACCGAGGGCAAGACACGCCGTGTCGTACGAAAGGATCGCGCATGAGCCGCACGGTGCTGACCGAGGACGCCGAGGGCGGCGTCCGCGTCCTGACGCTGAACCGGCCCGAGCGGCTGAACGCCATCAACCCCGACCTGCTCGCCGAGCTGACCGCCGCCCTGCGCGCCGCCGACGCCGATCCCGCCATCGGCTGCGTGGTGCTCACCGGCGCGGGCCGCGCCTTCTGCTCGGGCGACGACCTCAAGGATTTCGAATCCCAGGTCGGCACGGAAGAAACCACCCGCGCCTATATCGAAAGCATCCAGGACGTCACCCGCGCCATCGTGCTCGGCGGCACGCCCGTCGTCGGCGCCATCCGCGGCTGGGCGGTGGGCGGCGGTCTCGAATGGATGATCAACTGCGATTTCGCGGTGGTCTCGGAAACCGCGCGCTTCTTCTTCCCCGAGGTGTCGTGGGGCCTTTTCGTCACCGGCGGCGTGACCGAACTGCTGCCGCGCCTCGTGGGGCTGCGCCGCGCCCGCGAACTCATCATGCTGGGCGAACGCTTCGGCGCGGCCGAGGCGGTGGAATGGGGCCTCGCGCACAAGCTGGTGCCGGACGCCGCGCTGGTGGAGGAGGCGATGGCGCTCGCCCGCCGCATCGCCGCGCTGCCGCGCGGCCCGGTGCGCGACCTGCGCCGCATCCTCGCCCGCCGCGATCCCGCCGGCCTCGCCGCCGCGATGCAGGCGGAGACCGACGCCACCGTGCGCGGCTTCCTCGATCCCGACACCGCGCGCCGCATCCGCGAATTCGGCTCCTGAAGGAGACCCGCCGATGTCAGCCTCCGCTCCCGCCGCCCTGCCGCCCGTGCTGGAAGCCGCCGCCCGCCGCATCGCCGCCGCGCGCTCGGCCGGCCATGTCGTCACCGCCTTCGCGGCGGGGGAGGGGCCGTCTTCGCTCGATGAAGCCTATGCCGTGCAGCGCGCCCTGCTCGCCCGCTGGGGCGAGAGCCACGTGGGCTGGAAGGTCGGCGCCACCTCGAAGGAGGTGCAATCCCTGTTCGGCGTGTCCGAGCCGATGTTCGGCCCGGTCTTCGCCCCCACCGTCTTCCAAAGCCCGGCCCGCCTGCGCGCGGCCGATTTCCAGCACCGGATGCTGGAATCGGAATTCGCCTTCCGCTTCGGCGCCGATCTGCCGTCCCGCGCCGAAGCCTATGCGCGGGACGAGGTGCTGGCCGCGGTCAGCGAGGCGATCCCGGCGATGGAGATCGTCAGCCCGCGCTTCGAGCGGCTGCCGGTGGACAACATCCCCGCCCTGGTCGCCGATTTCGGCGCCAATGGCGGCGCGGTGCTGGGCGCGCCCTGCTCGGCGTGGCGGGAACTCGATCTGCCGGCCCACGAAGTCGGCCTTTCGATCGGCGGGGCGGCGCGGCAATCGGGCACCGGCGCGCTGGTGCTGGGCGATCCGCTCGCGGTCCTCGTCTGGCTCGCCAACGCGCTGTCGGCGCAGGGGCTCGGCATCGAAGCCGGCCAGATCGTGCTGACCGGCAGCATGACAGGCGTGCACGCCCCCGAGCCCGGCCAGGCGGCCGTCGCCGATTTCGGCGCGCTGGGCCGGGTCGAGGTGACGTTCGAGTAGAACCTGGCGACCGGCCGCGCCCGGCGCAGGTTGCGGCATCGCCGCGCCGGGCACAGGATCGGCGCAGCAAAGGCGGAAAGCCGGGGGAGAGACATGGGCCTGCTGGACGGAAAGGTTGCGCTCGTAACGGGGGGCGCGTCGGGGATCGGCGCTGCGGCGGCGCGGACGCTGGCGCGCGAGGGCGCGATGGTGGTGCTCACCGACATCGACGAGGCGCGCGGCAACGAGGTGGCGAACGCCATCGGCAAGGCCGGCCATAAGGCCATGTTCATGCCGCAGGACGTCACCGACGAGGCGCGTTGGCAGCACATTGTCGCCGAGACGGTGCGCCTGTTCGGCGGGCTGCACGTCCTGTTCTCCAATGCCGGCATCGGCATCATCGGCCCGCTGGTCGATATGTCGCTCGCCGACTGGCGGCGGCAGACCGCCATCAACATCGACGGCGTGTTCCTCTCGCTGAAGCATGGCATCCCGGCGATGCGGAAATCGGGCGGCGGGTCGATCATCATCACCTCCTCGGTCGCCGGGCTGCGCGGTTCGGCGGGGCTCGCGGGCTACAGCGCGACCAAGGGCGCGGTGCGGCTACTGACCAAGTCG
>JAFEFJ010000328.1 GCA_018240635.1 Pseudomonadota bacterium | reverse complement strand
TCGGCGGCGTGATCCTGGCGCCGGGGGCAGTGCCCCCCGAGCCCGCCATGCTGGGCCGGCTGATCGGCGCGCTGGCGCATCGCGGCCCGGACGGCACCGGCCACACCGTGGTGGGGCGCGTCGCGCTGGTGCACAACCGGCTGTCCATCATCGACCTGGTGACCGGCGACCAGCCGCTGTTCGCGGCCACCGCCTCGCTGGTCGCGAACGGCGAGATCTACAACTACCGCGAGCTGCGCGCGGCCATGCCGCAGGCCCGCTTCGCCACCAATTCCGACTGCGAGCCGCCGCTTCTGCTGTGGCTGCGCGACGGGCCGGACTACGCGAAGGAACTGCGGGGGATGTTCGCCATCGCCATCCACGAGCGGGTGGCGCGCAGCATCACGCTGACCCGCGACCCGTTCGGCATCAAGCCGCTGTACACCGCGCAGATCGAGGACGGGCTGGCTTTCGCGTCCGAGCCGCAGGCGCTGATCGCGGCGGGGCTGGTGAAGCCCGCGATCCGCCCGGCGGCGCGCGACGAGTTGTTGCAACTGCAATTCACCACCGGCGCGGAGACGATCTTCGAGGGCGTCCGCCGCGTGCTGCCGGGCGAGACCCTGATCTGTGCCGACGGGCACGTGATCGAGCGGCGGCGCATCGCCGCGCTGCCCGAGGGCGGACCCGAGAACATCGACGAGGACGCCGCCGTGGCGCGGCTGGACCGCGCGCTGGAGGAAAGCGTCGATCTGCATCAGCGGAGCGACGTGCCGTACGGCATGTTCCTGTCGGGCGGCATCGACAGCACCGCGCTGCTGGTGCTGATGGCGCGGCTGAACAGCCCGCCGGTGCTGGCCTATACAGCGGGATTCGACGCGCCGGGCGCGGCCGACGAGCGCGCGCACGCGGCCGAGGCGGCGCGCGCGCTGGGGGCGCGGCACGAAACCATCGAGATCACCGAGGCGATGGTGTGGGAGCACCTGCCCGAGATCGTCGGCTGCATGGACGATCCGGCGATGGACTACGCCATCATTCCCACCTGGTTCCTGGCGCGGCGCGCGCGGCAGGACGTGAAGGTGGTGCTGTGCGGCGAGGGCGGGGACGAGCTGTTCGCGGGCTACGGGCGCTACCGCAAGGCGATGCGCCCGTGGTGGCGCGGCGGGCGGGTGATGCATGCGCGCGGCAGCTTCGACCGCGTGGACGTGCTGCGCGCGCGCCCGATCGGCTGGCGCGACGGCGTGGCCGCGGCCGAGGCGCAGGCGCTGGATGCCGGGCGCTCGCGCCTGGGCGCCGCGCAGGCGACCGACTGCGCCGACTGGCTGCCGCACGACCTGCTGCTGAAGCTCGACCGCTGCCTGATGGCGCATGCGGTGGAGGGGCGCACGCCGTTCCTCGATCCCGGCGTCGCCGCCGCATCGTTCCGGCTTCCCGACGAGCTGAAGGTGCGCAACGGCATGGGCAAGTGGCTGCTGCGCCGCTGGCTTGAGAAGCACATGCCCGCCGCCCGCCCCTTCGCGCCGAAGCAGGGATTCACGGTTCCGGTGGGGCAATGGATCAAGTCCCGCGCCTCCGCGCTGGGGCCGCTGGTGGCGGCGCAGCCCGGGGTGGCGGAGGTCGCCGATCCGGCCAAGGTGCGCGCGCTGTTCGGCAAGCTCGATCACGGGCGGGAGGCGATCGCCGCGTGGAAGCTGCTGTTCTACGCGCTGTGGCACCGCAGGCATATCCTGGGCCTGCCGGCGGCGGGGGATACGTTCGAGACGCTGGCGGCGATGCGGTAACGAGATCGTCTTCGGATCGGGTTCGTTTCCAATCGCGACACAGCCGATGGCGACGGAAGGCGTCCCGCTCATACCGCCCGGGCGATGATTTCCGTCGGCGCGATCAGGCCGCGTTCGATGTTGGCAACCATGTTGGCGGATTTCTGCGCCGCAGTTTCGCCCATCAGGATGTGCAGGCCGAGCGCGCCTGCGCCGCCTTGCGCCATGCGGGCGCGGAGCGCGCGGAAGAAGTCGAGCGCGAAGCCGACGCGGTCGCGCTCCGCGGCGATCGCGAACCCCGCGCCTTCGAGGGCCGCGCGGTAGGAGGCCGGGGTTTCGACGAAGCTCGCCGCCGCGTCCGTCGCCCAGGGCACCGGATAGGCAAGGTCGCCCTCGCCCACGCGCATGATGTCGTAGACGGCGAAGGTGCCGCCGGGGCGCAGCACGCGGCGCGCGCCCGCGAACAGCGCCGCCTTGTCGGGGATGTTCATGCCGACATGCAGCAGCGCGGCGCCGTCGAAGCTTGCGTCCTCGAACGGCAGCGCGGCGGCGTTCGCCGCGCGGAACGAGACCTTGTCCGCAAGGCCGACGCGCGCGGCGAGATCGGTCGCGACCGCGACGTATTCCTCGGTGAGGTCGATGCCCACCACGGTGCAGCCATGCGCGACGGCGAGGTGGCGCGCGGGACCGCCGAGGCCGCTGCCGATGTCGAGCCAGCGCGATCCGGCCGCAGGGCGCGCCTGCGCGAACAGCGCGGCCGTCGCCTCCGCGCCGCCGATATGGAACTGGTCCACCGGCGCGAGATCGGCCGGGGCGAGATTGTCCGGGTCCTTGCCCGAGGCGATCAGCGCGCGGCGGATCGCATCGGCCAGCGCGCCGTGGGTGTAGTGCCGGGCGACTTCGCGTTCCAGGTCCATCGGAGCCTCCGTGTTGGCTGGCGTTTGCCGCGCCGGACATCCTACACTTTTCGCAACGCGCCTGCATCGGCGCGGCGGCGGGGAACGGAAGACGGCCGAGACGCATGGAGGTTTCCGCGAAGCCTGACGGCGCGGTGGCGCTGCGCGACGCGACCGTGCGCTACGGTCGGCGCGTCGCGCTGGAAGCCGTGAGCGGCGCGTTCGCCGCGGGCAGCCTGACCGCCGTGGTGGGCGCGAACGGCGCGGGGAAATCGACGCTGCTGGGCGCGGTCGCGGGGATCGTGCGGCTTTCGGCGGGGCGTATCGACTGCCCGGCGCGGTCGGCGCGGCGCATGGCGTATCTGCCGCAGCTCGCTTCGCTCGACCGCGACTATCCCATCACGGTTGCGGAACTGATCGCGCTGGGCGGCTGGCGCGGCTTCGGCGCGTTCCGCGCGCCGTCCGCGGCGCTGCGCGCGCGGGCCGAGGCGGCGGCCGAGGCGGTGGGGCTGGCGGGACGGCGCGGGCGGCGGATCGCGGAATTGTCGGCGGGCGAATTGCAGCGCGCGCTGTTCGCGCGGCTGATCGTGCAGGACGCGGCGCTGATCCTGCTCGATGAGCCGTTCGCGCCCGTGGATGCGGCGACGACGGCCGCGCTGATGGACCGCATCGATGCCTGGCACGCGGAAGGGCGCACGGTGATCGCGGTGCTGCACGACCTGGCGCTGGTACGCGACCGTTTCCCCGAGACGGTGGTGCTGGGGCGGCGCTGCCTCGCCTGGGGGCCGACCCGCGATGCGTTGCCCGCGATGACGGCGGCGATCGCCGCATGATGTCGTTGCATGCGCTGCTGATCGCGCCGTTCGAGACGCTGGGCTTCATGCGCTCGGCGCTGGTGGCCTGCGCGGCGCTGGCGTTGGCGAACGGCGCGCTGGGCACGCTGCTTCTGCTGCGGCGCATGAGCCTGGACGGCGACGTGCTGGGGCACGCGGTGATGCCGGGCGCGGCGGTGGGGTTCCTGTACGCGGGACCGTCGCCGACCTTCCTTTCGCTCGGCGGCATGGCGAGCGGGCTGGCGGTGGCGGCGCTGGCGGGCGTGGCGGCGCGCGGCGGGCGTGCGGGGGCGGGCCGCCATGACGCGGGGCTGGTCGCGTTCTACCTGGTGGCGCTGTCGGCGGGCGTGCTGCTGGTGGCGTGGCGCGGCAGCAATGTCGATGTGATGCGCGTGCTGTTCGGCACCGTGCTGGCGATCGACCGTGCGGCGCTGACCGGCATCGCGGCGGCGAGCAGCGCGATCCTGCTGGTGCTGGCGGCGCTGTA
>JAFEFJ010000327.1 GCA_018240635.1 Pseudomonadota bacterium | reverse complement strand
CATGTCCACCACGCCGTACAGCGTCATCGCCTGCAGCACGCGCGCCATAGCGGGCGCGTTGCGCACGCGGAACTCCTCGATCTCCGCGGTGCCGCTCAGCGGATCGCCCGGACTGTGGTCGTCGAAATGGCCGTTCACCGACAGCCGCCCGCCCTCCATCGTCTTCATGATGTCGAGCGCGCGCAGCAAGCCCCCCGCGTCGGCGGCGCTCGCGGTCAGGCGCCGCCCCCCCTGCGCCGGCGCCACCTCCACCGCGATCGGCGCGTTGCCGTCCGCCTGCGCATCCAGCCGCAGCCGGGTCAGCCGCGCGCCGTTGTCCTCCGCCTTCAGGGCAAGCCCGGTGAAGGTCTGGCCGTTCGCCATGATCGCGCGGTCGAACCGCGCATCGAGCGACCAGGGCTGGCCGGGCGGATTGCCCTGCACGGCGGTTTCCGAACTCACCCGGTCGGTGGGCGTCTCGCCCGCCTTCTCACTCTTGTAGGTCAGCCGCGCGGACAGATCGATCGTGCTGCCCGTCACCGTGGCTGCGACCGGCCCGCCCTCACGCCCCGGAAACCGCACAGTTCCCGTCGCGCGCGTCTTGCCAAGCGACAGCTTCGATACGTCCAGCACATCCGCGCGCCCGTTGGCGAAGCGCGCCCGGCCCTCCACCGTGGCATCGGGCGCCATCAGCCGCACGTCGTCGATGCTGGTCAGGCGGTCCTTCTGCAACCGCACCACCGCCTGCGCCTGCGCGGGCGCGCCCGCGGGCTTCGTCCAGCCGGCCAGATCGAGCCGCAGCGCGGCGTCCGTCAGGTCGGCGTTCGCCGCGACCTGCCCCTGCCCGTCCCGCCGCTCGGTCAGCGTCGCGCTGACCGCCACCGTCCCGCCCACGAAGATGCCGCCCGGCGCCAGCCCGATCGCCGCAAGCTGCGCGGCACTCGGCTTGCCGCTCACCGTCACCGTCTGCAGCGTCTGGGTCGGCGGCCCGGCGCGGAAATCGAACGCGGCGTTCACCGTGGATGGGATGGTCGCCAGCGCCGCGGTGCCTGCGATGGTCATGCCGTTGTTGTCGGCCTTCATGTCAAGCGCGCCGCCGTCCAGGTCGTGCCCGGCCACGATCCCGGTCAGGTGCACGCCCTCCAGCCGCGCCTCGGCACCCACGGTGATCTCGTCCATCGTCACCTCGTCGCGCAGCGGCAGCGCGACGGTGACCTTGCCGGTCACCTGCCCGGCCGGGTCGCGCAGATCGACGGAGGTATGGTCGAACAGGTGCAGGCGCGGCGAGCGCAGCAGCGCCAGCACGTCCGGCACCGGCCCCGAAAGGTCGGCGGAAATCTTGCCGAACTGGTCGTGCTGCATGATGCCGGTGATGCGCACCGTGCCGTCATGCACCGTGACGCCCGCCGAGTTGGCCTTCGCCCCCTCGCCGCGCTGCCGCCCGGACTGCACGGCGATCTCCAGCGTGTCGGGGTCGAGGATGCGAAGCTGAGCCACCCCCTGCTCGATCGGGGGCACCGGGCGCAGCCACCACACCGTCAGTCCGTCGCCGTCCAGCGTGCCGTGCGCGGCGGTCAGGGTCGCATCCGACAGGTCGGGGGCGAATTCCAGCGCCACGTCCACCTTCCCATCGCGCGCGGTGCCGGCGGTGATGTTGCCGGTGATCCAGTTGCGCGCGCCCTGCCCGACCCCTTCGGGCCACAGCGCGGGCAGGTCGGCGAACGCCACCTGATCCAGCGTCAGGCCGATCTCCGCGCGGATGTGCCCGGCAGCGCGGTGCAGCGTTCCGTGCGCGCCCAGCACGGTCGGCGGCCCGCCCGGATGTCCCCGCAGCGCCACCCGCGCGGAGTCCAACGATATCGCTTGAGGATCGCCCGACACCGCGAACGTCGCCTCCGACAAGGCGACGGAGGCCGAGCCGACGTGCAAATCGCCCGCCCCCACCCGCACCGTCGCCCGCGCCGTCTTCAGCCCCAGCCGCGGCCCCAGCTCGGCGGTCGCCACCACGCCCACGGGCGCGGTCAGTGCGGCGAGCGGCGCCAGCGCCGGGGCGGCACGCGCCAGCGCGGCGGGCGCCACCGGCGTCATCGAGGCGCGCAGCACCGTCTCCGTCCCGCCCGGCGCGAGGTCGGCGCTCAGGTCCAGCTGCGTCGTCTGGTCGCCGAGCGTGACCGTCATGTTCGCCCGCCCGCGCACCCCGCCCGCCGCGCCACGCAGAAGGTCGATCTCCGCGCGCGGCGCCCGCCAGGTCGCCTGCAGCTGCCGGTCCACGACAACCACCGCCGCGTCCACGATGCGCACCCGGCGCAACTGGCGGAAGCGGCGGTGCTCCGGGCTGCGGTCGCTGCCCGCCGGATTGGAGAACTCGCGCAGCAGCGCCTCCAGCCGCGCGCCCTTCACGCGCGCGGGCTTCGCCTCCGCCGCCGGTTCCGCGGCCGCGACCGCGGCCTCGGCATCGGCGTCGCCGCGCGGCCCCAGGTCCAGGCTGATCTCCCCGCTCGCCGAGCGGTAGAGCTTCAGCCGCGCGTGCTCGATTTCGATCGCGCGCGGCTCGATCCGCCCCAGCAGCAGCCCGAGCAGCGACAGCGACACCTCCGCCCGCGGCACCGCGATCAGCTTCACCCCATCCGTGTCGATGAACGACACGTCCGTCACGCGCAGGTCGAGCGGCCGGTCCACGCCCTGGCTGAAGCCTTCCCAGGCCAGCGCCACCGTGCCGATCGCGAGCTTCCCCGAGGCGTCCTCGGCATTCACCTGCCGCTCGATCCGCGCCGCGAGCCACGGCATCTCCAGCGGCCCCTTGGACAGCCGCCAGCCCAGCACGCTCAGGCCGACCGCCGCCAGCACCACGGCAAGCAGCGCAAGGCTGGCCGTCGCGTGCAGCAGGCGGGCGAACCAGCGCGCCGCTTGACCCGAAAGCCGCCTCACGCCCAGCCTCCGGCAGGATGAGCATGCAGCGCCAGCCGCTGGCCGCATCGGATCGGGCCGCATCGGCCGGTTCGGCGTTCCGGCTCCCCGATGCCTGGCCGATGCCGTTCGAGCACGGCGCGGCGGAGCGGCTGGTCGAGCGTTTCGCGGCCCTCGGCGCCGCCGGAGCCGCGCTCGCCGCCCGGCCGGAAGGCCTCGCCCTGCTGCGCTGCCTGGGCGGCAACAGCCCCTTCCTCGCCGATCTCGCGCTGCGCGAATCCGCGGCCCTCGTTGCGCTCGCGCAGGACGGGCCGGACCTCGTGGCCGAAGCGGCGCTCGCCCGCCTCGCCGCGCTGCCGCCAGAGGCCCCGCGCGCCGTGACCGCGGCGCGGCTGCGCGAGGCGAAGCGGCAGGTCGCCCTCGTCGCCGCCGTCGCCGATATCGGCGGCATCTGGAAGCTCGACCGCGTCACCGGCGTGCTGACGGTGCTCGCCGAAACCGCGCTGTCGCGCTCCGCCGCCCATCTGCTGCGCGCGGCGCACGATGCGGGCGAGCTGCGCCTGCCCGATCCCGCCGATCCCGAACGCGGCAGCGGCTTCGTCGCCCTGGGAATGGGAAAGCTCGGCGCGCGCGAACTGAACTATTCGAGCGATATCGACCTCATTCTGCTGTACGACCCGGCGGCCCCGGTATACACCGAGCGCACCGCGCCGGAGGCAATCGGCGGTTTCACGGCACGCTTCGCCCGCGGCCTCGTGGCGCTGATGGAGGCGCGCGACCCCGACGGCTACGTCTTCCGCGTCGATCTGCGCCTGCGCCCCGATCCCGCCGCCACGCCGCCGGTCGTCGCCCTGCTGGGCGCCATCGACTACTACGAAAGCATGGGCCAGAACTGGGAACGCGCCGCGATGGTGAAGGCGCGCCCCGTCGCGGGCGACCTCGCGCTCGGCCTGCATTTCCTCGACGAGATCCGCCCCTTCGTCTGGCGGCGCGGCCTCGATTTCGCCGCCGTCGCCGACATCCACGCGATGAAGCGGCGGATCGACACGCAGACGCTCTCGCGCGCCGCCAGCAGGC
>JAFEFJ010000326.1 GCA_018240635.1 Pseudomonadota bacterium | reverse complement strand
CGCTCGCGGCTGCAGACCGATCGCCGCTCGGTGCAGGTGGCGCTCACGGACGAGGGGCGGACGCTGATCGAGGCGCTGTTCCCCCGCCACGCCGACGACATCGCAGCGGCGATGGGGGCGCTGACGCCTGCCGAGATGGAGCAGCTCGGCGACCTTCTCCGCCGCCTCGGCCGCGGCGCCGCCGAGGACGCCGAGCCCGCCGACCCGCCTATCCGCGCCGCCGGGCGCACCACCGGGCGCACCACCGGGCGCGGGGCCGGCGGGGGCCCTCTTGCAGGATCGAGCCGGACGCACCAATTCAGCGCCTGAAAGTTCGATATCGAACAATCGGCATGGAGGATCGGATGATCCAGGTTCAGCGTTTCGACCGCCTCGGCGCCTTCCGCAACGGCTGGCTCAACGCCCGCCACCACTTCAGCTTCGGCGGCTACCACGATCCCGCCCGCATGGGCTTCGGCCGACTGCGGGTCTGGAACGACGACGAGGTCGCGCCCGGCACCGGCTTCGATCCGCACCCGCACCGGGAGATGGAGATCGTCACCTACATTCGCCAGGGGGCGATCACCCATCAGGACAATCTCGGCAACGAAGGCCGCACGGAGGCGGGCGACGTGCAGGTGATGCACGCGGGCACCGGCATCGTGCATGCCGAATACAACAAGGAAGACGTGCCCACACGGCTGTTCCAGATATGGATCCTGCCGGACAAGCACGGCGCGAAGCCCGGCTGGGGCACCCGCCCCTTCCCGAAGGACGGCGCCGAGGGCCTGAAGGTCCTCGCCAGCGGCCGGCCGCAGGACGCGGGCGGCGAGGCGCTGCCGCTGAACGCCGACGCCGCGCTGCTCGCCGGCACGATCGAGGCCGGCGCCACGGTCGAGCTGCCGCTCGCCGCTGGGCGCGGCATCTACCTGGTGCCCGCCACCGGGCGCGTCACGGTGAACGGGGTGGAGGTGAACACCCGCGACGGCGCCTCCATCACCGGCGAGCCGTCGCTGACCATCACCGCCCAGGAAACCGCCGAACTCGTCCTGGTCGACGTCGCCGCCTGATCCCGCCCGCAGCCCCTCTCCGCCCTCCGGGGCGGAGAGGGAACGCGCCGCCCGCGGCGGAGCCGGCCCGCCCCACAGCGCAGCCGTGAGGCGACACCTCCCGGCAAACCGGGCTAGCCTCCGGCGCGACGGCAAGGCGGAGGAACAGGGGTCGATGCTGCGCGTGAGCCTTCTGCGTTCCCCCCTGCTGCTCGCGGCCGCGCTGGGCGCCGCCTGCCTCCCCTGCTGGCTCCCTTGCCCCGCGCGGGCCGCCGATGCCACGGCGGCGGAGGCGCAGGCGCTCGACTCGGAACTGCGCGCCTGGCTCGCCCCCCTGCTTGGCCCCGCCGCCTCGGCCGCGGAGCTGCGCATCGCGCCGGAGGGCGATCACTACATTGTCTCGCTGCCGGCCTCCTGGCTGGAGGAACCCGGCCAGCAGGCGACCGCCACGCTGCGCCCGCTCGATGGCGGGCGCTGGGCGGTGGACGACATCCGCGTCCCCGCGCAGGGCCATGTCAGCGGCAAGATCCGGCTTCCCGGCGGCGATCCCGCCGGCGAAGCCGCGCCGGTGCGAACCGCCTACGCATTCGCCGGCCAGAGCGCCCATGCGGTGATCGACCCGACCCTCGCCACCCCCTCCACCTTCTTCGCTGCCATGCGCGGCGTCACCGCCGACACGGCGGGCGATGGGATCGTGCGGCACGACCGGCTGGAGGCGGTTTCGATCTCGGCCCGCCTGCAACCGGCCACGGATGGGCGGCTCGACGCCTCCTGGACCACCGACATCGACGGGATGCGCTACGAGATCGTCCCCGCCGACGGCCCGCGGACCACGGGCGCGACCGGCCATCAGACCGGGACGCTACGCATTTCGGACATGGACCGCTCGCAGGCCGCCGCCCTGCTCGGCGCGGTGGGCGCGCTCGCCAACGCGCCCACGCCGGACCGCGACGCGCGGCTGCAGGCCGTGGTCCGCGCGGTTCTCGGCCTGGGCGCGCGCTTGTCCGCCGAGGAGACCGCGCAGGACGTGCGCGTCGGCACTCCCTCCGCCACGATCGCCGTCGGAGCGCTGCACGCCACCCTGGACGGATCCACCCCGGACGGGGACATCGCCGCGCACATCGTCGCCGGCGTCGACGGGCTGGCGGTCGGAGGGCTTTCCCCCGGCCTCGACGCGATCATGCCCAAGCATGTCGATCTCGGCCTCAGCCTCACCGGACTGCGCGCCGCGGCGGTCGAGGATCTCGCCGTGGCCGCGCTCGCTCCAGGCACGTCGCCGCGCACCCTGGCGCCGCAGATCGACGCGCTGTTCTCCGCCTCCGCCCCGGCCAGCGCAGGGCCCCCGACGGCGCGGATCGACGCGCTCCGCCTCGATCTCGGCCCCGCCCGGCTGGACGGCCACGGCACGCTCGTCGCCCACAGCTCGCAGGACCTGCGCGGCAGGGCGCGCATCGCGCTCGCCGGCTTCGATGCCCTGGCCGAGCGCCTGGGCGCCGATCCCGATCTCGCCCAGGGGGTGATCCTGCTCGCCCTCGCCCGCTCCGTCGCGCGGCAGGAGGACGGTCAGATGGTCTGGGACATCGCCTTCAGCCCGGAGGCGCTGACGATCAATGGCGTCGATCCGCGGAAGCTGCTGCAATCGAAGCCTTGACCCCGCCTTGCCGTCCGGGAGAGCCGCATTGACCGACCTGTTGATCCGCAACGTCCGCCCGATGGGCGGGGACGTCGCCGCCATCGCCATCGCGGACGGGCGCATCGCCGCGATCGGCGCGCCCCCGCCCGGCCCCGCCGCGCGGGAACTGGACGGCGGCGGGCGCATCGCGATTCCGGGGCTGATCGAGGCGCACACCCACCTCGACAAGAACCTTCTGGGGATGCCCTGGTACCGCAACGCGGTCGGCCCGAAGCTGACCGACCGCATCGACAACGAGCGCGCCGAGCGCAAGCGCATGCCGATCGACGCGCGCCGGCAATCGGCGCGGCAGGCGGCGCTGTCGGTCAGCCACGGCACCACGCATATCCGCACCCATGTCGACGTGGACACCGAAACCGGTGTTGCGGGCATCGAAGGCGTGATGGCGACGCGCGCCGCGCTCGCCGACCAGGTCGGCATCGACATCGTCGCCTTCCCGCAGAGTGGCCTGCTCATCCGCCCCGGCACGCTGGAGCTGATGGAGCAGGCGCTGCGCCTCGGCGCGGAGACCGTGGGCGGCATCGATCCCTGCGCCATCGACCGCGATCCCAAGGGCCATCTCGATGCGGTGTTCGGCCTCGCCGAGCGCTTCGGGCGCGGCGTCGATATCCACCTGCACGAAACCGGCGAACTCGGCGCCTTCTCGATGGAGCTGATCATCGAGCGCACCCGCGCGCTCGGCATGGCGGGCCGCGTGATCGTCAGCCACGCCTTCTGCCTGGGCGCGCCCGATCCCGCGCTGGTCGAGCCGCTGATCGCGGGCCTGGCCGAGAACGGCATCGCCATCATGACCACCGGCACGCCGTCGCGCCCGGTGCCGCCGGTGAAGCGGCTCGCGCAGGCCGGCGTCACGGTCTGCGCCGGTTCGGACGGCATCCGCGACACCTGGGGCCCCTACGGCAACGCCGACATGCTGGAGCGCGCCACGCTGCTCGGCATGCGCAACAACCTCCGCCGCGACGACGAGCTGCCGCTGGCGCTCGCCGCCTGCACCACCGGCGGCGCCGCGGCGCTCGGTCTTTCTGGCTACGGGCTCGAAGCAGGGTGCCACGCCGACCTCGTGCTGGTGGAGGCCGAGACGCTTGGCGAGGCGATCGCGCAGCGCCCCGGCCGCCGCACCACGGTCCGCCGCGGGCGCGTGGTGGCGGAAAGCGGCGCGGCCTGCTTCAGCGTGGAATAGGGTCGGTCAGAGGAGGTTCTCGTCATTGCGAGGCGCGCAGCGCCGTGGCAATCCAGGGGCCTCCACCGTCGT
>JAFEFJ010000325.1 GCA_018240635.1 Pseudomonadota bacterium | reverse complement strand
ATCCCGCTTGATTTTATTGCAGGAATTCTTGACGGCGCGGGCATGGCTGCCTAGCGTTTCCGGATGAACACCGTCACGCGCGCTCATCTGGCCGAAACGATCTACGCCCAGGTGGGCCTCTCGCGCAACGAATCGGCCGATCTTCTTGAGACGGTACTGGAGCGTATGAGCTCTGCTCTCGAGTCGGGAGAATCCGTTAAAATCAGCGGGTTCGGGACGTTTTCGGTGCGCCAGAAGGGGCGTCGGATCGGACGGAACCCGAAGACCGGCGAGGAAGTTCCGATCCTGCCGCGGCGGGTTCTGGTGTTCCGTCCGAGCCATGTGCTGAAGGCGCGCGTCAATGGCAACGCCGCCGTCGCGGACGACGACGAATGAGCGCGGCGATGGAAGACCCCGCCGCCGAAGATGGTGCCGTCCTGGGCAACGGGCGCGCGCGCACCAAGAAGGCGCCGAACGCTTTCCGCACGATCAGCGAGGTGGCGGACGAACTGCACATCCCGCAGCATGTCCTGCGCTTCTGGGAGACAAAGTTCGCCCAGGTGAAGCCGCTGAAGCGCGGCGGCGGGCGGCGCTACTACCGGCCCGAGGACATCTCGCTGCTGCGGCGGATCTCCGACCTGCTCTACACCCAGGGCTACACGATCAAGGGCGTGCAGCGGCTGCTGCGCGAGGGGGGCGGGCGACTCTCGGACGACATCCCGCCGCCGTCGCCGGACGAGCAATTGGAAGCAGCGGCGGAGCGCGCGGGCGTGGCGGCGGCGCCCAGCGAGCCTGAGTTGCCGATCCCCGGGTTGATGCCGGCGCCGGCTCCGGCACCGCAGCCAGCCCCCGCGCGGGCTTCGGCGCGGCCGAAGGCCGACCCCGAGGTGGAACGCCTGCGCGCGCTGCTGCGCGACACGCTGGCCGAGCTGGAACGCCTGCGCGCGCTGCTGCCGGGATAGCCCGCCCGTCCCGCGGTCCATTGCGGCGCAAGGTGGGCGCTGCTACACGGGCGTCCCCATCGCCGCCTGCAGGCGGCCCGGTCGGAGCGTAGCGCAGCCTGGTAGCGCATCAGTCTGGGGGACTGGGGGTCGTGGGTTCAAATCCCGCCGCTCCGACCATTTTCCAGCTTGTCCGGACACTTTTGTCCGCCTCGATCATGGCGCCCTTATGGGTTGGCCGCGACGGCGACCGGGTGCCGTCGGCTATCCTGCCAGCGTTTCGGCCGCCGCGTGCCGCAGCGCGGGCAGGACGTCTTCGGCGAACCAGGGATTGCGGCGTTCCCAGGCGGTGGTGCGCCAGGAGGGGTGGGGCAGGGCGAAGCGGCCGGTGGGTAGCAGGTCGCGCCAGGAACGGACGCGGCCTGCCATCGCGCCGGGGCCCAGCGCCAGGCGCTGCGCGTACATGCCGACCAGAAGCGTGAGCCGGATACCGGGCATCAGCGCCAGCAGCCGCGGATGCCAGAGCGGCGCGCATTCGGGGCGGGGCGGCGCGTCGCCGCCGTTGGGCAAGCGGCCGGGGTAGCACAGGCCCGCCGGCAGGATGGCGATGCGGCTGGCGTCGTAGAACGTCTCCGGGTCAATCGCGAGCCAGCCGCGCAGGCGCTCGCCGGAGCGGTCGTTCCAGGGAATCCCGGTTTCGTGGACGCGCGTGCCCGGCGCCTGGCCCATGATGAGAAGCCGCGCGGTGGGCGAAACGCGGAACACCGGGCGGGGGCCGAGCGGCAGAGACGCCGCGCAGACCCGGCAGGCGCGGGCGGCGCGCAGCTCCGCCTCGACCGCCTCGGGCGTCGGCGCGGCGCGCTCAGGCAAGCGCGTATTCGACCTCGGCCGTATAGACCGACTGCTCCTTGCCGAGCCGCGAGCTGAACAGGGTGAAGTGCTCGATGGGCACGGGCTCGGAGCGGAACAGGTTGTGCGCCTGCACGAAGGCGGCGACCTTCGCCTCGGGCGCCATGTCGAGGCGGGCGAGCGTGACATGCGGGGCGAAGCGCCGGCGCTCCGGCTCCAGCCCCGCGCGCTGCAGTGCGGTTTCGATCTTGCCTTGCAGGTGATCGAGCTGCGGATTTCGCTCGACGCCGACCCAGAGCGAGGTGCTGCTTCTGCCTTTCGGCCCGCCGCGGTCGAACACGCCGAGGCCGGTGAAAACCAGCGAGAAGCCACGCCCGCGCAGGCCCGCGAGCGCGTGGTCGATATCCTCGGCGCGGTGCGGCGTTGCCTCCCCGATGAAGCGCAGCGTCAGGTGGTAGTTCTCCGGCGGCACCCAGCGCGCGCCGGGAATGCCCGAGCCCGCAAGTGCGGCGAGCCTCTCGCGCAGCGTCCAGGGCAGGTCGAGGGCGACGAACAGCCTCATCCGCCCGCCCTCATCCGCCAGCCTTGGCGAGCAGCTTGTCCACCAGCGGAAGGATGCGCTGCACCTCCTGCTTCACGCCTTCGGCGTTGGGGTGAAGCCCGTCGGCCTGCACGAGGTCCGGCACCTCCGCGACGCCTTCGAGGAAGAACGGGTCGTAGATCACGTCCGGACGCGCGCCCAGGCGGTCGAAGGCGGCGCGGAAGGCGTGCTGGTACTCCTTGCCGAAGTTCGGCGGCGCATACATGCCGGTGAGCAGCACCGGGATGTGCTTGGCGGCCAGCGCATCGAGGATCGCCGCGATGTTGGTCTCCATGTCGCCGGGATCCAGGCCGCGCAGCCCGTCGTTGGCGCCGAGTTCGACGATGGCGGCGTCGGCGCCGTCGGCCAGCACCCAGTCGAGCCGGGCGCGGCCGCCCGCCGAGGTGTCGCCCGAAACCGCGCCGTCGATGATCTTCACCGACTTGCCCTGAGCGGCCAGCGCGCGGGCAAGCTGCGCCTGGAACCCGTCCGCGTGCGGCAGGCCGTAGCCGGCGGTGAGCGAATCGCCCAGCACCAGCAGCCGCACCGGGCCCGAGGCCTGCAGCGCCGCGATGCCGAGCCAGGCGGCTCCGAGGATAGCCACGGCGAGGATGGCTTTCCGCGTTGCGGAAGGGACGCCATATGGTGCGGCCATGGATGCCCTCACGCCTCCGGCGCCGCGCCCGGCCCCACTCGTCGCGGTGCGCGGCCTGTTCCTGACCGTGCCCTCGGCCGCCGGGACGGTCAACATTCTCAGGGGAATCGACCTCGACATCGCCGCCGGGGAGGCGGTGGCCGTCGTCGGGCCATCCGGGTCGGGCAAGACCAGCCTGCTGATGGTCCTCGCCGGGCTGGAACGCGCGAGCGCTGGAAGCGTGCGCATCGACGGCCACGAGCTGACCGCGATGGACGAGGACGCGCTGGCCCGCCTGCGGCGGCGGATGGTCGCCATCGTGTTCCAGTCCTTCCACCTGATCCCCACGATGACGGCGCTGGAGAACGTCGCGGTGCCGCTGGAGCTGGCGGGCGAGGCTGATGCCGGCCCGCGCGCCGAGGAGAGCCTGCGCGCGGTCGGGCTCGGGCACCGGCTGACGCATCTGCCCGGCCAGTTGTCGGGCGGCGAGCAGCAGCGCGTGGCGCTTGCCCGCGCCTTCGCGCCGCGCCCGCGCCTGCTGCTGGCCGACGAGCCGACCGGCAACCTGGACGGCGCGACCGGCGCCGCCGTGATGGATCTGCTGTTCGGCCTGTCGGCCCGCCACGGCACCACCCTGCTGCTGATCACGCACGACCCCGCCCTGGCGGCGCGCTGCCCGCGGCAGATCCACATCGCCGACGGGCTGGCCACCGACGTGACCGCCGCCGCCGCCCGATGATCCGGCTCGCCTGGAAGCTCGCGCTGCGCGACCTGCGCGGCGGCACGGCGCGGCTGTGGATCGTGGTTGCCTGCCTCGCGCTCGGCGTCGCGGTGATCGGCGCGGTCGGGTCGCTGCGCGCGGCCACGCAGCGGGGGCTCGCCGAGGACGGGCGGAAGCTGCTGGGCGGCGACCTGTCGATCGAGAGCGGCGCGCAGCAGCTGCCGGACGCGCTGCGGGACTGGCTGAGAGCCCGCGGCGCGGCGATTTCGGACATGACC
>JAFEFJ010000324.1 GCA_018240635.1 Pseudomonadota bacterium | reverse complement strand
CGTGCGCAGCGTCGCGCGCGTGCATGGCGCCACCACCTTGAACGAGATGGGCTCGGGCCTGCCGCTGCTCGGCCAGATCGCGCGCTGGGCGATGGGCAAACCGAGCATCGTCGCGCAGTGCCCATCCATGGTGTACTGGTTCTGGAAGACCGAGGACACGATGCAGGACCCGGACCTGCAAGGCGTCTTCACGCCGGGCAGCTACAAGGCGGGCTTCATCGGCATGCTGGACAAGTTCCCCGGCATGACGGTGGGCGTCTGGCAGCACCGGCCGGAAAGCGTGGGCTTCGTGCGCGCCCGCTCCACCGATCCGTTCCAGGACCCGGCGATCCAGCCGAACTACCTGAGCCATCCGATGGACCGCCAGGTACTGGTGAAAGGGCTCCGTCTGGCGCGCGGCCTGCTGCGCACGCCGGAACTCGCGCGCTACTACGCCGGCGAGGAACTGCCCGGCGACGCGGCGCAGACCGACGACGAGCTGCTCGATTACGCGCGCCGCTACGGCTCCACCGCCTATCACCTGATCGGCACGGCGCGGATGGGGCCATCCAGCGATCCCACCGCCGTGGTGGACGACGAGTTGCGCGTGCACGGGTTGCAGGGGCTGCGCGTCGTCGATGCCTCGATCATGCCGAACATGCCGTCGGCCAACACCTACGCCTCCACCATGATGATCGCCGAGAAGGCGTCGGACATGATCCGCGGCCGCCCGCCGCTCGCGCCGGTCGAGGGCATCGCCGCATGACCGCAGCACAGCCGGGGGAAGCCGCATGAAGCTCGTCACGTTTGAGACCAATGGCGAAACCAACGGCGAACGCCACATCGGCGCGCTGCGCCCGGGCGAGACAGAGATCGTCGATTTCACCGCCGCCGCGCCCTCGCCGATGTTCCGCGACATGCTGGCGCTGATCGACGCGGGGGAGGCCGGGCTGGAAGCGGCGGAAGGGCTGCTGCGCCGCGCGCCCGCCGTGGTGCCGCTGGCCGGGGTGCGCCTGCTCGCGCCCATGCCGGAGCCGCGCCAGATGCGCGACTGCCTCGTGTTCGAGCAGCATGTCCGCCAGGCCCGCGCCAACCGCTATCTGTTCGGCCAAGGCACCGAACGGCTCGATCCCGCGAAGGTCGATGTGCCACAGGCGTGGTACGAGCAGCCTGTCTATTACAAGGGAAACCGCTTCAGCGTGATCGGCACCGAAACCGACGTGCGCTGGCCGCGCTATGCCGAAATGCTGGACTACGAGCTGGAATTCGGCGTGGTGATCGGCAAGCGCGGCGCGGACATTTCGCGCGCCGATGCGTGGTCGCACATCTACGGCTACATGATCTTCAACGACGTGAGCGCCCGGGACGCGCAGATGCGGGAGATGCCGGCCGGCCTCGGCCCCGCCAAGGGCAAGGACTTCGACACCGGCAACGTCCTCGGCCCCTGGCTCGTGACCGCCGACGAGATCGGCCGGCCCGACAACCTCACGATGGTCGCGCGCATCAACAACGAGGAATGGTCGCGCGGCAACAGCGGCACGATGCACCACGACTTCGGGGCCATCATCGCGCATATCTCCGCGAGCGAAACGCTGCACCCCGGCGAGTTCATCGGCTCCGGCACGGTGGGCGGCGGCTGCGGTCTTGAACTGGGAAGGTTCCTCAAGCCCGACGACGTGATGGAGCTTGAGGTGAGCGGCCTCGGCGTGCTGCGGAACCGGATTGTGAAGGCGGGGTAGGGGGCTTCGTTTCTTCCCCTCTCCGCCCATGGGGCGGAGAGGGAGGGGCCCGTTGCGGAGCAACGGGCGGATGAGGTGGGAACGTCGCTGCCCGCAAGCCGCCGAAGTTGGCTGGGACCATCCGCGGCCTCTGGAATCCCCCACCTCACCCAACCCTCTCCGCCCCCGGGGGCGGAGAAGGTTGAGCGGGCCGCGCTACCACCCGATATCGAACAGACCCTCGACCTCCACCGGCGCGTCGATCGGCAGCGACGGCACGCCGATCGTCGTGCGCGCATGGCGGCCGGCGTCGCCGAAGACGGCCACCGCCAGGTCGGACGCGCCGTTCATCACCTGCGCATGGTCCACGAAATAAGGGGAGGCCGCGATGAACCCGCCCAGCCGCACCACGCGGCGCACGCGGTCCAGGTCGCCGTTGCAGGCCGCCTTCAGATGCACCAGCACGTTGATGAAGCACTGCCGCGCGGCGGCCTTGCCTTCCTCCAGGCTCAGGTCCTGGCCCACCTTGCCGGTCTTCAGGATCTTGCCGTCCACCGCCGGCACCTGGCCGGACACGAAGACCAGGTTGCCGGTCTGCACGGCGGGCACGTAGTTCGCGATCGGCTGCATCGGCGTCGGCAGCGTGATGCCCAGTTCCGCCAGCTTCGCCTCGATCTGTCCCGCCATGGCGCGGTCTCCCCTCAGTGTTGTCCCACCACCCGGAAGCCCCGCCGCCGCTGGCGCGCCGCCGCGTCGGCGGGCAGGTCGAGCGGCAGGCTGGGCGGCGCATCGGCGGGCGGCGCGGCCGCCGCGTCCTCCGCCGCCGGCTCCGGCAGGTCGGTCCGTCCCAGATAGTGCACCGCCAGGTGGCGGAACACATAGTCGGCAAGCGAGCCCGCGCGGCGCACCGCCGGATCGCCCTCCACCGGCAGCGATCCCATCGCCGGTCCCGCGACCAGCGCATCGACGAAGGCTTCCAGCGGCACGCCGTGCTGCAAGCCGAGGCTCGTCGCGATCGCCAGCCCATCCATCGCCTCGCGCAGCGCGGCGCTGTCGCGCGGCAGCGTGACGAACACCTCGCCCAGCGAACCGTTGGCGTATTCGCCGGTCTTCAGGAACAGCCGGTGCTTCCCGACCGCCGCCTTCTGCGTGTAGCCCGCGCGGCGCGAGGGCAAATCCCGCCGCGCCGCGGCCGCCGTACGGGGGGCCGCGCGCGCGACCGGCCGCGGCGGCACCGCCTCGATGAACGGCGCGACCGCGTCGTGCAGCGCCGCATGGGCGGCGGCATCGGCGTAGGGCAGCGGGCTTTCGCCGCGCAGCACGGCGGCCAGCACCGCCTCGGCGCTCAGCCCGCGCGCCGCCATGAAGGCGCGCGTCGCGTGGCTCAGCCCGCCATCCTGGCCGAGCGGGGAGAAGGCGGGCGCGATCCCGCCGGCGGCGACGCCCAGCAGCGCCTCGGGCGCGCCCGGCTCGCCGATCCCGGTCAGCGCCGCGTGGCGCAGCGCCTGCCCGGGTTGGCGCGCGGCAGCCGCCGCTTCGGCCAATCCGGGCACCACGCAGCGCGCGGGCGGCGCGGGCCAGGCGCGGCCGGTGCGGCGGGCGCCCAGGCGGCGGGCGAGGCGCGCGGACTCCGCCTCCGCCGCGCCGCGCAGCAGGGCGGCGATGGCGGCGGCAAGGTCGCGCGCCGCCGCGTCCGCCAGGCTCAGGCCCAGCGCGGCCGCCAGCCCGTCGAAATCGGCGATCCCGATGCGCAGCCGCGCCGCCTGCGGGGCGACGAGCGACAGCGCGCGGACGGCGGTTTCCACCGCCTCGGCGAAGCCCGCGACGTCGAAGCCCGCGCCGGGATCGTGGAACGCCGCGAGGTTCAGCGCGAAGCCCGGCTCGGCGCTCGCCGCGCCGCACCAGACCGCCGCCTCCGGCGCGCCCCGGCGGCGCAGCAGCAGCGTGTGCAGCCGGGCGGCGAGCGCATCGGCTTCCCCGTCCGCGAAGCCCGCCGCCCGCGCGGCGGCGGCGATCGGGCCGATCCACCGCTCCGCCGCCTCGGGCAGCGATGCGGCGCCCCCGCCGGGCGCCAGTCCGGCGAGCGCCTCGCCCGCCGCGTCGTCCCACCCCGCGGGGATCGCCACCGGCCGCGCCGGCCCATCCGGGTCCCACGCCGCCGCAAGCCGCCTCAGCCGAACGCCACGCCAGACCGGATGTGTTCCCATGCCCCGAGGCTAGCCGGGGCGGGGAAGGGCGTGAAGGACATATTGGGGCGCAAAGCGTGGACGGACACAAAATGCTGTG
>JAFEFJ010000323.1 GCA_018240635.1 Pseudomonadota bacterium | reverse complement strand
TGGCGGCCGTGGCGGGCGCGCTCGCCGCCGAGGACGCGGGCGGGCGGCTGACGGCGGCGGCGTTCCGCGACCGGCTGGACAACGGCCGCAAGGTGGCGATCCAGATCCTGGAGTTCTTCGACCGCTCGGGCGTCACGGTCCGCATGGGCGAGGACCGGCGGGTGCGGGCGGACCGCCTGGGACTGTTCGGGGAATAGGCCCTCACCCTCCCGTTTCGGCGCAACGGGAGGGTGAGGGCGAGGGCGCGAACCGGCTTGCCGTCGGATCACGCGCCTGTCAGGTTCGCCGCAATGCAACATATCCGGGAGACCATCGGATGAAGCGACGCGACTTCCTTGCCGGGGCGGCGGCAGTCACCGCAGGCGCGCTGGCTCGGCCCTCGATCGGCCGGGCGCAGGGAAGCTCGGTGCTGAAGTTCATCCCGCAGGCAGACGTGACGGTGCTCGATCCGATCTGGACGACCGCCTACGTGACCCGCAACCACGGCTTCATGATCTTCGATCAGCTCTACGGCATGGACGCGAGCTACAAGATCCAGCCGCAGATGGTCGAAGGCCACACCGTCGAAGCGGACGGCAAGCTGTGGAAGCTCACGCTGCGCGACGGGCTCGTGTTCCACGACGGGCAGAAGGTGCGTGCGCGCGATTGCGTGGCGAGCATCAAGCGGTGGGGCGCGCGCGATCCTTTCGGCCAGACGCTGATCGCGATGACCGACGAACTTTCCGCTCCCGACGACA
The DNA here is from genome assembly GCA_018240635.1 of Pseudomonadota bacterium. Lineage (GTDB taxonomy): Bacteria > Pseudomonadota > Alphaproteobacteria > Acetobacterales > Acetobacteraceae > JAFEFJ01. The sequence continues at coordinate 3,288 of JAFEFJ010000323.1, read as the reverse complement.
AGACGATCCAGTTCCGCCTGAAGCAGCCTTTCGCGCTGCTTCCCGAGGCGCTGGGGAAGCCGGGCAGCAATTTCTGCGCGATCATGCCCGAGCGGCTGGCGATGACGGATCCGTTCAAGCAGATCACCGAGATGGTCGGCAGCGGACCGTTCCGCTTCAAGGCCGACGAGCGCGTGGTGGGCTCGCGCGTGGTCTACGAGAAGTTCGCCGGCTACAAGCCGCGCGAGAGCGGCGCGGTGTCGCTGACCGCCGGGCCGAAGATCGTGCATTTCGACCGGGTGGAGTGGCAGGTGGTGCCCGACCCCTCGACCGCCTCCGCCGCCTTGCAGACCGGCGAGGTGCAGTGGTGGGAGAACCCCACCGCCGACATGATCCCGCTGTTCAAGGGCAACGCCAAGATCAAGACCCCGATCGCCGATCCGGCGGGGCAGATCGCCTGCATGCGGCTCAATGAACTGCATCCGCCGTTCGACAACCCGGCGATCCGCCGCGCGCTGCTGAAGGCGGTGCAGCAGTCGGACTTCATGATCTCGGTGGTGGGCGACGACCCGAGCCTGTACCACGTGCCGACCGGCATGTTCACGCCGGGCACGCCGATGGCGAGCGACGTGGGGCTTTCGGTCTTCACCTCGCCGCGCGACTACGAGGCGGTGAAGAAGGAGATCGCCGCCGCCGGCTACAAGGGTGAGAAGGTGGTGCTGATGGCGCCGACCGACTTCCCGATCCTGAAAGCGCTGGCCGATGTCGGCGCCGACATGCTCCAGAAGGTCGGCTTCAACGTCGATTACCAGGCGATGGACTGGGGCACGCTGGTGCAGCGCCGCGCGAAGAAGGAGCCGATCGACCAGGGCGGGTGGAACCTGTTCCACACCTTCTGGCAGGGGCTGGACCAGATGAACCCGGTGGGCCATGCCTTCCTGCGCGGCAACGGGCAGGCGGGGCTGTTCGGCTGGCCGACCAGCCCGAAAATCGAGCAGTTGCGCCAGGACTGGATCGCCGCCCCGGACCTGGCCGCGCAGCAGAAGCTCGCGCGGGAGTTGCAGGAGCAGGCGCTGATCGACGTGCCCTACATCCCGCTCGGCCAGAATTTCTACGACACCGCCTACCGCACCGAGATCGACGGGGTGCTGAGCGGCTTCGTCATGTTCTGGAACGTCCACCGCACCTGATCGCGGCCCGGCGTTTGCATCCGCCCGCCGGCCCGGCCGCCGGAAGTGATGGCGGCCGGGTCCGCGTTGGGGCAGGCTCGCCGCCGTCAGGTGCGCGCCCGCCACGCGGAACGCTGACCAAGAACAGAGGGGCTCAACGGATGCGGCGTCGGAGTTTGCTGAAGGCGGCGGGTGGGCTGGCGGGCGGGATCGCGGCGGGCGGGCTGGCCGCGCCGTCGCTCGCGCTGGCGGCGGACGCCAAGACACTGCGTTTCGTCCCGCAGGCGGACCTCGCGAACCTCGATCCGATCTGGGGCACGCAATACGTGGTGCGCAACGCCTCGCTGATGATCTGGGACACGCTCTACGGCGTCGATGAAAACCTCGTGCCGCAGCCGCAGATGGCCGAGGGGCACGAGGTTTCGGCGGACTTCAAGACCTGGACCTTCAAGCTGCGCCCCGGCCTGAAATTCCACGACGGCGAGCCGGTGCTGGCGAAGGACGCGGTCGCCAGTATCAAGCGGTGGATGAAGCGCGACGTGATGGGCGGCCTGATCGCGCCCAAGCTCGATGCGCTGGAGGTGATCGACGACCGCGGCTTCCGCTTCCGGCTGAACCAGCCTTTCACCAAGATGCTGTTCGCGCTGGGCAAGGGCAGCACGCCCGTCTGCTTCATCATGCCCGAGCGGATCGCCGCGACCGATCCGTTCAAGCAGATCAAGGAATATGTCGGCTCCGGTCCGATGCGCTTCAAGACGGACGAATACGTCCAAGGCGCGAAGGCGGTGTTCACGAAGTTCGACGGCTATGCCTCGCGCCCGGAGAAGCCGAGCTGGATGGCCGGCGGCAAGCCGGTCAACTTCGAGCGGATCGAGTGGCAGATCATCCCCGATCCCGCCACCGCCGCCGCCGCGCTGCAGAGCGGCGAGGTCGATTGGTGGGAGACGCCGCTGCCGGACGTGGTGCCGCTGCTCAAGAAGAATGCAAACCTGCGCGTGGATGTCGCCGACCCGCTGGGCAACATCGGCAGCTTCCGGATGAACCACCTGTATCCGCCGTTCAGCGACGTGCGGGCGCGGCGCGCGGTGCAGATCGCGCTCAGCCAGGCCGACTACATGACCGCCATCGTGGGCGAGGAGCCGGCGATGTGGAAGCCGCTGCCCGGCTTCTTCACGCCCGGCACCGCGCTGTACACGGAAGTCGGCGGCGAGCCGCTGAAGGGCAAGCGCGACTTCGAGATGGCGAAGAAGCTGCTGGCGGAGTCGGGCTACAACGGCGAGAAGGTGATCCTGCTGGTCGCGACCAACATCGCGATCACCAAGGCGCAGGGCGACGTGACGGCCGACCTGCTGGGCAAGATCGGCATGAACGTCGATTATCAGGCGCTGGACTGGGGCACCGTCGGGCAGCGCCGCGCGAGCAAGGAGCCGCCGGCGAAGGGGGGCTGGAACATCTTCCACACCTGGCATGCGGGCGCGGACTGCATCAATCCCGCACCCTACAACGCGCTGAACACCAGCGGTCCCGACAGCCCCGCCTGCTGGTTCGGCTGGCCCAAGTCGGAGGCGGTGCAGAAGACGATCGACGACTGGTACGCCGCCCCGAACGCTGCGGCGGAGAAGGCGGCGATCGACGCCTGCAACAAGGCGTCGATGGATTTCGTCACCTATATCCCGACCGGGTTCTTCCAGCTGTACCAGGCCTGGCGGAGCAACGTGAGCGGCGTGGTCAAGGCGCCGTTCCCGGTGTTCTGGGGTGTGACGAAAACCTGATGCTGGCCTACACCGCCCGCCGCGTCCTGGCGACGATCCCGGTCATGCTGATCGTGGCGCTGTTCGTCTTCAGCCTGCTGTATCTCGCGCCGGGCGACCCGGCGGCGATCATCGCGGGCGATCAGGCCACGCCCGCCGACGTGGAGCGCATCCGCGCCTCGCTCGGCCTCGACCGGCCCTTCATCGTGCGCTTCGGCGAGTGGATCTGGAACATCCTGCACGGCGACCTGGGCGTCTCGATCTTCACCAACCTGCCGGTCACGAAAATGATCGCGCAGCGGATCGAGCCGACCCTGTCGCTGATGGTGATAACGCTGCTGCTGTCGCTGATCGTGGCAATCCCGATGGGCGTCGTGGCGGCGTGGAAG
>JAFEFJ010000322.1 GCA_018240635.1 Pseudomonadota bacterium | reverse complement strand
GGCATGGTCGATGACGCGCCGCGTCCCGGCACGTAGGGCTCGGCCAGTTCGCCCAGCTCGCTCTGCGCCAGCAGGATCACGTCGGTCGCGATCTTCGCGAGGCTGCCGCACACCAGCCCCAGGAACGACACCGCCTCGGCCAGCCCGTCGCGCGCCACGTGCCAGGGCGCGGGCGCCGCGCCCAGGCCGAGCGCCGCGGCCAGCCCCTCCATCACCGCGATGCCCTGATCGCCGAGCGAGGCGAGCGTGCCCGCCGCGCCGGCGAAGCTCACCACCTCCACGCGCGGGCGCAACTGATCCAGCCGGTCGATATGGGCAAGCAAAGGTTGCAGCCAGATCGCGCATTTCAGCCCGAACGTCACCGGCAGCGCGTGCTGAAGATGCGTCCGCCCCGCCATCACCGTCGCGCGGTGCCGGTCCGCCTGCGCGGCCAGGGCGGTTGCAACCGCAACCAGTTCGGCGCGGATCAGCGCCAGCCCCTCGCGCACCTGCAGCACCGTCGCGCTATCGACGATGTCCTGCGTCGTGGCGCCCCAATGCGTCCAGCCGCCCGCCTCGCCCGCGGCGCGCGACAGCCCGCGCACCAGCCCGACCACGGGGTAGCCCACGTTGCGCGCGCTCGCCGCAAGTTCCGCGACATCGAGGTTCTCGATCCGCGCCGCCCGCGCGATCGCCTCGGCGGCCTCAGCGGGAATGATCCCAAGCCCGGCCTGCACGCGCGCGAGCGCCGCCTCAACGTCGAGCATCCGCTGCGTGTGCGCCGCCTCGTCGAACACGGCGCGCATTGCGTCGCTGCCGTACAGCGTGCCCATCACCGGGCTGTCGGCGGGATTGACCGGCATCAGATGTCCCCTGGCATCAGGAGTTCCCCGCCATCACACGTCCAGAAACACGGTTTCGCCGTCGCCCTGCAGCCGCAGGTCGAGACGCCAGACCCCCGCGCCCTCGGGCCGCGCGATCAGCGTGGCGCGGCGATGCGGATCGTCGATCGAGGCGAGCAGCGGGTCGGTCTCGTTCAGCGCCTCGCCCGCGAAATAGGCGCGCGTGACCACCGGATGCAGCAGGCCGCGCGCATGGATCATCACGTCGATATGCGGCGCCTGCTGCGCGTTGCCGCGTCCCGGCTCGGCGCCCGGCTTCAGCGTCGTGAAGCGGTAGCGGCCTTCCTTGTCGGTGCCGCTGCGCCCGAAGCCCGGGAAGCGGTCGTCCGCCGGCGGGTCTGACTGCCAGATCTCGATGCAGCCTTCGGCCATCGGCCCGTCGCCGTCGTACAGGATGCCGGTCAGCACGATTGTCTCGCCCGCCGCGCCGAAGCGCGTCAGGTCGGCCCAGCTCTTGTCTTCCAGCAGATGCCAGTACGGGCCGATGGTCTGGTTGCTGGTGGGGATGCGCGGCACGGTCATGTCAGTTCTCCATCGGCGTCGCGGCGCGGCCGCGCAGCACGATGTCGAAGCGGTAGCCCAGCGCGTAGTCGGGTTCCGTCAGGCCGATCTCGAAGCTGCTGATCAGCCGCTCCCGCGCCGCCTTGTCGGGAACCGAGTTGTAGATCGGATCGAGCGCCAGCAGCGGGTCGCCCGGGAAATACATCTGCGTGATGAGCCGCGTCGCGAAGGCGGGGCCGAACAGCGAGTAGTGGATGTGGTTCGGCCGCCAGGCGTTGCGGTGGTTCGGCCAGGGATAGGCGCCCGGCTTGATCGTCATGAAGCGGTAGCGGCCCTCGGCGTCGGTGAACACGCGGCCGTTGCCGTGGAAGTTGGGGTCGAGCGGCGCGTCGTGCTGGTCGCCCGGATGATGGTAGCGCCCGCAGGCATTGGCCTGCCAGATCTCGATCATCGTGTGCGGCACCGGCCTGCCGTCGCCGTCCGTCACGGTGCCCGCCACGATGATGCGCTCGCCCAGCGCCTCCTTCCCGCCGACGCGCGAAAGATCGGCGACGGGCGGGAAATGCGCGGTCGAGAAGCGCGGCCCGGTCGTCTCCGTCACCGTCTGCGGCATCTTGACCGGCGCGCGCAGCGGGTGGCGCTTGCGGGTGCCGACATAGGCGGGGCTGTCGAGATCGGGCTGCGTCGCGGGGGCGAAGGGCGCGAAGGGGAGCGGATCGCTCACCGGAACCTCCTCGGGGCGTGGATTCGCGCGGACGCTCCCACAGCCTCGCGCGGGGCGCAATTGCGCTGGATCAAGGCGTCAGTCCCAGCGCGCCGCCCCGCCCAGCGCGGTCAGGCCCGCCAGCATCGTGTCCGGCACCGGCGGCAGCGCCGCCCCGCCCAGCGCACGGATCGCCTGCGCATAGAGCGCCAGATGCTCCGACTCGCCCACCAGATGCACCTCGGCCCGCGGCGGCATCGCCGTGTTGACCTCCGCGCCCACCAGCAGCCCGAGCAGCTCGGCGGCCAGCGCCGCGCCCTCCGCCCCCTCTGCCGCGCCGGGCCGCGCCGCCGCCGCGCGCAGCCGCGCGAGGCCGCTCAGCATCCCCCCGGGCGCGTGCGACAGCGTCAGTCCGCGCCCGAAGGCCGCCGGATCGGGCGCCTGCTCCCGCACTGGCCGGCCGAGCAGCGCCGCGCGCAACGCCGCGAACGCCTCGCCCGTCAGGTGGCAGGACAGCGCGGCGATCCGCCCCGCGTCCATCTGCGCCCAGCAGCTCATCGGTCCCGGCAGGCACAGCGTGCCGCTGCCGCCGATCGCCGCCGCCGCGCCCAGCAGATGTGTCTCCTCGCCGTTCAGAGTCTCTCCGCCCGAGCGCGGATCGCGCACGCCGGGCACCAGCCGCACCCGCGCCCAGTCGAACGGCACGTCGGCGAGCGCGGCGGCCAGTTCCTCGACGCCGCAGGGCGTCGGGCAGGGGCGCGGCCGGGGGATGCGGAACCCCTGCGCGCCGCCCGCCATGCTCCAGGCGGGCCCGGCGATCAGGATGCGGTCCTCACCGCCCGCGATCCAGCGGCCGAGTTCCTCCCGCAGCGTGTCCGAGAATCGCCCATCCGGCACCGACAGCAGGCCGCGTGCGCCGGCACGCCGGTCGCGCACCCGGCCATCCCCGCCGATCCGCCAGGCCCGAAAGCCGGTCCGCCCCCACGCGACGCCGATCACCGCATCTCTCCCCCGCGGGAGATTCACCCGCGCCGGGGCCGTGCTGGCAAGTTACGATGCGGCAGGGAAATCGAATTCCAGGAACGAGACATGCGCCGCCACGATCCGCCACCCGGCGGGCGTGCGCAGCCAGGTCTGCATCTGCCGCCCGGTCCGGCCGCTGCCGCGCCGGCGGTACAGCGTGCTCGCGGTCGCGTAGTCGCGCCCGTAGGTATGGATTTCGGTCCGCGCGAGGTCGCGCATCAGGTCCACCGGCTCGCGCGCCGAGCGGAAGGCGCGGATTTCCTCGATGCCGTACAGATTCTCGTTGATGCCGTAGCGGATGGTGCGCGGGCTGTCCCAGAACAGTTCGTCCAGCACCGCCGTGTCGTTGGTGGTCAGCGCCCGCTCGTACCGCTCGAACGCCGCCCGCACCTCGGCCACCACTTCGGGGTCGTCGATCACCATCGGCTCAATCCCTGAACGCGGGCGCAACCGGGGCGGCGCAGATGCCCTCGCGCTCCAGGTGGCGGGCCGCGCGGAAAAGCGCAGCCTCGTTCCAGGGGGCCGCGATCAACTGCACGCCGATGGGAAGCGCGCCGTCGGCGTTCTGCACCGGCACCGCCAGTACCGGCAGGCCGATGCAGCTGATCGGCTGGGTATAGACGCCCATGTTCGGCCGCAGCGGCACGCTGGCGCCGTCGGCTTCCAGCATCTCCTGCCCGATCGGCGTCGCGGCGGTGGGCGTGGCGGGGGCGATCAGCACGTCCCAGTCGCGGAACAGCGCCGCCGCCTGGTCGCGGAACATCGCGCGCAGCCGCTGCGCGTGGATCACCCATTGCGCCGGCAGCAGCGCGCCGGCCAGCAGGCGGTTCTGCGTCAGCGGCTCGAAATCCTCGGCCCGCGTCCGCAGGTCGTCCAGCTGCTGGTTCGCGCCTTCCGACGCGGTGATCAGGAACGCC
>JAFEFJ010000321.1 GCA_018240635.1 Pseudomonadota bacterium | reverse complement strand
ATGCCGGGTGCCGGGATGCCGGCCAGATGGATCACCGCCTCCGTCCGGCCCAGCGGATCGCGCCGGCGGTCCACCGCGCCGGGCGTGGATGCAAGCGCGTCGATGGTCTGGCCCAGGTCGTTCAGGTCGGCGCGGATGAAGTGGCACAGCGCCTCGCGCGGCGGCGCGGTATCGACGTTCACCACCGCGTGCCCGTGCGCCAGCAGGTCGCGGATCGTGGCCTGCCCGGCCTTGCCGCTGCCGCCGGTCACGACGATGTTGCCCATGGCTCCGTTTCCCCCGGCCCGTTCCCGCCGCGTCGGTGATACTACGGCCCCGTCCGTAGCAACAGGCGGCGGCCGCGCGCAGGCTGCGCGCCGCATCCGGAGAGAAAGAGCGATGACAGAGACCCGCGCCCAGAAGGTCGAAGCGTTCCGCGCGCTGCACGCGGCGCCGGGGGCATTCGTGCTGCCGAACCCGTGGGACCGGGGCTCGGCGCGCATCCTCGCCTCGATGGGCTTCCAGGCGCTCGCCACCACCAGCGCGGGCTTCGCCTTCTCGATCGGCGTGGTGGACGGCGTGCCGGGCCGCGCGGCGGTGCTGGCCAACGCCGCCGACATCGTGGCCGAGACGTCGTTGCCGGTGAACGCCGATCTGGAGAACTGCTTCGCCGACGCGCCCGACGCGGCGGCCGAGACCATCCGCCTCGCCGCCGAAACCGGCCTCGCCGGCGGCTCCATCGAGGACGCGAGCGGCAACCCCGGCGCCCCCATCTACGACTTTTCGCTCGCGGTGGAGCGCGTCGCGGCGGCGGCGGAGGCGGCGCGCGCCGTCCCTGGCGGCTTCGTGCTGACCGCGCGCGCCGAGAACTTCCTGCACGGCCGCCCTGACCTGGACGACACGATCCGCCGCCTGCAGGCCTTCGAAAAGGCGGGCGCCGAGGTCCTCTACGCCCCCGGCCTGCCCGATATGGCGGCGATCCGCGCGGTCTGTTCGTCGGTCTCCCGCCCGGTGAACGTGCTCGCCAACCCGCGCATCCCCGGCCTGTCGGTAGCGGCGATGGCGGAGGCCGGCGCGAAACGCATCAGCCTCGGCGGCACCCTCACCCGCGCCGCATTCGGCGCGCTGCTGCGGGCGGGCCGCGAGCTGCTGGACACCGGCACGTTCCGCTTCGCGGCGGACGCGATGCCGGGTGCCGAGATCGCGGCGGTGATGCGGAAGGACGCGGGCGGGTAGAGCCGGGCGCGGAGCCTCCGGAAAGACCGGGCAGGTCTTGCCCGTCCGCGCCCAGCTTGCCGGTCGGGCGATTTCCTTGCTTTGCCGATATTGCCGCCTCATGTTAACGCTCGGCGGCACGCTCACGTTGCCTCAGGCGATGCGCACGGCGCGTAAGCGGCCGCCAGCGGCCGGAAGTTCGGCAAGCAACCGGAGGAAACGAGCGATGGATTTCCTCGAACGTCTGTTCGGCTGGGCGCCGGATGGAGGCGACGGCACGCTCGAACTGATGCTGCTGGTGACGGCGGCAATGGCCTTGGTGCTCGGGGTGGCGTTTCGCGGGCGCGTCCTGAGATGGGTCTTTGGCGGAAAATGACGGCCTAGCCGATCGCTATCGGTGCCCGCCATGACAGGCATCGGATAAGGCGCACGACGCACTGACCCAACGCCCCGGCGAGGGAGGTCACGATGGCGTGTTGCGGCAAGACCACTGACCGGACGACCGTGAAGACCGGCGCTCACGGCTGCGTGCTTTGCAGGATCTGGCAGATCCTCACGCGCGAGAAGACGCCCGAGGGCGATCCTTGCGTCGTCGTGCCGGGCCATGTGATCCGCAAGCCCGATCCGTGCATCTACGACCAGTTCCTGCTTATGCAGCTGAACCAGCCCGTCACCTGGGACAATCCGGACGTCCGCATCTTCCTGGGCGGCGTCGAACAATACACCTACAACCTCACCGCCGGCACCGAGTACGACGTCACGATCGAGGTACATAATTCCTCGCGCGACGAACCCGCCAACGGCACCACGGTCGACGTGCGCTGGATCGAGTTCGGCGCCGGCGGACAGACCCGTCACCCGATCGCGACCCTCAACGCCAACGTGCCCGTTTGGCCCGGCGCCGCGATCGTGCCAGTGAAATGGCGCACCCCCGATGTGCCGGGCCACTACTGCATCGAAGTGGAACTGTCGCATCCCGACGACGGCAATCCGTCGAACAACCGGGGCTGGAACAACACCCAGGTGCATGCCGCGCATTCGGTGGTGACGCAGAAGATTCCGATCTTCAACCGCTATCCTGATGGCTGTCCCGCGGTGAAGGAGGGCGGTGGTCCGATCCTGCGGCCGCACAGGGTATTTCTCGGCTGGGGCGTGCTCGGTCTGGTGGCCGGGCTGGTGTCCGGGCACGCCAATGCCGACACCGGCATCGTTCATACGCTTTCCATGATGGCGGCCGGCTACATCCTGCTGTCGGCGGTCGGACTGGCTGCCGAATGGGCCTATGCATGGATGATCAGGCAGCGCAATGAACAGCGCGGGGAGAAGCGCCGTGCCGATCGCACCAGCTGTTATCTGGTGCAGATCGACATCGATTCCTACGTGTTCCAGGACGGCAGCGGCAAGGCGTTCGATCCGAAGGCCCGGTTCGAAGGCAAGGGGCCGCTCTGGCCCGCGACGGTCACGCCGTCGTCGTTCCTGTTCGTCCCAGGCGAGGCGATGCGCGAAGTCGAGCTGCGGGTCGAGGCGCCTGACGGCCCCGGCCCAGCCGGAACCTTCAACGTGAACGTGCGCCAAGGCGGCGTGCCGAGCGGCGGCGTGACGCTCACGATCACCACTGGAGGGCCCTGACCATGGCCGGGTGCGAGACCGTCCACAAGGAAGGCGGTGATCCGGACGCCGCCGTCGGACGGGTGCTGGGCTGGGTGTTCGGCGGGGCGGGGGTCGTCGGTTTGGCCGCGTTCCTTGAGGCAGCCGCCATCGCCGGGCTCGCCGGCGGCGCGTTCGCCATCGTGGCGGCGGCGATCGTTGTCGCCGCCCTCGCCGGCGCGGTGCTGGGATTTTTCATCGGCTGGGCGGTGAACTGGTTCGATCGGCTGCACGTGCAGAACCCGAGCCAGATCACCCTCAGCGGCTGCGTCTTGTGCGCAGGCAAGAACACCGGCGTGCCGCCGTTCAACGACAACGACTGGACGTTCAACCTTGGCGGCTCCTCTCTCGCGCTGCTGGACCCCACTCAGGCCGGCCTCGACGTGACGGAGATCCGCACCCGCGGCGCACCGAACGACGGACCCGCGTTCAAGGTGGTCGATGCGGCGACCGGGCTGCCGGCGTTGCATTGCGAGATCGGCTCGCATATCGGGGACTACGCGGCGGTCGGCGGCGCGGTCGGCTCGGTCGCCGGGGCGGTCGCCGGCGCCGCGGCCGCGGCCGCGATCTGCGTGGCGCTCGGCTTGGCGACGTTCGGCATCGGCGCCGCGCTGTGCCTGCTGATCGCCGCCGCGATGATCCTGGCGGGTGCCGCGGTGGGCGGCATCGTGGGCGACGCGATAGGCGGCGTCGCAGGCTGGATCGCCGACGAACTAAGCGATTTCGACAAGCGCGGCGAGGCGATCACCAAAGGCTGCATCATGACCTTCACCGGCCGCTGGGTGACGGATTCGAGCCACCAGCACAACGAGATCCACGATATCGCCAGCGCCCAACTGATCGAATGCAACGACTGCCTGGACGACGTTACCGGTGCGGCATCGACCGGTCTGATCGCCGCGGTGGGGATCGGCCGGCACCCCACCGGCCGCGACCCCTAGAGCGGTTTCACTTGGTTTGTCCGCAGCCTGAGTTTGCGAGGTAGTTGCGGCACTCGGCTGGTGCGAAGCGGTCGAGTGTGGTTCCGATGGTTTGCCAGAGGCGTTCCCTGGTTCTGGGCTGGGTGCGGCGGATGAGCGCCTTCAGCTTTGCGAAGACCTGCTCGATCGGGTTGAGGTCGGGCGAGTAAGGGGGCAGGAACAGCAGACTGGCGCCACGTGCCTCGATTGCCTCGCGCACGCCGGCGACCTTGTGGCTGCCCAGGTTGTCGGCGATCACAATG
>JAFEFJ010000320.1 GCA_018240635.1 Pseudomonadota bacterium | reverse complement strand
GTTGGGTCCACCAGCGCCGGCCAGAGGCCGGGCGCCAAGTCCAGGTGCAACGCGATGTGGCCGCCGATGGCACTGCGCAGCAGGCCCTCCATGCCCCGTATCAGCGCGTTCAGATCGACCGCCCGCGCCACCAGCGGCTGGCGCCGGGCGAAGGCGAGAAGCTGGCCGGTGAGCCGCGCGCCGCGCTCGGCCGCGCCGCGCATCGCCACCAGACGCTCCGCCATCCGTCCGCCGACGCCTTTCTGAGCGGACGCCTCGAGGAGATCGATATTCCCGAGGATGACGGTCAACAGGTTGTTGAAGTCGTGCGCGACCCCGCCGGTAAGCTGGCCGACCGCCTCGATGCGCTGGGCCTGGCTGAGCGCCGCCTCGGCCCGCTCGCGCTCGGCCATCTGTTCGCGCAGCGCGACGTTGGCGGTCTGCGCGCTTTCGCTCGCGGCGCGGAATTCGCCCGCGAGGCGTTCCGCCTCGCGCGAGCGGCGCGCCAGCATCAGCAACTGCGAGACGATGATGCCGCTGGCGACGAGCGCGAGGGCGGTGAAGGTCCAGGCCTGCCCGCGCCAGCGGGCGAGCACCTGCGATTCGTCCACCGAGACCTGCACGGCGAGCGGAAACGCCTTCAGCGCGCGGATCGCGAGCACGCGGACCGAGCCATCGAGCGGGCTGTCCATCACCACCGTGCCGGCCATCTCGTGCGAGAGGATGTCCTTGAAGGGCGGCAGGTCCGCGAAGCTGGTGCCGATCGCCTTCTCGGCATGCGGGAAACGGGCGAGCACCGTGCCGTCCCGGCGGTGCAGGATGATCGCGCCGTTGTCGTCGAGTTCGACCGACCGGTAGAAATCCTCGAAATAGGCGAGGTTGATCCAGGCGACGACGGCGCCGGACAAGCCGCGCCCGTGCTCGCGGATCGGCCGGACCATCAGCGTGTGCCAGGCGCCATCGGCGCTTTTGACCGGCTCGCTGATGAAGGGGCCGGGCGCGTCGGAATGCGCGATCTTCTCCAGCAGCGCGCGCCCGGCGGGGGGCAGGTCCGTCTCTTTCGTCGGGGGCTCGGAAATCAGGATCTGCCCGGCCGCGTCGACGACCGCGATGCGGCTGAGCTGGCGCACCCCCTGGGCCTGATCGACGACATGGCCCTCGACCAGCTCCTCGTGCGTCGGCGCGTGATGCTTGGCGGCGGACAGCGCGGCGATCGAGCGCAGCACGAAATCCACGGTTTCCACCGCGCGGCCGGTTTGCTCGGCGAAGACCATGTCGAGCCGGGCCATCTGCTGCTCGGTCTGGGCGAGGATGGCCGAGCGGATCTGCAGCAACTGCTGCGCCGTGGCGCCGAGGATCAGCACGAGCACCACGAGCGCCAGGATCTGCAGGGAGCGGCTGACGGTGGGCAGCGCGCGCCTGCGCGCTCCGCTGTTCTGCAAGCAGGATCTCCGCCGTGGTGACGTCCGCCGGGGACTCGGCACCTCCCCCGCGGCCCGGAGCCGGTCCAGGCGGGGCCACAGCACACAGTCGCCAACGTTGCGTCAAGCGAAACGGCCCGTTGACAGGGCGGGCCGCGCCGGACGATCATTCGTATACAAACAATCTACGACGCGCATGGGACGCCAATGGGACGCTGGTATCGCCCGACCCGGCTGAGCGACGCGCTTGCGGCGCTGGCGGAGCAGCGCTGGACGGTGGTGGCGGGCGGCACCGACCATTACCCGGCCCGCCTGGGCCAGCCCCGGCACGAGGACGTGCTGGACATCTCCGCGCTGCGTGATCTCCGGCGGATCGAGGCCGGGCCTGAGGGCTGGACGATCCCCTGCGGCGCGACCTGGACCGACCTGATCCGCGCCGACCTGCCCCCCGCCTTCGACGGGCTGCGCGCGGCGGCGCGGCAGGTGGGCGGCGTGCAGATCCAGAACCGCGCCACGCTGATCGGCAACCTGTGCAACGCGAGCCCGGCGGCCGACGGCACGCCGAACCTGCTGGCGCTGGATGCCCAAGTGGTGCTGGAGAGCGCGGGCGGGCGGCGGATGCTGCCGGTGCAGGACTTCGTGCTCGGCAGCCGGCGCACCGCGCGCCGCGAGGACGAGCTGGCGACCGGCGTGTTCGTCCCGGCGCCCCAGCCGGGCGCGCGCGGCGCGTTCCTGAAGCTGGGCGCGCGGCGCTACCTGGTGATCTCGATCGCGATGGTCGCGCTGGTGCTGGATCAGGCCCCGGACGGGCGGGTGCGGCACGCCGGCGTCGCGGTGGGCGCGTGCAATGCGGCCGCCATGCGGCTGGCGGCGCTGGAGGCGGCGCTAGCGGGACACCTGCCCTCGCGCGGGTTGCTGACTTCGGCGCATCTCGCCCCGCTCGCGCCGATCGACGACGTGCGCGGACCGGCCTCCTACCGGATGGACGCGGCGTTCGAGCTGATTGCGCGCGGCATCGACCAGTTCGCGGCTGCGCGGGTGGCGGCATGACCATCATCGGGTTCACCGTGAACGGGCGGCCGGTGCGGGTCGCCGCCGATCCGGGCGCGCCGCTGGCCCAGGTGCTGCGCGGCACGCTGGGCCTGACCGGCACCAAGATCGGCTGCGACGCCGGCGATTGCGGCGCCTGCACGGTGCTGGTGGACGGACAGCAGGCCTGCGCCTGCCTGGTGCCGGTGGCGCAGGTGGAGGGCGGCGCGGTCCGCACGGTGGAGGGGCTTGCCCAGGACGGCCTGCCCGACGCGCTGCAACAGGCGTTCCTGCGCCACGGCGCCGTGCAGTGCGGCATCTGCACGCCGGGGATGCTGATGGCGGCGACCGAGCTGCTGACCGCCAATCCGCGCCCGACCGAGGAAGAGGCGCTGGACGCGCTGGGCGGCGTGCTGTGCCGCTGCACCGGCTACCGCAGCATCGTCGCGGCGGTGATGGACGCGGCGCAGGGCGTGCGTCGCGATGACGCGCCCGTCGGGAACGCGCACGCCGTGGGCGCGCGGCTGCTGCGGCGCGACGGCGTGGCGCGGGTTTCCGGCGCGACGCGGTATGGCGCGGACGCGCTGCCGGACGAGCCCGCGCTGTCGCTGCGCGCGATCCGCAGCCCGCACGCCCATGCGCGCTTCACCCTGGGCGACACCGACGCCCTGCCCGCGCGGCATCCCGGACTGGTGCGCGTGCTGACGGCGCGCGACGTGCCGGGCCGCAACCTGTTCGGCATCTACCCGGTGGGCAAGGACCAGCCGGTGCTAGCCGAGGGCTATGTGCGCTACCGCGGCGAGCCGGTCTGCGCCCTGGTCGGCGACCCGGCCGCCATCGCCGCGATCACCGAGGCCGATCTGGGGCTGGTCTGGCATCCGCTGGAGCCCGTGGGCTTCGACGCCGCGCTGGCCGGGCAGGCGGCGCAGTTGCATGCCCATGCCGAGGCCAACGTGCTGTGCCGCGGCCGCGTCGCGCGCGGCGACGCCGAGGCCGGGCTTCGCGCCGGGGCCGCGCGGGCGGAGATCCGCACCGAAACCGGCTTCGTCGAGCACGCCTATATCGAGCCCGAGGCCGGCTATGCGCGCCGCGTCGGCGACCGCATCGAGGTGGTCGCCTGCACCCAGGCGCCCTACATGGACCGCGACGAGGTCGCTGGCATCCTGGGCATCGCGCCGGAGCAGGTGCGGATCGTTCCGACCGCGACGGGCGGCGGCTTCGGCGGCAAGCTCGACCTGTCGATCCAGGGGATGATCGCCACCGCCGCCTGGGTGCTGAACCGCCCGGTGCGCATGGTGTATTCCCGCCCCGAGAGCATGGCATCCAGCACGAAGCGCCATCCCTCCCGCGTGCATGCCGAGGCGGCGGCGGATGCGGATGGCAGGCTGACCGGCTTCTGCTTCCACGGCGACTTCAACACCGGGGCGTATGCGAGCTGGGGTCCGACGGTCGCGAACCGCGTGCCGGTGCACGCGACCGGGCCGTACTGCGTGCCAGCGGCGCTGTGCACGTCGGCCGCGATCCACACCACCGAGCCGCCCTCGGGCGCGTTCCGCGGCTTCGGCGTGCCGCAGGCGGCGATCGCGGGCGAGGCGCTGATGGACATGCTGGCCGACGCTCTCGGCATCGACCGGCTGGAGTTCCGCCACCGCAATGCGCTACGCC
>JAFEFJ010000031.1 GCA_018240635.1 Pseudomonadota bacterium | reverse complement strand
CCGATCAGGCCGAGCGTCTTGCCGGTCAGCTCCACGCCCATGAAGCGGTTCTTCTCCCACTTGCCGGCCTTGGTGGAGGCGGAGGCTTCCGGCAACTGGCGGGCGAGGGCGAACATCATCGCGACCGCATGCTCGGCCGTGGTGATGGTGTTGCCGTGCGGCGTGTTCATCACCACCACGCCGCGGGCGGTGGCGGACTTGATGTCGACGTTGTCCACGCCGATGCCAGCGCGGCCCACCACTTTCAGTCGCGGCGCGGCATCGAGCAGCTCGCGCGTGACCTTGGTGGCGGAGCGGATCGCGAGCCCGTCGTATTCGCCGATGATGGCGCGCAGTTCGGCGGGCGCGAGGCCCGGCTTCAGATCGACCTCGATGCCGCGATCCTTGAAGATGGCGACGGCGGCAGGCGACAGCTTGTCGCTGATCAGCACTTTCGGCATGGGATGGTTACTCCGCGGCGCGGGAGGATGCGGGAAGGCGCTCGGCCTCGACGGCTGCGAAGGCCCAGTCGAGCCAGGGCAGCAGGGCGGTGATGTCGGCAGTTTCCACCGTCGCGCCGGCCCAGATGCGGAGGCCCGGCGGGGCATCGCGATAGGCGCCGATGTCGTAGGCGACGCCCTGCTTTTCCAAGAGCGAGACGATCTTCTTGGCGATCTCCGCCTGTCCTTCCGCCGGCAGCGCCGTCACCCACGGGGCGACGATGCGCAGGCACACCGAGGTGGAGGACCGAGTAGCGGGGTCTTCCGCGAGGAAGCCGATCCAGGGCGTCCGCGTCGCCCACTCCGCGATGGCGGCGAGGTTGGCTTCGCTGCGGGCGATCAGGGCGGGCAGGCCGCCCACGCTCTCGGCCCAGCGCAGGCCGTCCAGCGCATCCTCCACGCAGAGCATCGACGGCGTGTTGATCGTCTCGCCCTTGAAGACGCCTTCGATCAGCTTGCCGCCGGAGGTGAGACGGAAGATCTTCGGCAGCGGCCAGGCCGGCTTGTACGTCAGCAGCCGCTCGACGGCGCGGGGCGAGAGCACGAGCATGCCGTGCGCGCCCTCTCCGCCCAGGACCTTCTGCCAGGACCAGGTGACGACATCGAGCTTGTCCCAGGGCAGGTCCATCGCGAAGGCGGCAGACGTGGCGTCGCAGATCGTGAGGCCCGCGCGGCCGGCGGGGATCCAGGCGCCGTCGGGGACGCGCACGCCGGAGGTGGTGCCGTTCCAGGGGAACACCACGTCGCGCGCGAAATCGACGGCGGAAAGGTCCGGCAGGCGGCCATAGGGCGCGTCGAGCACGCGGGCATCGGGCAGCTTGAGCTGCTTGACGATATCGGTGGCCCAGCCGGCGCCGAAGCTCTCGAAGGACAGCACATCGACGCCGCGCGCGCCGAGCAGCGACCACAGCGCCATCTCCACGGCGCCGGTATCCGAGGCCGGAACGATGCCGATGCGGTAGTCGGCGGGGATGCCGAGGATGGCGCGCGAGCGCTCGATCACCTCGGCGAGGCGCGCCTTCGGCTCCTTCGCGCGGTGGCTGCGGCCGAGCAGTGCGCCCGCAAGCGCGTCCAGCGTGAAGCCGGGACGCTTGGCGCAGGGGCCGGAGGAGAAATTGGGATTGGCCGGACGCAAGTCCGGCGGCGCGGCGATTGCCATGACGCTGTCCCTTTCAGAACAGAAGCGCCCCGGTGGGGGGGCGTGACCCGCCGCGAGGGGTAGGCGATGGGCGGGGCGCGCGTCAAGGGGGCCGTCGATCCGCCCTCGCAGCACCGCCGGTCACGCGCTGATCCAAAGCGGATTAATGAAGATTGTTCATAGAGTTGATAGGGTCGGGCCGCTCATCCTCAAAGGGGACATCATGGCGGACGCTTTCGATCTGGACGGTTATCTTGAGCGCGTCGGTTGGCGAGGCGATCGATTCCCGTCCCTCGCCACCTTGGCCGGAGTGCTGGACGCCCATGTGCGCCATGTTCCGTTCGAGAACTTCGACGTCCTGCTCGGACGCCGCATAGATCTCTCCGCCCCCGCGCTGCAGACGAAAATGATCGATGCGCGCCGTGGCGGGTACTGCTTCGAGCACGCAAGTCTTATGGCGGCGGCCTTGGAGGCGCTTGGGTTTTCCGTACGCCGGCACCTCGCCCGGGTCGTGCTGTTCCAGCCGCCGCACGAAGCTCCGCGGGACCATATGTACCTCACCGTTTCGGTGGATGGCGGCCGTTTCGTCGTCGATCCCGGATTTGGGCCCTTCGCGTCGCGCTTCCCCATTCCGCTCGACGGAGCCGTTACGTCCGACGGCCACCGGATGGCACGCGACGGCTCCGCGTGGATACGGCAAGGGCGGCGGCGCGACGAGGATTTCACCGGCTGGGTGTCGGCCATGGAGGACGACAACCCGATCGACTTCGAGATGGCCAACCACTTCAAGTCCACGCACCCAGAGTCGGTCTTCCGCCAATGGATCTTCGCGAGCGCGGTCACGCCCACCGGACGGGTCAATCTGATGAACCGCGACGTCACCTGGGTTTCGGGCGAAACCGAAACCTCCGAGCAACTGGCCGACCGGCGGCGGCTTCGAGCCTTGCTGATGGAGCACTTCGGTTTCGATCTGCCAGAGGCCGAGTCGATGAAGGTCGCCGCGATCCCCGAGTGGACTTGAGGTCTACGGGACCAACCTAAGGCTTCCCACTCACACGCGGCTGGATGCGCCGAGCCAACAACCGCATCATTCTCTGTGGTCGCCCGGCGCAGGGAGGCTCGGGAGCTGGCGTGGCGCTGCCGGCCCTGATCGCGGCGGAGAACGGGGAAACGATACCATGCAATTCTACCTGAACGGCTATTCGCCGGGCGATCCGGACATACAGGCGGCCGCGCTGCCCGAGACCACGGATGTGCTGATCGTCGGCACCGGGCCGGCTGGGATGCTGCTCGCCGCGCAGCTTTCGACATTCCCCGCGATCCGCACGCGGATCGTCGAACGCCGGGACGGGCCGCTGGAGGTGGGCCAGGCCGACGGCGTCGCCTGCCGCACGGTGGAACTGTTCGAGGCGTTCGGCCTTAGCGCCAAGCTGATGCGCGAGGCCTACTGGGTCAACGAGACGGTGTTCTGGCGCCCGTCGCCCGACGACAGGACACGGATCGTCCGCACCGGACGGGTGCAGGACACCGAGGACGGACTGTCCGAATTCCCGCACCTGATCGTCAACCAGGCACGTCTGCTGGGTTACCTGGAAGACTACATGCGCAAGTCGCCGACGCGGCTCGCGCCCGACTACGGCTGGACGTTCGTCACGCTAGCCGTCGAGCCGACGGGGGACTATCCGGTGGTCGCGACGCTGGAGAGATCGGCGACCGGCGAGCGGCGCACGATCCGCGCCAAGTATGTCGTCGGGTGCGATGGCGCGCATAGCCGGGTGCGCGACGCGATCGGCGCCGTGCCGAAGGGCGACTTCGCCAATCACGCCTGGGGCGTCGTCGATGTGCTGGCCGTCACCGATTTCCCCGACATCCGGCTGAAGGCGGCGATCCAGTCCGCGACCGCCGGCAACATCGTGCTGATTCCGCGCGAGGGCGGCTACCTGGTCCGGCTATACGTCGATCTCGGCGCGATCGACCCGGCCGATCGCGACGCGTTCCGGCACACTACCCAAGAGCAGGTCATCGAGACCGCGCGGCGCGTGCTTCATCCTTATGTGTTGGAGGTGAAGGATGTGGCGTGGTTCGCGGTCTATCAGGTCGGCCAGCGCGTAACCGACCGGTTCGACGACGTGCCGGCGGAGCAGCGCAACACCCGCCAGCCCCGCGTCTTCATCGCCGGCGACGCCTGCCATACGCATAGCGCCAAGGCCGGCCAAGGGATGAACGTGTCGTTCCAGGACGCGTTCAATCTGGGCTGGAAGCTGGCCGCCGTCCTAAATGGCCGTGCCAGGCCGGACATGCTCCATACCTATACGGTCGAACGGCACGCGGTGGCGCAGCGCCTGATCGACTTCGACAAGGAGTGGTCGGCGATCATGGCCTCGCCGCCGATCGATCCAGAGCACCCGGAACGCGGCGGCGTCGATCCGGCGGAACTGCAGGCGTATTTCGTCATGTCCGGGCGCTACACGGCCGGCGTCGCGACGCACTATCCGCCCGCCACCTATCTGACAGCCGAGCCGACGCACCAGGCGCTGGCGAAGGGCTTCACGATCGGCATGCGGTTCCACTCCGCACCGGTGGTGCGCCTGGCGGACGCCAAGCGGGTCGAGCTGGGCCATGCGGCGCGCGCCGACGGAGCGTGGCGCATCTACGCCTTCGCCGACGCAAGCGGAGAGAGGCTGCGCGCGCTGATGGACCACCTGGCGCGGTCCGAGCGTTCGCCGGTCCGGCGGTTCACCCCGCCGGGCGCCGATAGCGACAGCGTCATCGACGTGCTCGGCATTTTCCAGCAAGGGCATCGCATGCTGAAGGTGGAGGAACTGCCCGCCATGCTCCTGCCGCGCAAGGGCCGGTTCGGGCTGATCGACTATGAGAAGGCGTACACGCCGGATTTGGTTCGCGGCCCGGACATCTTCGACCTGCGGGGCATCGACCGCGACTGGGGCGCAATGGTCGTCGCGCGCCCCGATCAGTTCGTCGCCAACGTACTGCCGCTCGACAGCTACGGCGCGTTGGCGGACTTCTTCGGACAATTCATGCTCGACCGCGCCTGAGAGCGGGGGGGCGCGGCCAGCCGCCGGCCGCGCCCCCGCCTGCCGCGGCCCGCTCAGCCTATTCCGGCAACAGCTCGTATTTCTTGCCGTCGAAGCGCGCGAGCCGCATCGCCTTGAGGGCGCGGTAGTCGGTGGGGCTGGTGTCGGCGGTGACGCCCGGCAGCATGACGTCGGAGGCGAAGCCGTTCAGGCTGGTGGCCTGCTTCATGATGTTGGCGCGGGAGAAGTCGCCCTTGCACTGCTCCAGCACATACACCATCGCCTGCGCCATGTTGTAGCCGTAGGTCCACATGATGTCGGACGGATCGGCGTTCGGCGCGTATTTGCTGAGCCAGGCCATGAAGCGCTTCACGCCCGGATCGTCCTTCCACTGCGGATCGGTCACGTCCTTCAGGTAGAAGGCCGTCACCACGCCCACCGCCTTGTCGAGCCCTGCCGCGGTCAGCGCCGGATTCACCGAATTGCCGTTGGAATCGATCATCACCAGCGGGTGCCAGTTCAGGTCCGACAGCTTGCGCAGTATCAGCGGCGTGAACTTCGGCGTGGTCGCGCCCAGGATCGTGTCGGCGCCCGCGTCCTTCGCGCTGATCACCTGCGAATCGAGGATCGGATCGGTGATTTCGTAGGAAATCTCCTTCACCACGATCTTGCCGTACTTATCGCCGAGGCCGTCCTTCATCCCAAGCACGTAGTCGCGGCCGAGATCGTCGTTCTGGTAGATGATCGCGACCTTCGCATCCGGCTTGGTCTTGAGGATGTATTTCGCGAACAGCGAGCCTTCGACGCGGTAGCTCGGCTGGAACGGAATGCTCCACGGGTATTTCTTGTGGTCGAGCAGCAGCGAACTGCCGGAGCCCATCCAGATGTCCGGCACCTTCTTCATGTTGGTGTATTTGATGATCGCCGAATTGGGCGCGGTGCCGATGGTCTGGAACAGGGCTGCGACCTGCTCCTCCTCGACCAGCTTGCGGATCACTTCCACCGTCTTGGGCGGGCTGTAGCCGTCGTCGAGCGAGATAAGGTTGATCTTGTGCCCGTCGACGCCGCCCTTGTCGTTGATCATCTGCATGTAGGCGACCTCGGCCTTGGCGATGTTGCCGTAGGCGCTGGCCGGGCCGCTGTAGGGGGCGTTCTGGCCGAGCTTGATCTCGGTCGCGGTGACGCCGGGCGTCGGGTCTTCGGCGCGGGCGGGGGACAGTCCGGAGGCGCCGAACAGGCCGGCGGCGAGCGCGCAGGCGACAAGAAAGGCCGGATGCTTCACGATGGGTTTCCTCCCTTTATCCCCCGACTCTGTAGCCCGCCGCTCGGCTTTGGCAACAGGCGAAGGGCCCAGCCGGAGTGGCCGATGCGCCCTGCCCGCCGATCCATCCTCCTCGGCCTCGCGGCCGCGCTGATCGTTCCGCTGGCGTTGCGCGCGGCGGCGCCCGCTGCCCGCGCCGCCGACGCCGATCCGCCCGCTGCCGCCGAGGCGCGCGGGGTGGGACGAGCCGGCCAGCCGGACCGCCCGGAGGCCGCGGCGCCCGCCTTTCGCCTGCCCCCGGAGGCGGTGACGCACCACAGCCTGACCCTGCCCGGCCGCACGCTCTCCTTCACCACCACGGCGGGCGCGATTCGGCCGACCGACGAGCGCGGCCAGCCGATCGCCGAGATCGCCTATGTCGCCTACACGCTGGACGGCGCCGAGCGCGCGACGCGGCCCGTGACCTTCGTCTTCAACGGCGGCCCCGGCATGGCGAGCGGCTGGCTTCAGGTGGGCCTGGCGGGGCCGTGGATCATCGACGTGGGCGGCGCCGACACCCGGCCCTCGGCCTCCGCGGTGCCGCGTCCCAATCCCGGCACCTGGCTCGACTTCACCGACCTCGTGTTCGTCGATCCCGCGGGCACGGGCTACAGCCGCGCGCTGCTGACCGGGGAGGCGGCGCGGGAGAAGCTGTATTCCGTCGACGGCGACATCGCCTATCTGGCGCAGGTGATCCGCCGCTGGCTGGATCAGGCGGACCGGACCGTGTCGCCCAAATTCATCCTGGGCGAGAGCTATGGCGGGTTCCGCGCGCCGCTCCTGGCGCGGCAGTTGCAGCGCGCGCAGGGCACCGGCGTGTCGGGGCTGGTTCTGCTGTCGCCCGCGCTCGATTTCGGCGGGCGCAGCGACGCGCTCGACCCGCTGTACTACGCGATCCGGCTGCCCTCGATGGCGGCCTCGGCGCTGGCGGCGCGGCAGGTTGTCACGCGCGCCGATCTGGCCGGCGCCGAGGACTATGCGGCCGGCGACTACGTGACGGACCTGCTGAAGGGCGTGAAAGACAAGGCGGCGGTGGCGCGGGCGAGCGAACATGTGGCGGCGCTGACCGGGCTCGATCCCGCGCTGGTGCGCCGCTACGAGGGGCGGATCGACATGGACGTGTTCCTGCACGAGCGCGACCGCGCGCAGCGGCGCGTGGGCAGCCCCTACGATCCGACGATCACCAGCCCCGATCCCTTCCCGCAATACGCCTACAGCGACTACGACGAGCCGGTGGTGGCGGCGCTGCTGGCGCCGGTCACGAGCGGGATGGTCGCGCTCTACAACGAAGAGCTGCATTGGCGGCCCGATATGCCTTACCGGCTATCGAACGACAGCGTGTTCCATTCCTGGGACTGGGGGCGGCGCATGTATGGCGGCGCGCAGGCGATGAACGCGATGCGGCTGTCGATGGCTCTGGACCCGGCGATCCGCGTGCTGATCGCGCAGGGGCTGTTCGATCTGGTGACGCCCTATTTCGGGAACGTGCTGATCCTGCGCCAGATGCCGGAGCTGGGCGCGCCGGGACGCATCCGGTTCAGGACCTACGCGGGCGGGCACATGTTCTATATCGGCGACGCAGCGCGGGCCGCGTTCCGCGAGGATGCGCGCGCCGCCATCGCCGGACAGCAATGAAGAACAAGCTGCCGGCGCCGGTCCGCGGCGCCGGCGGGCTCTCAGCCCGCGCGGCGGTGCGATTCGCCGGTGGTGCTCTGGCCCTTGCGGACGATCGTGGCGGACTCGTTCAGGATGCTGCGGAGTTCGCGCAGGAACGCCTGGCCCTTGACGGTGCGCTGCACGAGCACGCTGCGCCGGTCCAGCGGATCGATCTTGCGGCGCGCGAGATCGAGTTCGCCGAGCCGGTCGAGCGCGCGGGTGATCGCGGGCTTCGAGACGTTGAGGTTGGCCGCGAGGCCGCGCACGGTGTGGCCGCCGTCCTGCAGGTAGCAGGTCAGGAACACGCCAAGCTGGCGGGCGGAGAGATCGGGCCCGTCACGGCGTACCAGAGCGACCACTGTTTCCCGAAGAATCCCGACTAACTGTTCAGGGGTGGGAGCGACAGCCATGCCTATTCCTTTCCTATGAGCAGGCTTCGCCTGCATTGGTTTGGGGCGTTTTCACGAAGCGGCCGCCGCCCGAGACAGGCCAGTGTCGACACACCATGCCGAACATAGCCAAAAAATTTCGTCGTCGGAAAGCCAAAAACGTTGCGAAAGCATCGCGCCGGCGTGAATTCGAGGATAATTCCGCTGCCGGAGCCGAAACCAATCCTCAATCGGGCACGAAACGCGCGCGGATCGCTTGGTGAATGGCGCGAATCGCCTGTCCTTCGCCGCCTTCCGGCCGCCCCGGGCCGGTCGAATCGTTCCACGCATATAAGTCCACATGCGCCCATGCGATACCCGGCCTCACGAATCGTTGCAGGAACAATGCCGCGACGATCGCTCCGGCAAGCGGCTTGGTGGAGACGTTGTTGAGATCGGCCACGGGGCTGTTCAACCATGAAGCGTAGCCAGGCCAGAGCGGCAGGCGCCAAAGCGGATCGGCGGCTTGGTTTCCTGCGCGCAGGATTGCCTCGGCCAAATGATCATCGTTGCAGAAGAGCGCAGGCAGATCAGGGCCGAGCGCGACGCGCGCCGCACCCGTCAGGGTTGCGCAATCGACCAAAAGCGCAGGCGATTCCTCGCAAGCCTCCGCCATCAGGTCGCACAGCACCAGCCGCCCCTCGGCGTCCGTATTCCCGATTTCCACCGACAATCCGCTGCGCGTGCGGATCACATCGAGCGGCCGCATGGCGTCGCCGGCGATGGCGTTCTCGACGCAGCCGATCCGCACCGCGAGACGCACCGGCAGGTCGGACTCCATCACCATGCGCGCAATGCCCAGCACCACCGCCGCGCCGCCCATGTCCTTCTTCATCCGCAACATGCCGGATGCGGGCTTGATGTCGAGCCCGCCCGAATCGAAGCACACCCCCTTTCCGCAGAGTGAAACCAGCGGCGCGTCCGGCCCCGCCCCGCTGCCCGCCCAGCGGAGCGTCGCGACCGCAGGCTTGCGCGCCGCCGCGCGCCCGACCGCCGACACGGTCGGATAGGCGGCGTCCAGCGCCTCCCCCGACGTCAGCGTGCAGGCGGCGCCGAGTTTCTCCGCGAGCGCGGCGGCGCAGCCGGCGAGTTCCGCGGGGCCCAGAACGTTGGCGGGCGCGTTGATGAGGTCGCGCGCCATGCAGACCGCGCGCGCCGCGATCAGCGCGGCTTCGCCGCCCGGCGGCGGCACGAGCCTGGCGGGCGCGCGGGAGGGGGTGTGGAAGGCGGCGTAGCGGTAGGCGCCGAGGCAGAAGCCGAGCGTCGCCGCCTCCGCATCAACGGGACCACCCTCCAGCCGCCAGACGGTGCCCGCGGGCAGGCGGGTGGGCAGAGCGCCGAAGGCGAAGGGCCCGGCCTCGTCGCCGAGGCCGAAGGCGGCGCCGGCGAGCCCGGCTTCGCCCGCGAGCAGCGCGAGGTCGCCGGGCGCCGCGGCGAAGCCCGTCTGGCGGAGGAAATCCGCCTGCCCCGCCGGCAGTCCGGCAAGGAAGGCGTCGAGCGCCCCGGCGCGGACGGCATGGAGCGGCAGGCCCGGCGCGTCCTGCGGCGCCAGGCAGTCGAAGGTCTGGTCGATCATGCGGCGATTCCCCTGCGCGGCGACCGGCCCGCGCCGGCGGCCCTTCCGCTTACGCCCGCGCGCGCCTTCCGGCCAGGAGGAGTTCTGGGGCACGGGAGCGCGGCGCGCGCCCTGCCCGTGGCGGCCCGGCCTGGGGGTCTCCCCGTCTTCCTTCGGAGGGAGCAGAAGAAAGACGGGGATGGCCCGCCTTCGCGGGCCGTGACAGGGCTAGATTGGGCGAGCTACGCGGGTGCGAGCTTGCCGGCCAGGAGGGCGGTGATGCGGCGGGCGAATTCCGCCGGATCGCGCGGCAATTCGCCTTCCTGCACGCGGGCAAGGTCGAGCAGGCTGCCGGCCATCTCCGCCGCCTCGTCGCGCATCGCCGGGTCCTCGCCGGTGCCGAAGCGGGCGTGCAGGGCGGCGATCAGCGGATGCGTGGGGTTCACCTCCAGCACCGGCGGCATCGAGGGGCCCGCGCGGCCGGAGCGGCGGAGCAGACGCTGCATCTGCAGATCGGGCCCGGCGCCGGCCGCCAGCACCACCGCACTGTCAGTGAGCCGGCGCGAGGCGCGCACATCGCTGACCGCCTCGCCGAGCGCGGTCTTGAAGGAGGCCAGCAGCGCGGAGATGTCCGGCGCATCCGCCGCTTCCGCCCCCGCGACCTCATCGCCCGCCTGGGTGACGCTCTTGAGCCGCTTGCCCTCGAATTCGTCCATCCGGTCCGGCCAGAACGAATCGATTGGGTCGGCCATCAGCAGAACCTCGATACCCCGCGCGCGGAAGCCCTCGAGCTGCGGCGACTTGGCCAGCGCCTCCGCGTTGTCGCCGGCGAGGTACCAGATCGTGTCCTGGCCTTCCTTCATCCGCCCCACGTAGTCGGCGAGCCCCGTCCAACCCTCCACGGCGGAGGAGCGGAAGCGGACGAGCGCCGCGATGTCCTTGCGGTGCTCCGCGTCCTCCCACAGCCCTTCCTTCAGAACCGGGCCGAAATTATCCCAGAACTTCTCGTAGTCGGCGGCGTCCTTGGCGTGGGTCTTGAGCTCGGACAACACGCGGTTGGTGACCGCCTTGCGGATGCGGGCGAGGACGGGCGTCGTTTGCAGCATCTCGCGCGAGACGTTGAGCGGCAGATCCTCGGTGTCCACCACGCCCTGGACGAAGCGCAGCCAGGGCGGCAGCAGCTCGGCCTCGTCGGTGATGAACATGCGCCGGACATGCAGGCGGACGCGGGACTTGCGATCGTTGTCCAGCGGCTCGAACGGCTTCATGCCGGGGACGAACAGGAGGGCGAAGAATTCGAGCGTGCCTTCCGCGCGCCAATGGAGCGTCGCCCAGGGGCTGTCGAACAGCGCGCCGAGATGGCGGTAGAAGGCGGCGTACTGCTGCTCCGTCAGGTCCGATTTCGTCTTGCGCCAGAGCGCGGTGCCCTCGTTCGCCGCCTCCTCCTTTCCGTCGCGGACGATGGCGATGGGCAGCGTGATGTGGTCGGCCCATTTGCGGACGATGGCTTCGAGCCGGATCGGCTCCAGGAACTCGTCGGCGTCGGCCTTGATGTGCAGCAGGATGTCGGTGCCGGGGGCGTCGCGCATCGCGGGGGCGACGGTGAACTCGCCCATGCCGTTCGATTCCCACATGAAGGCATGGTCCGCGCCCGCCTTGCGGGAAGTGACCTGGACCCGGTCGGCGACCATGAAGGCGGAGTAGAAACCGACGCCGAACTGGCCGATCAGGCTCGGGCGTTCCTCCGGCTTGGCGTCGGCGAGCTTGGCGCCGAAGGCGCGGGTGCCGGAGCGGGCGATGGTGCCAAGGTTGTCGATCAGCTCCTGCCGCGTCATGCCGATGCCGTCGTCGGAGATCAGCAGGGTGCGCGCGTCCTTGTCCGGCACGATGCGGACCTTGGCGCCTTCGGGCAGCGCGAGCGCGGGGTCGGTCAGCGCCTCGAACCGGCGGCGGTCCACCGCGTCGGCGCTGTTGGCGACCAGTTCGCGCAGGAAGATCTCGCGCTCCGAGTAGAGCGAATGGACCACCAGATCGAGCAGCCGGCCGACCTCGGCGCCGAAGCCGTGGCGTTCGATTCCAGGGGGTTCCGGGGGGAGTTCGGTGGTCGTCTCGGTCATCTTTGCCCTCCTTGCGGGGCGCGATATGCGCCCGGCGCGGCCGGGATTCAATCGCGCGCCTGCGCCCGTGCCTTGCAGTTGCGCTTGCAATCCCCGGGACCGCATCCAAACATCGGGGCATGTCGGGAATCGCCTCCGGGGCTGGGCCTTCCGGGTTCGCCCCCCGCGTGCGCGCCGTGCTGGGGCCGACCAACACCGGCAAGACGCATCTGGCGATCGAACGGCTGCTCGCACACCACTCCGGCATCATCGGCTTTCCGCTGCGCCTGCTGGCGCGCGAGAACTACGACCGCATGGTGGCGCGCAAGGGGGTGCGCAACGTCGCGCTGATCACCGGGGAGGAGAAGATCGTGCCGCCGGAGGCGCGGTGGTTCTCCTGCACGGTGGAGGCAATGCCGCTGGACCGCCGGGTGGAGTTCCTGGCGGTGGACGAGATCCAGCTCTGCGCCGATCCGGACCGGGGGCACATCTTCACCGACCGGCTGCTGCACGCGCGCGGCCTGACGGAAACCATGTTCCTGGGCGCGGAGACGATCCGCCGCCTGTTGCAGCGGCTGGTGCCGCAGGCCGAGGTGGAGACACGCCCCCGACTGTCGCAGCTGGTTCATGCCGGCCCCGCGAAGCTGGTGAAGCTGCCGCCCCGATCGGCGGTCGTGGCCTTCAGCGCGGGCGAGGTGTACGCGATCGCCGAGGCCATTCGCCGCCGGCGGGGCGGCTGCGCGGTGGTGATGGGGCGGCTCAGCCCGCGCACCCGCAACGCCCAGGTGGCGCTGTATCAGGACAAGGAAGTCGATTTCCTGGTCGCGACGGATGCGATCGGGATGGGGCTGAACATGGACGTGGACCATGTGGCCTTCGCCGGTTTGTCGAAATTCGACGGTCATCGTCCGCGCGCGCTGACGCCGGCCGAGCTCGGCCAGATCGCCGGGCGTGCCGGGCGCGGGATGCGCGACGGCACCTTCGGCACGACCGCCGATTGCCCGCCTTTGCCGGAGCCGAGCGTGGCAGCGATCGAGGCGCACAGCTTCGAGCCCCTGGGCCAGTTGGCGTGGCGGAACAGCGACCTCGATTTTTCGGGCGTGGACGCGCTGCTGGCGAGCCTGGCGGAGCCGCCGCCCGGGCCGGGGCTGGCGCGTGGCAACGATGCGTCCGACCAGGAGACGCTGGCGGCGCTGGCGCGTGAGCCGGAGATAAGGCGCATCGCGCAGGGGCGCGGCGCGGTGCGCCTGCTGTGGGATGCCTGCCAGATTCCGGATTTCCGCAAGCTGGCGGACGAAACGCATACAAGGCTTTGCGGGCGCATCTTCACGCATCTTGCGAATGCGCGGCGGCTGCCCTGCGATTTCCTGGCCGGGCAGATCGCCACGCTGGACCGTG
The DNA here is from genome assembly GCA_018240635.1 of Pseudomonadota bacterium. Classification (GTDB taxonomy): domain Bacteria; phylum Pseudomonadota; class Alphaproteobacteria; order Acetobacterales; family Acetobacteraceae; genus JAFEFJ01. The sequence continues at coordinate 10,239 of JAFEFJ010000031.1, read as the reverse complement.
TCGAAGGCGACATCGACACGCTGATGCAGCGGCTGGCCGGCATCCGCGTCTGGTCCTACATCGCCGCCCGCGCCGACTGGGTGACGGACGCGCCGACCTGGCAGGAAGCGGCCCGCGCGGTCGAGGACCGGCTGTCGGATGCGCTGCACCAGCGGCTGCTGGCGCGGTTCGTGGACCGCCGCGCGGCGCATCTGGTGCGCAAGCTCGCCGAGGGCGAGGACCAGGAGTTGCTCTCTGCCGTGACGCGGCGGGGCGAGGTGGTGGTGGAGGGCCACGCGGTCGGGCATGTGGCCGGGTTCGCCTTCGTGCCCGACCCGATGGCCGAGGGCGAGGAGCGCAAGCTCGTGCTGCGCGCCGCGCGGCGGGCGCTGCGGACCGAGATGTCGGCACGCGTGGCGCGGTTGGAGGCGGCGCCGGACGGCGCGTTCTCGCTGGACAACGCGCACCGGCTGCATTGGGACGGCGCGCCGGTCGCGCGCCTCACGCGCGGCGAGACGCGGCTGCGTCCGCGCGTGGCGGTGCGCGGCAGCGAGTTCCTGGACGGCGCGGCGCGGGAGCGGGTGCGCGTGCGGTTGCAGCGCTTCGTGGACGAGACGGTGCGCGCCGACCTGGCGCCGCTGTTCGCCGCCGCCGGGTTCGCCGCCCAATCGGGCGCCGTGGCGGGCGCGCTGCGCGGCCCGCTGCACATGCTGACCGAGGCGCTGGGCGTGGTGCCGGGTGCCACGGAGGAGACGGTGGGGCCGGAGTTGCGCGGCAAGCTGAAGCCGATCGGCGTGCGGGCGGGCCGCTACGCGCTGTTCATGCCCGCGCTGCTGAAGCCCCGCGCGATGGCGATGCGCGCCCGGCTGCTGGCGGTGTGGGAGGGCGTGCCGATGCCCGCCCTGCCCGATGCCGGCCTCGTTTCGATCCCGCCGGCCCCCGGCGGGTGGCCCGCGGGGATGGCGGATGCGCTGGGCTGGCTGGATGCGGGGCCCGCGCGCCTGCGCATCGACGTTGCCGAGCGGGTCGCCGCCGAGCTTGGCTGGGCCACGCGGCGCGGCGCATCGGCGCTGCCGGCGGGGCTCGCGGGCCGGTTCGCGCTGAGGACGGACATGCTGCCGGCGGTGCTGCGCAAGCTCGGCTTCCGGCTGGTGCCCGCGAGCGTGCTGGCCGCCGACCAGTTCGGCCCCCCTGCCCCGGCCATGCTGCTTCCCCCCCGCCGCCGCCGCGCCACGCTCGCCGTGGCGGAGGCCGAGCCGGCGGTGGTTGCATCCGGTCCCTTCGCCGCCCTGGCGGCGCTGAGGCGCTGAGGCGGGGGGCTTGGCCTTATCGCCGGACGCGGACTGGCAGCGGCTGGACATGTGGCTGTGGTGCGCGCGCTTCATGAAGTCCCGCGGCGACTGCGCGGCCTGGGTGGCGCAGGGCGGCGTGCGGCTGAACCGGCAACCGACCGACAAGGCCCATGCGCGGCTGCGCGTCGGCGACGTGCTGACCCTGCCGCTGCGCGGGACCGTGCGGGTGGTGCGCGTGCTGTCGCTCGCGAACAGACGCGGCCCGGCGAGCGAGGCGCGTCTGCTCTACGAGGAAATCGCCGAGGAGCGGGCGTGAGGCAGGGCGCTATAGTTCCTCGATGCTTTGCCGCTATGGTTGCGGTTGATGAAGATCCGGGGGATGCCGATGGTCGGTTGGAGGAAGGCGGCGCTGTCCAGGGCGACGCGCGCCGCGCTCTCCGTCCTTGGCATCGTGGTCTCGCTGTCGCCGGCGGGCGCGCAATACGTAAACAACCTCTGCGGCACGGCGCAGGGATACTGTGTCGTGTATCCCGCGCCGGTCGGCACAGGCTGCGGCTGCATGACCCCCGCCGGTCCCGTTCCCGGGGCCATCGTTCCGCCCGGGGCGGTATACGCACCGCAGCAGATGCAGGCGATCAGCGACACCTGCCGCACCGTTCGGGGCATCTGCCAGACCTATCCGTCGCCGATCGGGTCCGCCTGCAACTGTTTCGGCGATCCGGGGACGGTCATTCCGCGATGACGGTCAGCGCGTGCGCGGCGCGCCTTCGGGCGGGGACGGCGCCGGTGGAGGGGCGGATGCGGACGCGGATGCGGGACAGCGGGCCTGGCTGAGCGGATCGCCGGGCGCGAGGGCATGGAATTTCGCGCGCACCGGCAGCGAGGTGCTTCCCTGGCTGGTCCAGACCGTCAGCGGAACCTTGTAGTCCTGCGCCAGGTTCGACCAGGTGCTGGGGAACAGCACCGGGTTGAACGTCGCCACGATACCGTTCATGTCCGGTAGCACGAAGATCTCGTCGGCCTTCTGGCTGCCGAGCATGACGACCGTGCTGCGCCACAGCCGCCGGCCCGGGATCACGATGTCGGCACGCATGCAGGGCCGGACGATCACCTCGTCGGTTGCCCATTCGTTGATGATCGGGCTGCGGTCGTTGGTTTCGAAAAGGCTTGCGTCAACCGTCTCGAAGTTCACCGGCAGTTCGATCGTGTAGTCCTGCGGCGCGCCCACCGGCTGCTCCTGCTCGCCGGAAGCCGCGACCCAGGCGCGCGCGATCCGCAGATGGATCTGTTCCCACCACGCCGGCAATGAAATCAGCGCCGTCAGCGCGGTCTGCGACGCGCGCTGTCGGAAGGCATCCGTGCCATCGATCGGATCCTGCGGCTGGATCACCCAGCCGAAGGTCGCGATCGCGGAACTGGACTGCTCGCCGAACGGGATGACCATCTTGCGGACGGCGTTGCGGCTGATTTCGATGCCGAGCTCGTTCGCCAGCTTCACGCCGCCGCTGCCCGCCACGCCCGCCGCGGCGGCGCCGCCCTGGGCGGCCAGCATCAGGTTGCGCTCGTCGAGCGAGCGGGTCGCGGCGATCACGTCGGGTTCGGATGGCGCGAAGGCGTAGCTGAAAGCATCCATCCGCCGGCCGGCGGCGCGGATGAAATTGATCAGACCGGCCTGCACGATCTTCGTCACGACATGGGCGCGTTCGCCGGGCGCGGCGACCGGCCAGTCCGCCGTCAGGGCGCCGATGTCGGTCTGCAGGTCGTATTCCGGATTCTGGATCAGGAACCGGATGTGGCCGATATCCGTATTCAGGACGAATACCTCGTGACGCGGGACCGTCGCGCCTTGCACCGCTTGCCCGGGGATGGTCCAGGACCGGATGGTGTCCTTGAGGCTGTCGGGAAAGCAGGCGCGCCTGTCGGTGATCACCAGGGTGGCGACCTGGCGCTTGAAGATGAAGGCGGGGCCGTTCGAGCCGAAATGCGCTTCCACCTGCGCCAGCGGGATCAGCGCATTGATGCTGTTGAGCGTGGTGAGGCCGTCCTGCACCTCGGATTGTTCGGGCTGAAGGCCGAGGATCGACTTCGCGAGGTTGCCTTCGAAAGCAACGTCCATGAAGTAGCTCAGCGTGAAATCGACGTTCTCGGGCGGCGGGCTGGCCAGCGTTCCGTATGTCTTCAGGTCGCCGCAGCCGTCGTCGGCGCGCGGCGCGGGAGGAGGAGCAGGCGGCGGCGCGGGAGCCGGCGGCGGCCCGAGATTCGCCTCTGGCGGCCCGGGCAGAAGCGGCGGCGGCTGCTTGGGCTGGAACAGCAGGAACTTCAGATAGGCCCGCACCACCGCGAGCTGCCTCACGACGCCGATCAGGCGGTCCACCTCGGCCTTGTAGGCCCTGTGGCTGACCGTGTCGTCTGGTCCGACATTGCCGAGCCGGTAATCCTCGCGGAACCTGGCGATCACGGCCCCGACATCCGGCGGCGGCATGAAGAGCTGGTTGGCGCCTTTGATGAGCTGATCGACGAAGCCCTCCGATAGGCCGGGAAGATCGGCCGGGATCGGCTTGTTGCCGAGGATCGTCTGAAACTCGACGATCTTGCGGTACTCGGCCATGATCGCGGTCCGCACGCTGCCTATGAGGATCTCATAGTCCGTCGGCGCGAAGCGGTCCGTATCGTAGGCGACGCGCAGGGTCTTCCGGCCGTCCTCGAAACGCTTGCCGAGCGAGTCGAGCCAGCGGAGATAGATGCGTTCCCACACCTGTATCTGCTCGCCGTTCGTCAGCTGCGCGAGGTTGTCCAGCTTGGCGAGCTTCGCTTCCTCGCGCCTGAGGTTCTGGGTGCTGGTCAGGTCGGTGATGTCGCCGGCCAGGAGCCCGTCCGGCGGCAGGACCGAGACGGTCACCTTGGCGCTGGCCAGCGTATTGTCGCCGGGAATGACGGCGGCATCGAAGCGCAGGCGGTAGAGCGAGTTGCCGCGCAGGTCGTGCCGGTCATCGAGCTGGTTCTCGATGATCATCGTGCGGATCTGCTCGCGGTAGGTCAGTGCCGCACGAAACTTGTCGAACGGCGTCAGGTCGATCCTGCCGGCCTGCGTGGCGGCGCCGGCGCCGGCGCCCGTTTTGCCATCTCCTGTCTTGCCGTCGCCCGATCCGGCATCGGCCGCGGGCTTGTCGCCGCCGTCCCTGCCGGCGGAGGCGGTGCCGACGAGGGACATGCTGCGCCGGCGGTCGATCGATTCGGTCGTGCCGAAGGTCGCTTCCCTGTTCAGCTGATTGAGCAGCCAGGCGTCTTCGCGATAGCGGTCGTTGACCAGCCGCTCCCGCGTATAGACCTGCGGGCCGCTGACGTAGATAGCGCCCGTCGTCGGCTGGCCGATGCGCGTCAGGATGCCGGGCCCGAACCAGGCGGCGCAGAACACCGCGAGCCCGGCGACCGCGAGGATCGCTACCCACCAAGCCCGGACCCAATGGAGAACGGCCTGAATCACGCGCGAACCCCGGTGGCAGAAAGCGGCGATACGACACCAACGATACCGTTCCGCCGATCATTCAACAAATCCGAGCCGGCAACAACGCCGCGATCGAAAGGGGCCTACAGCAGGGGATGGCGGCTAGACGGCCGCGTTCCAGGCCTCCGGCACCTTCGTTGCCAACCATCGCGCCAGGGCGGCGTTCACCTCGACCGGCTTTTCCTGCGCCATCCAGTGTCCCGAGCGCACCACCACCTCGGTCAGGTCGGCGCAGTCGCGGCGCATCGGCTCGGCGAGGCGGGATGTGACGGTCTGGCAGGTCCAGTCGTATTCGCCGTGCAGGAACAGGGCGGGCATGGTCAGGCGGCCGCCGTCCTTCGCCTTCTCGGCAAAGGCGACGTTGGCGTCGAAGTTCATGTACCAGGAATCAGGGCCGAAGAAGCCGTTGCGTTCCAGGGCGGAGACGTATTTGCTCAGGTCTTCTTCGGTCAGCACCGCGGGGTCCATCGGCAGATCCGGCGCCATCCCCGCGCCGTTGAACCAGCCGCCGTTGCGGCGGATGTAGGCGTTGCGCCAGGGCTTACCCTTGCCTTCCGGCGCGCCGGCGCGGAACAGCGCCTTCATCGTGTTGCCCACGTTTGCCTCGAACGCGGCAGACGCGGCGGCGAAGTTCTCCTGGTAGAAGAGCATGTAGTCCCATTGGCCGACCGGAAAGTCGGATTCGGGATACACGCTGCGGTCCACCAGCGGCACGAAGTGCTTGGGCGCGAATCCCTGCGCGAAATAGGGCACGCAGAGATTGGCGACGGCGACGCAGCGCTCGGGGTGGTGGCTCGCCATGCTCCAGGCGACGGGGCTGCCCCAGTCGTGGCCGACCCAGACGGCGCGCTCGCGGCCGAGATGGTCCTGCAGCTCCAGCATGTCCTGGACGCTGTGTTCCAGCGCGTAGTCCTCGTGCCGCGCATAGATGCTGGAGCGGCCGTAGCCGCGCATGTCGGGCGCGACGGCGCGGAAGCCGAGCGCGGCGAAGACCGGCAACTGGTGGCGCCAGCTTATGGACAGCTCCGGCCAGCCGTGCAGGAAGACGATCAGCGGCGCGTCTTCCCTTCCGCAGGCGAGATAGAAGCTGGTGTGGCGCGCGGTCTTCGCGGTGTGCTCGGTGACGGGAAATTCGGCCGGCATCGCATCCTCCGTTTGTCTTGGGATGCAGTTGGCCACAGCGATCAGCGCCAGGCCAGCAGCCAGCGTTCCAGGCGGCCGATGAGCCAGGACACGAGAAGGCCGAGCACCGACAGCACCACGATGCCGGCCAGCAGCGCGGGCGTGTCGTAGAGGTTGCCGGCGGCCAGCACGAACGCGCCGATGCCCCGCTCGGCGCCGATCATTTCCGCTGCAACCAGCAGGATGATCGCGATGGCGGCGGTGACGCGGAAACCCGTCAGGATGCCGGGCAGCGCGCCGGGCAGCACGATCTTCGCGACGATCGCGGCGCGCGAGAGGCCGAAGCTCTGGCCCATGCGGATCAGGTTGCGCGGCACGCCATCGACCGCGCCGACGGTCGCGATGACGGTGGGGAAGAAGACGCCGAGCGCGATGGTGGCGATCTTGGACCCTTCGCCGATGCCGAACCAGATGATAAAGAGCGGCACGAGCGCGATCTTGGGGATCGGGAACAGCGCGGCCACCACCGAGAGCGAGGGCGAGCGCGCCAGCGTGAACAGCCCGGCGGCGAGGCCGACCAGAAGCCCCGCGAGCGTGCCGAGGCTCCAACCGCCGGCGAGCCGCGCGAGCGATGCGCTCATCTGCAACCAAAGCTGGCCCGAGAGGGCGAGGTTGTAGAGCGCGGCGGCGACCGCGGCGGGCGCAGGAAGGAACAGGCGCGGGATCAGGCCGGCCATCGCGCCCGCCTGCCACAGCGCGACGAGAACGACCAGCGTGGCCGCGCCGAGGAGCGGACGGGCGTGTGGGGCGAAGCCGCCGCCGCGGAACGGCACGGGCCGTTCGGCGCCGGAGCCGTCAGGCGGAGGCATCGGACACCTCCCGCGCGGCCGCGGCGGCATCGTCGCGCATCAGCGCCCACAGCGCGGCTTCGATGCGGAGCAGGTCGGGGTCGGCCATGTTGCGGCCGGACAGCGGCCGGTCGATGGCGACGATCTCGCGCACGCGGCCGGGGCGGCGCGACAGCACGGCGATGCGGTGGCCGAGGCGCACGGCCTCGCGCAGATTGTGCGTGACATAGACGGTGGTGGTGCCGGCGCGGGCGATCAGGGCGGCGAACTCGTCGGCCAGAACATCGCGCGTCTGCGCATCGAGGGCGGAGAGCGGCTCGTCCATCAGCAGGCAGGCGGGGCGCACGGCGAGCGCGCGGGCGATGCCGACGCGCTGGCGCATGCCGCCCGAGAGCTGCCTGGGCCACGCACCGGCGAAAGCGGAAAGCCCGGTCAGCGCCAGCATCTCCTGCACGCGGGATGCGCGCGCCGCGCGCGGGAGGCCGGCGCCTTCAAGCGCGAGCGCGACATTGCCCGCGACCGTGCGCCAGGGCAGCAGGGCGAAGTCCTGGAAGACGTAGGTGAGCGGGTTGAGGCAGCCGGCCGCGACCTCGCCGGATTGCAGCACGACGCCGGCGCTGGGCCGCAGCATCCCGCCGAGGATCGACAGCAAGGTCGATTTGCCGCAGCCCGAGGGTCCGATCAGCACCAGCACCTGTCCGGGCTCGGCGGCGAGGTCGATGCCGTCCAGCACGGTCAGGTCGCGATAGGCGTGGCGGATGCCGCGCGCTTCCAGGCGCAGGCCGCGCGGCACGACCGTGCCCCGTCAGCGCACCGGCAGGAAGCCGGTGTCGATGATGGCGGAGGCCGGCAAATCGCCCTTCACCAACCCCTGCTTGCGGAACCAGTCGAGCTGCGCTGCGACATCCTTCGCATCCAGCGCGCCGCCGGCATCGTAGTAGCCCACGCCTCCGAGGATCTTCGCGCGCGCGGCGGGATCGCCGGTGAAGACATATTTCGTCAGCAACGGGATCGCCGCGTCGGTGGTGGCATCCACGATCGGTTTCCCCGCGGCATCGAGGCGCAGGAAGGCGGCACGGTAGTCGGCGACGCCGCGTGCATAGGCGCGGGCAAAGCGGCGCAGCGCGTCGGCCCGCTTGTCGATCATCGCGGGCGTCGTGAACACGGCGGTGATCTGATAGGGCACGATGTCGCCGACCCAGCCGACGATGTGCCCCTGCCCGGATGCGGCAAGCGGACGGGCCATCGAGGCGATGGCGATGGTGGCGTCCACCTGCCCGCTCTGCACGGCGGCGACCATGTTCGGCACGGTCTGCACCACGCGCAGATGCACCGAGGCGGGATCGAATCCTTCGGCTTGCGCGATCCGCCCCACCATGTAGTGGAACGACGAGCCGTACTGCGTGATGGCGAAGCTGCGGCCGGCGAGTTTCGCGGGCGCGGTCACGCCGGCGGCGAAGGCGGCGTTGGAGACGAGGATGGCGGAGCCTTCGTAGCCGCGTTCCTCGTGCAGCGCGCCGCCGATCACCTTCAGCGCGCCGGTCTCCGCGAGGTTGAAGAAGCCGCCCGTCAGCGCGGTGACGCCCACGTCGATGTCGCCCGCGACGGCGGCGGCGGCGATGGGCTGCGCCGCCTGGAAGAAGCGGAAGGTCACGTCCACGCCTTCGGCGGCGAAGTAGCCGCGTTCCTGCGCGATGTAGAACGGCGCGGGAGAGAGCGTGTGCAGCAGGCCGAGGCGGATGGGCTCGGCGGCGCGGGCGTGTGTCGCTGCCAATGCGGCGAGCGGGAGAGCGAGGATTGCGCGGCGGGTCGGGTCTGGGGCGCTGGCCCCCTCCCCCCACCCCCTTCCCGCAAGGAGAGGGGGAGTTTTGTTGTTGGTGTCCATGCGGATGTCCTAGCGCATGGCGGAGCGGCGGCCTACTGGGCGGCGGCTGGCACCTGCATTTCGCCGAGATAGGCTTCGCGGATCATCGGGTTCGCGCGCATCTCGGCGGCCGTGCCGGCGAGAACCACCTGGCCGGTCTGGAGCACATAGGCATGGTGGGCGATGGAGAGCGCCATGTTGGCGTTCTGCTCCACCATGAAGATCGTCGTGCCCTGCTTGTTGATGGTCTGGATGATGTCGAAGACCTGCTCGACGTAGAGCGGCGAGAGGCCCATCGAGGGCTCGTCCATGCAGATCAGCTTCGGGCGGGCCATCAGCGCGCGCCCCATCGCGACCATCTGCTGCTCGCCGCCCGAGAGCGTGCCGGAGATCTGGTTGCGGCGTTCCTTCACGCGCGGGAACAGCTCGTAGACCCGTTCGAGGTCTTCGTTGAACTCCGGGCCGTGGGCGCGGGTGTAGGCGCCCATTTCCAGGTTCTCGAACACCGTCATGCGCGGGAACAGCCGCCGCGCCTCCAGCACCGGCGCGATGCCGCGGCGGACGCGCTCGGCGGTGGGCAGGCGGTGGATTTCCTCGCCCTCGAACGTCACGATGCCGCGCGTGGGGCGCACCACGCCCATGATGGTCTTCATGGTGGTGGACTTGCCGCAGGCGTTGCCGCCGAGCAGGCAGACGATCTCGCCCTTGGCGATCTCGTAATTCACGTTCTTCAGCACGTGCAGATCGCCGTAGTGGGTGTCGATCCCCTTGAACTCCAGGATCAGGTTGCTAGACCGCATCGGCGGTGGTCTCCATTCCGGCATGCGCTGCCTGGGCGTTGCGGCCGAGATAGGCGCGCAGCACTTCCTCGTTCTGCCGCACCTCGTGCGGCTTGCCCTGCGCGATGATCTCGCCGTGGTCGAGCACGTAGACCTTCTCGGCGAGCGTGGTGACGACATCGAGCTTGTGCTCGATCAGCAGCACCGTGAGCCCAAGGCCGTTGAGCGCCTTGATCTGCTCGGCCAGTTCCAGCGTCTCGGCGGGGTTCATGCCGGCGGTGGGTTCGTCGAGCAGCAGGATGCGGGGGCGCGAGGCGAGCGCGCGGGCGATCTCCACGCGGCGGCGGTTCGCGTAGGAGAGGTTGCTGACCACCTGCGTGAGCCGCGGCGTCAGGCGGTTGCCGAAGATCTTGCAGATTTCCAGCGCCCATTCGCGCGCCGCCTGCTCCTCGGCCCGCGTGCCGGGCGGGCGCAGCACGGCGCGCAGCGGGCCGGTGTGCATCCGCGCGTGCTGGCCCACGAGCACGTTGTCCAGCACCGTGAGGTTGGTGAACAGGCGGATATTCTGGAAGGTGCGGGCGACGCCGGCGCGCAGGATCTCGTGCGGCGGCAGGCCCATCAGTTCCCTGCCGTAGAAATCGATGGAGCCGGACTCGGCCTGCACCAGCCCGGTGATGACGTTGAACAGCGTGGACTTGCCCGAGCCGTTCGGACCGATCACCGCGACGACGCCGCCTTTCGGCACGTCGATGTTGACGGAATTGAGCGCGACGAGGCCGCCGAACCGCACCGTAACGCCGGATATCACGAGCGCTGGTTCCCCGGTACGCTTCTCGCCGCCCAGGCCATC
>JAFEFJ010000319.1 GCA_018240635.1 Pseudomonadota bacterium | reverse complement strand
GCGTCTCCGCAACTGGTCGGTCAGGACAGGACGGTCATCGCTTCAGCGCGTCGCGGATCGTGTCCTTGAAGCCGCCAACGGCGCTCTGCACTTTGCCTGCAGCCTGCTCGGCCTTTCCTTCGGATTGCAGCTTGGCGTCCCCGAGAACCTTGCCGGCCCCTCCTTGATGGCGCCTTCCATTTTCTTGACTGAGCCGGCGATGCGGTCTTTGTCCATCGTGTTCGCTCCTTCTCGAGGCGTGGATGGAAGCGCGTTCGCAAAGCGTCCGCACATTCTATGCTCGGCAATAACAAGACCACATAAGTATCATATGAATTAAGTTGCGTCCTTTGCCGAAGATATGTCGTTCGGTTATCCGAACAAAATGATCGCAACTTTACGGCGTCTCACATTCGAGTGATGTTGGTTCCGTATCGCACCCACCTAATCACGTGGACGTGCAGGCGCCGCGTGTCGCACGGCCAGCGCGTCCGCCAGCCGGCGGATCGCCGGCTCGATATCGGCGTCGGGCGTGCCCGCGTAGCCCAGCAGCAGCCCGTGTGCCGCCGCCTCGCCCCGATAACAAACCGATAGCCGCGCGACACGCACGCAGGCCGCCCCAGCCGCCGCCGTAGCGGCGCGGTCGTCGAGCCGGACGCCTGCGTCCGGACGGGCGACCAGATGCATTCCGCCAACGTCGGGCGGCACCGCGAGCATGCCGCGGAGATGGCGCGCCGCCGCCGCGACCACAGCTTCTTGCCGCGCGGCGTACAGGACACGGGTGCGGCGCAGGTGGGCCGCGAAATGCCCATCGGCGATGAAGCGCGCCAGCGCCCCCTGCCCCAGCAGCGCGGCCGGGGCGGACAGCGCCGCCATGACCCGTTCCATCGGCGCCGCGAGCGGGGGCGGCAGCACCATGAAGCTGAGCCGCAGCGTCGGGAACAGCAGCTTGGAAAAGCTGCCCAGGTAGGCGACCCGCCCGCTGCGGTCGAGCGCGCGCAGCGGTGCGAGCGGCCGGCCCGCGTAGCGGTATTCGCCGTCGAAATCGTCCTCGACGATCCAGCCGCCGGCGCGCTCGGCCCAGGCGAGCAGCGCCAGCCGGCGCGGCAGGCTCATCACCGTGCCGAGCGGGAAATGGTGCGACGGCGCCACCACAGCGAGGCGCGCATCGGGCGCGGCGGCCAGCGCCGCCTCGGCCGAGAACCCGGCGGCGTCGATGGGCACGGGCGCGGGCACCGCCTCGGCGGCTTCCAGCGCGGCGGCGACGCCGGGATAGCCCGGCTCCTCGATCCAGGCGCGCGCGCCGGGCTCCAGCACCGCGCGGGCGAACAGCGTGACGGCCTGCTGCACGCCGGACGTGACCACCACCTCCGCCGCCTCGCAGGCGAAGCCGCGCGCCGCGCCCAGATAGGCGGCGATGGCGGCGCGCAGGCCCGCATGGCCGAACGGGTGCGGTGCCCCCGCCACCTGCCAGCCCGGCCGCCGCCACTCCCGCTCCAGCAACTTCGCCCAGAGCGGGAAGGGAAACGCCTCGCGGTCCGGCTGGCCCAACGGAAAGGCGACTGGCGCGGCGGGTCCGGATGCGACATCCCGCGCGGCGGCGAGCAGGGCGGTGGTGCGGGCGGGCAGCGCGGGCGGCGGCGCGCCCGCGGCCCCCGCGGCGGCGCCCGCGCGGGGCGGGGCCAGCATCTCGTCCGGCAGGTTCGCCGCCGCCGCGACGCCCGAGCCGGGCCGGGCCACCACGTAGCCCTCGGCGATCAGGTCGTCGATCGCGGCCAGCACGGTGCCGCGCGCGCAGTTCAGCTCAGCCGCCATCCGGCGCGAGGACGGCAGCCGCGCCCCTGGCGGCAGCCGCCGCTCCAGGATGGCGGCGCGCAACTGGCCCGCGATCTGCCGGCGCAGCGGCACGCCGGCCCCGCCATCGAGCGCGACGCGCACCAAGGGCGGCGCAACCGGTCCAATCGGTTTTGGCAAAACTGGTCCTTCCGAGTGGACCATACCGGCGGCATGGTGGCGCAACAATCGCCACCCGAGCCTCCGAGGACGACGCATGGACGACGCCAGCCACCACCCCGCCCACCCGCACGGCGGCAGCTTCCCGAAAACCCAAGTCAACCGGGTCAAGCGCGTCCCCGACCGCGGCCGCTACGACAAGGAGACGATCTACGCGATCCTCGATGCCGCCCTGGTCTGCCACATCGCCTACGTGATCGACGGAAGGCCCTATTGCACGCCGACGGCGTTCTGGCGCGAGGGCGACCACCTGTACTGGCACGGCTCGTCCGCCAGCCGGATGATCCGCACCCAGGCGGAGGGCGTCCCCGTCTGCCTCACGGTCACGCATGTCGATGCGCTGGTGATGGCGCGCTCGGGCTTCCACCACTCGATCAACTACCGCTCCGTGATGGCCTTCGGCACCGCGCACAAGGTCGAGGACCCCGACCTCAAGCTGCGGCTGATGGACAACTTCATCGACCGCATCTACCCCGGTCGCTCCAAGCTCATCCGCCAGCCGAACAAGCAGGAATTCAAGGCGACGACGATGATGGGCATGGAGATCGAGACCGCCTCGGGGAAGATCCGCGACAAGCACGTCGCCGACGAGGAGGAGGACTACGAGGCGGTGCCGGCATGGAGTGCGCTCTATCCGGTGGTTCAGACCATCGGCGCGCCCGAGGACTGCGCCCGCCAGCTTCCCGGCCTGACGCGCCCCGACGCGATGGAGGATTTCGTCCCCGGCGCGCGGCTGGACGACGTGATGGCGAAGACCTACCGGCGCCGGTTTGGGGGGTAGGCGCTTCCCCCGCCCCATCCCGCCGCCCATATTCGGTGCATGAGCACCGACGGACTGAGCGACGCCGCGATCCGGGCGATCCTGACGGAGACGAAGCGCATCGCGCTGGTCGGCGCCTCGGCCAGTCCCGGCCGGCCGTCGAACGAGGTGATGGGCGTGCTGCTCGGGCGCGGCTACGACGTGACGCCGATCAATCCCGGCCTCGCGGGCAAGCCGATCCACGGCCGCACCGTCGCCGCGTCGCTGGACGGCGCCACGCCGCTGGAGATGGTGGACATCTTCCGCGCCTCCGACCAGGTCGGGCCGGTGGTGGACGAGGCGATCCGGCTCGGCGCCAAGGTGATCTGGATGCAGCTCGGCGTGGTGAACGAGGAAGCGGCGGCGAAGGCCCGCGCCGCCGGAATGACGGTGGTGATGAACCGCTGCCCGCTGATCGAAAGCCACCGGCTCGGCATCGCCCGGCACCCCTGACGCGCCGCCGCCTCCTTACCGATTCGTCACGGATACGCCCGTTGAATCGCCCGTGGCCGTGGGCCACATCGCCTGCATCCGGAGCCCCGCAGGGACAACGCCCCAAGGAATCGCCATGACCCAGGAAGAACGCGACATCATCGTGAACTTCATCGCCCGCGTGGGCGGGGCGCAGGCCAGGAGCGGCTTCGCCTCGGCGCCCGCGTCGGTGCCCAGCACGGCGCCCGCCGCGCAGCCGCTGCCGCCCATCGACCCGGAGGCGGACGCGCTGATCGCCGACCTGTTCGCGAAGTATCCGGAAGCCCGCTACCGCATCACCCAGCTCGCCTTCGTGCAGGAGCACGCGCTGGCCGAGGCGCAGAACCGCATCAAGCGCCTGGAGTGGGACGTGCAGCAGGCCCAGCAGGCAGCGCAGCAAGCGGCGCAACAGGCGGCGCAGCAGGCCCAGCAGGCCCAGCAGTCGCGCGGCGGCGGGCTGTTCGGCGGCCTGTTCGGCGGCGGCGCGCAGCCGCGCCCGCCGCAGCCTCCGCCGGGCGTCTGGGGCCAGGGCCCCGGTCCCGGAATGGGCGGCCCCGGCATGGCGCAGGGCGGCTATCCGCCGCCGCCGCCGCAATACGCGCCCGGCTACCAGCCCGGCATGTTCCAGCGTTCCGGCGGATCGGGCTTCCTCGGCTCGGCGCTCACCACGGCGGCGGGCGTCGCCGGCGGCATGGTGGTCGGCAACGCGCTGATGGACCTGTTCAGCCCGCACCGCGCCGCCGCGGCGACCTCGGGCCTCATGCCCGACGCCGCCGCCGCGGCCAGCCCCTGGAGCACAGGTGCGAGCCCGATCCCCGACGCCATCCCCGAGCC
>JAFEFJ010000318.1 GCA_018240635.1 Pseudomonadota bacterium | reverse complement strand
TCCAAGACGTGATTTCGTTCCAGAACACGTGATTTTAATGGTTGAGGGCCATCTGATAGACTTCGCGCAATACGATTACCGAAGAAAGGCGTCGCGCGATGGTCGAGTCGCATGCCGCGCAGGACATGGACGACGCAGCCGAGGCCGAGCCTGAAACGACGAGCCGCGGCTCGGTGCGCGTCCGCGCGGCGGATCGCCATGTCGGCGCCCGCATCCGCGAACGCCGCGTCATGCTCGGCTACTCACAGCAGCAGCTTGCCGAGTTGATCGGCGTCACCTACCAGCAGGCGCACAAATACGAGCACGGCCTGAACCGCATCTCCGCGGGCCGGCTGTACGAGATCGCGCAGGCGCTGCGGGTGCCGGTGTCCTGGTTCTACGAAGGCCTCGACAGCTCGCCCCCGCCGGCGGAAATGACGGCGCGCGAACGCGCCTGCCTCGAACTCGCCCGCAATTTCGTCGCCATCGAGAACGAGAAGTTCCAGGAAGCCCTCAGCCAGATGGCCCGCGCGCTCGCCGCCCGTTCCCGCAACGGCGACGACACCGCCACCTGACAGCGCCCGCGAGCCTGTTCAGGCTGGCGCCTCCGCCTGGGTCTTGAGCTGCCCGCAGGCCGCCAGGATGTCCCGCCCGCGCGGCGTGCGCACCGGGGAGGAGAACCCGGCATCCATCACGATCCGCGCGAAGCGGTCGATCGCCGCCGTCGTGCTGGTCTCGTAGACGCTGCCCGGCCACGGGTTGAACGGGATCAGGTTCACCTTCGCGGGAATGCCTGCCAGCAGTTGCACGAGTTCCCGCGCATCCGCCGCGCTGTCGTTGATGCCGCGCAGCATCACGTATTCGAACGTGATCCGACGCGCGTTCGACGCCGCCGGGTAGCGCCGGCACGCCGCGATCAGCTCGGCGATCGGGTATTTCCGGTTCAGCGGCACCAGCTCGTCGCGCAGGTCGTCGCGCACCGCGTGCAGCGACACCGCGAGGTTCACGCCCAGTTCGGCACCGCAGCGGTCCATCATCGGCACCACGCCCGAGGTGGACAGCGTGATGCGCCGCCGCGACAGCGCGATGCCCTCGTTGTCCATCACGATGGTCATCGCCTTGGCGACGTTGGCGTAGTTGTAGAGCGGCTCGCCCATGCCCATCAGCACGATGGTGGACAAGAGCCGCGGCGTCTCGCCCTTCGGGCTCGGCCATTCGCCGTAGGCGTCGCGCGCCGCCATGAACTGCCCGACGATCTCGGGCGCGCCCAGGTTGCGGGTCAGCCGCTGCGTGCCCGTGTGGCAGAAGCGGCAGGACAGCGTGCAGCCCACCTGCGAGGAAATGCAGACCGCGCCGCGATCCTCGTAGCGGTCGGGGATGTAGACCGTCTCGGCGGTCTGCCCGTCGCGGAAGCGGAACAGCCATTTGCGCGTCTCGTCGGCGCTGGTCTGCACCGTCGCCGCCTCGGGGCGGCCGATCGCGAAGCGCCCGGCGAGCTTCTCGCGCAGCGGGCGGGCAATGTTGCTCATCGCCGCGAAATCGGTGACGCCCTGATGGTAGATCCAGTGCCAGACCTGCTTGGCGCGGAACGCGGGCTCGCCGATCTCGGCCAGTTCCGCCCCCAGCTCGGCGCGCGACAGCCCCACCAGGTCGCGCCGCCCGTCCGGCAGGCGCAGATCGGGCGGATCGAACAGCGCCGACTTCGCCAGGATGCGCGCGCGCTCGGTCTCGGTCAGCGTCTCGGCGTACGCGGTGGCCTCGCTCATTTCGCCGGGCACGCCTTCACGATCGCGGCATAGGCGGCGCTGAAGCCGTGCAGGCTGAACGTATCGACGATTTCCTTGCCGTGCGGACCGGGCGAGCGCGTGGTTGCCTGCCGTCCCTTCTGCATCGCCGCCACCACCGCCGCGCCGTCGCGGGCGAAGGCGTTGCGCTGCGCGGTGTAGAACTGGAACCCCGTCTGCTCGATCTGCACCGCCACCTCGGCCCCCTGCGCGAAGGCGAAGCCGGCGCTCAGCGCCACCGCGTCGCGCCCGCTCGGCCGCTCGGTGACGGTCAGCACCACCTCGCCCCGTCCCGGCAGCGCGGGCGCGGAGTTCTGCGGCCGCGCCAGCGCATAGCACACCGTCTGCCCGGCCTCCTGGTGCGTCGCCGCGATCCAGTCCTCGAACTTGCCGAGTTCCTTCGGCGCGGCCGCCGCCGCGGGCTTCGCCGCATGCGTCGGCTGCTTGCGGGTCTGCGCGCCCGCCGGCGAGACGACCGCCAGCGGCAGCAGGCAGGCCAGGACGGCAAGACGGGCCAGGGGGCGGGCCAGGGAGCGGGGCAGGGGGCGTGTCATGGGGATCGCGCGCATGGCGGGTCAGATACGGCGGGCGAGGGGGCGGGACAAGCGCCACGGTCGAAACGCTTCCCCGTCATGACACGACGGCGGGCGGCGACTATGCAGTCGGCATGACCGACGACACCGACGGCCGCCTCGCCGCCCAGTACGAAGCCTATCCCTATCCCCAGCGCGATCCGCGCGACGAGGCGAAGCGGCTCATCATCGGCAGCCCCGGCCTGCTGACCGAGATCGATTACTGGGTGTTCGGCGCCGCGCGGCCCCGCTCGCGGCCGTTCCGCGCGCTGATGGCGGGCGGCGGCACCGGCGACGGCACGATCATGCTCGCCCAGCACCTCTTCCGCGCCGGGCGGCCCGGCAGCGTCACCTGGCTCGACCGCTCCGCCGCCGCCCGCCGCATCGCGGAGGCGCGCGCCGCGGCGCGCGGGCTGACGAACATCGTGTGGGAGAACCGCTCGCTGCTGGATCTGCCGGGGAGCGGCCTCGGCCCGTTCGACTACATCGATTGCTGCGGCGTGCTGCACCACCTGCCGGACCCGGCGGCGGGGCTGCGCGCGCTGCTTTCGGTGCTGGCGCCGGGCGGCGGGCTCGGCCTGATGGTCTATGCCCCGCATGGCCGCACCGGCGTCTATATGGTGCAGGACGCGCTGCGGCTGCTCGCGCCCGCCACCGAGCCGCCGGCGGCGCGGCTGGAGACGGCGCGGCGGGTCATGCGCCACCTGCCGGAAACCGCGTGGCTGCGGAAGAACGGGTTCCTCGACGATCATCTCAACGGCGGCGACGCAGGCTTGTACGACGTTGTCCTCAACCCGCGCGACCGCAGCTTCACGGTGCCGGAACTCGCGGCGATGCTGGCGAGCGCCGGGCTTGCGGTGACGTGCTGGGTGGAACCGCTGCGCTACGATCCCTCGGCCTGGGTCACGGACCCGAAGCTGCGGGCCAAGGCCGCGGCGCTCGATCCTGTCGCCCGTGCCGCGCTCGCCGAGGCGCTGTGCGGCAACATCAGTGCCCACATCGTCTATTGCCGCCGCGCGGACGAGCTGCTGCCGCGGCCTGACCCGATGCGCGCGGACGCGGTGCCGCTTCCGCGCGAGATGCCGATGGACGTGCTGGCGCAGAACATCGCCCCGGACGGCACGTTCGCGATGTGGTTCGACGGCCTGCGCGCCCAGATCCCGCTTCCACCTCTCGCCCCCGCGATCCTCCGCCTGATCGACGGCAAGCGCAGCGTGGGCGAGATCGCGGCCACCCTTGCCGCACGCGGCACGCAGCAGGCGACCTTCGAGCGTGCGTGGCGGACGACCTACGACGCGCTGGAGAGGGTCAACCGGCTGTTCCTGGCGTCGCCGGCCTGATCCGGTCCTGCGCCTTCACCGCGTGCAGGGCGGCGACCAGAGCTGCGTCTTTGGATCGTAGGTTTCCGGGCAGAGCGGCGGGCCGTGATCGAAATGGGGCTCCAACGCGGGCGGCGCGGCGGACGGACCGGCCGCTGCCGCGCCCGCCGCTGGCGTAGAGGCGGGAGCGGGTGGCTGTCCGGCATCGGCAGCCGGGCCGGGAAGCGAGGGCAGGGCTTCCGCCGGAATGGCGTCGCGCTCCGGCGCGGGCGGCCCAGGCGGGATCGGCGGCACAGGCAGCGGCGCAGGCCGCTGGCGTGTTGGCGCAGGGTGTGAAGCCGCGGCGGGGGCGACGCTCGGGGGGGAGGAGGCGCGCGGGGGCGTGCAGGCCGCAAGCATCGCCGCGGCCAGCAGCGAAAATGCGACCGCGCCTCGCGGGTGGGCACGCCGGAGCGTATCCGCCGCGGACCGCTGGTCCGGGCGGCAGCTTA
>JAFEFJ010000317.1 GCA_018240635.1 Pseudomonadota bacterium | reverse complement strand
ACGGCCGGCCGGTGCGCCTGTCCTCGACCACCGCCGCGCGGCGCGCCGGGATCGCGTTCGTGCCGGAAAGCAGGTCCGCGATGCTGTTCGCCGCCGAGCCCGTCTTCAAGAACGTCACGATCGCGATCCTGGAGCGCATCAGCCGGCTGTGGCTGCGCCCCGCCGCCGAGCGCGGCATTGCCGCGGGGCATGCCGAGCGGCTGCGCATCCGCCCGCCGCGCGTGGACCTGCGGCTCGGTGCCCTGTCGGGAGGCAACCAGCAGAAGGTCGCGCTGGCGAAATGGCTGACCGAGCTGCCGCGCGTGCTGGTGCTGAGCGAGCCGACGCGCGGCATGGACGTGGGCGCCAAGGACGACGTGGTGAAGATCGTGCGCGGCCTGCGCGAGCAGGGCGTCGGCATCGTGGTGGTGTCGGCGGAGCCGGAAACCGTGCTGTCGCTGGCCGACCGCATCCTGGTGATGAAGCGCGGCCGCGTGGTGCGCGAGTTCGCCGACGAGACGGTCAGCAAGGACCGGCTGCTGGAGGCGGCATGAGCGAGGCCCCCGACGCGAAGGCCTCTGACACGCTGCGCCCCCCGCGCGGCCGCCTGCCGGCATGGCTCGCGGGGCAACTGCGCAACGTGGCGCCGTTCGCGACGCTGCTGGTGCTGGTCGGATTTTTCTGGGCCGCGAGCGATTCCTTCGCGACGCTCGGCAACCTGCAGAACATCCTGACGCAGATTTCCGTCACCGCGATCATCGCGGTGGGACTGACCTTCGTGATCCTGTGCGCGGAAATCGACCTGTCGGTCGCCAGCATCGCCAACGCGACCGGCATCGTGGCGGCCTATTTCACCGCGCAGGACGCGAGCGTGACGATCGCCAACGTCCCCTTGCCCGGCTGGGCCGCGATCCTGATCGCGCTGGCGTCCTGCTTCGCGCTGGGCTGGGTGAACGGCTTCGGGCTGACGCGGATCGGCATCCCAAGCTTCATCATGACGCTGGCGATGTTGCAGATCGCCGCGGGCATCTGCGCGCTGCTGGTGCGCGGCCAGATCGCCTACGCCGTGCCGCCGCTGATCGCCACGCTCGGTTCGCGCTCGCTCGGGCCGGTGCCGTGGATCGTGATCGTGGCGGCGATCTTCCTGCTGATCGGGCACATCGTGCTGACCTACACGCGGTTCGGCCGCTACGTGTACATGACCGGCGGCAACCGCGAGGCGGCGGAGAACTCGGGCGTGAATGTGCGCCTGATACTGTCGGCGGTGATGATCATCTCGGCGGTCTGCTCGGGCGTGGCCGGGATGCTGGGCGTGGCGTATTTCGGCAGCGCGCAGCAAAACGAGTTCGACACCTATCTGCTCGACAGCATCTCGGCCGTGGTGGTGGGCGGCACCAGCCTGTTCGGCGGCCAGGGCGGCATCGGCAACACGATCATCGGGCTGTTCGTCCTGGGCGTGCTGAACAACGGGCTGGACCACGTCAACATCGACAGCTTCCTGAAGATCCTGATCCGCGGACTGATCCTGCTGATCGCGCTGGTGATCAACGTCTACGCGCAGCGGCTGCGCGCGGCGCGGTAGGGCCGCTCAGCCCAGCCGGTAGTCGAACTCGCGCGCCAAGAAACCGCGGAAGCAGACCAGCATGCCAGTGATGACACAGGCATACAGAAGCCAGAGCGGCCAGGCGGTGGCGGCGATCAGCAGCGAGGCGCCGGCGGTGAAGAGGGCGCTGACCACGATGAACAGGCCGCTGACCAGCGCGTTGGCGCTGCCGCCCGCGTCGGGGAAGCGGGCGAGGCATTTCGCGTAGCCGTTCGGCCAGATCATCGCGAGCAGGAAATAGACCGCGCCCGCCGGCACCGCGACGGCGGCGACGCTGAAGACGCCCGCGAGATCGAGCAGAAGCATCAGCACACTCACCAGGAGCGCGGCCCCGCCCGCCGCCGAGATCAGCCGCGACACGAGCACGCGCGCGGCGACGAAGCGGTTGGCGGTGTTGCCGGCGAGCCAGAGCAGGCCGAGCACGAGTTGCAGATGGCCGTAGAACACCGGGCCCTTGTGCAGGTCCTTCTGGATCAGGAACGGGGCCAGCACCTCGAACCCGTACATCACCGAGATCAGGCAGGCCATGCCGAGCGCGGTCGGCAGATAGACGCGGTCGGTCGCCATGCGGCGGTAGCCGGCGAAGCCGTCCTTCAAGGTGCGCACGAGCGCGGGGTCGCGCGTCTCCGGCAGCAGCAGCAGGGCGACCAGCACGCAGACCGCGCCGGCGGCGGCGAGGAACCAGAACGCGGCGGTCCAGCCGAACCAGAGTTGCAGGTAGCCGCCGAGCGCGGGCGAGAGGATCGGGCCGGTGGCCCAGGCGACGGTCATCCAGTTCGACGCCTTGGCGCGCTCGGCGCCGTCGAAGCAGTCGGCGACGATGGCGCGCGCGCCGACGGCGGTGCAGGCGACGAACAGGCCCTGGACGGCGCGCAGCACGATCAGCACGGCAAGCGGCGGCGCGAGCGCGATGGCGACGGAGGCCAGCGCGAACACGGCGGTTCCGATCACCATCGGCGTGCGGCGGCCGAGCGTGTCGCTGACCGGGCCGGCGAGGATCTGGCCCAGGCCGTAGAAGCCCATGAACACCAGCAGCGTCGATTGGATCGCGACGCGCGAGGCGGCGTAGTGCGCCGCCATCGCGGGCAGCGAGGCCACGTAGATGTCGGTCGCGGCGCCGGCGAGCGGGACCAGCACCAGCATCGCGAAGAAGGCGCGCCGGCGCTGCGCGGCGCCGAGATGCGCGCCGTGCAGCGGGGCTTCGGCGGCGGGCGGTGCCGCCGCGCTCAGGTCGCGATCTCGATCACGGCGTCGGCGGCGAAGGCCCCCTGCCCTTCGGGCATGGCGAAGACCGGATTGAGGTCGATGGATTGCAGCGCCGGACCAGCCTGCGCGGCGAAGGCCGAGAGGCGGGCGAGCATCGCCGCGAGCGCCTTCACGTCCGCGGGCGCGCGGCCGCGGGCGCCGAGCAGCAGCGGCGCGCCCTTGATCGAGCGGATCATGCGCTCGGCCTCGTCCTCTCCGAACGGGCAGCGGCGGAACACCACGTCCTTCAGCACTTCGACGAAGATGCCGCCGAGGCCAAACATGGCGATCGGTCCGAACACGGGATCGCGGAAGATGCCGAGGATGCACTCCACGCCGCCCTTGAGCTGCTTCGCGACGAGCACGCCCTCGATCCGCGCGTCGGGTGCCGCTTGCTTCGCGCGGTCGAGCAGCGTGGCGAAGCCCGCGCGCACCGAAGCCTCGTCCGCCACGTCGAGCAGCACGCCGCCGATTTCGGATTTGTGCAGGATGTCGGGCGAGAGGATCTTCATCACCACCGGGAAGCCGAAGCCGCGCGCGGCGGCGACGGCTTCGTCGGCAGTGGCGCAGGCGCGTTCGGGCGCGGCCTGGATGCCGGCTTCGGCCAGGATGCGTTTCGCCTCCGCTTCGGTCGGCGTCGCGGCGGGCAGCGCGACTTGCGGCACGGCGGGCGGCGGCGCGGCGGGCGGGGCGGCGAAGGCGGCGCCGTAGCGGCCCATCGCGGCGAGCGCCGCGACCGCGCGGCTCGGGTCCTCGTGGACGATGAAGCCGTCCTCCTCCAGCCCGCGCGCCATGTCGGGCGGCGCGAGGACGGAGAGCACGAACAGCCGGTCGGGATGCTGGTCGCGCACCGCCTTCAGCCGCTCGCGCAGTTCGGGGCCGCGGCGCGAGGCGATGACCTGGCTGAAGAAGCCGATGATCGAGCTGTAGCCGCCATCGACGATCAGCGATTCGGTGAACACGTTGATCAGGTTCATCTCGTTGGTGACCTGCGCGGTCGCGTCCACCGGATTGCGCGGCGCGCAGAAGGAGACGAGTTCCTTGAGCCGCGCCTGCGCGTCATCGGGCATCGGCGGCATCTCCAGCCCGACGCTTTCGGCCACGTCCGAGATCAGCACGCCCGCGCCGCCCGAGACGGTGATGACGCCGAGCGTGTTGCGCGCGGGATAGATCCGGCGCGTCGCGGTGTGCGCGATGTCGAGCAGCTCCTCGGTGGTGCGGGCGCGCACGACGCCGAATTCGTTGAGCACCGCGTCCGTCACGGCGTCGTCGCCGGCGATGGAGGCGGTGTGCGACTTCGCCGCCGCCGTGCCGAGCGCGCT
>JAFEFJ010000316.1 GCA_018240635.1 Pseudomonadota bacterium | reverse complement strand
GTCCACCGCAAGGCGGAAATCCTCGTCGCCGTGCGGCAGCGCCAGCGCGTAGGGCTCGATGGTGAGGAAGTTGTTCGCCAGCGCCAGCTTCTGCGGCGCCGCGCTCTGCGACGCGAGAAAGGCAAGGATCGCGCGGTCGGCGAAATAGGCCGAGATCGCCGCCTGATCCAGCAGCGCGAGGCCCTCGGCATGGCTCTTCACCGGCACCACCTCGGCGGTGATCCCGGCATCCTTGAGGCTGTTGCCGAGTTCCGCCTGCGTCGTGGTGCCGGCCAGCACGCCGATCTTGCGGCCTTTCAGCGCGGCGAAGTCGGTGGGGCCGTCGGTGCGCACCAGCACGCTCGCGCCGTCCACGTAGGTCGCAATGGAGAAATCGACCTGGGCGCGGCGGGACAGCGTGGCGGTGGTCGCCTCGCACAGCAGATCGGCCTGTCCGTTCTGGATTGCCTCGAAGCGGTTGGCGGCGGTGACCGGCACGAAGCGCACGTCCAGCGCGCCCGCGCCGAGCTGATCCGACAGGCCCTTCGCGACGTCGCGGCACAGCTCCACCATGAAGCCCGCGGGCTGGCCCTTGGCGTCCTTGAAGGAGAACGGCGGCGCGTCCTCGCGGAAGGCGATGCGCACCGCCTTGTCCTGCTTCACGCGGTCGATCGTTCCGGCTTGCGCCGCGCCGGCCCATGCGGCCCCGACCGCGGCGGCGAGAACCGCCGCCGCGATACGCACGCCCTTCGATTGTTTCATCCCACCCGGTTTTCGATCAGGTCGTTGACCACCGCGGGATCGGCGAGGGTGGACGTGTCGCCCAGGCTGTCGGTTTCGTTGGCAGCGATCTTGCGCAGGATGCGGCGCATGATCTTGCCGCTGCGCGTCTTCGGCAGGCCCGGCGCCCACTGGATCGCGTCGGGCGACGCGATGGGGCCGATCTCCTGCCGCACCCAGGCGACGAGTTCCTTGCGCAGCGCCTCGGTCGGCTCCTCGCCGGCGTTCAGCGTGACATAGGCGTAGATGCCCTGGCCCTTCAGGTCGTGCGGGAAGCCCACCACCGCCGCTTCCGCCACCTTCGGATGCGCGACCAGCGCGCTTTCCACTTCCGCCGTGCCCATGCGGTGGCCGGAGACGTTGATCACGTCATCGACGCGGCCGGTGATCCAGTAGTAGCCGTCCTCGTCGCGCCGCGCGCCGTCGCCGGTGAAATAGAGGCCAGGGAAGGTCGAGAAATAGGTCTGCACGAAGCGTTCGTGATCGCCGAACACGGTGCGCATCATGCCGGGCCAGCTATCGGCGATGCACAGATTGCCCTCGCCTTCGCCTTCCACCAGCCTGCCCTCGCCGTCCACCAGCAGCGGCCTCACGCCGGGCAGCGGCAGCGTGGCGGAGCCGGGCTTCAGTTCCGTCGCGCCCGGCAGCGGACTGATCAGGATGCCGCCGGTTTCGGTCTGCCACCATGTATCGACGATCGGGCAGCGGTGCTCGCCCACCACGCGGTCGTACCACAGCCAGGCTTCCGGATTGATCGGCTCGCCCACGCTGCCCAGGATGCGCAGCGACTTGCGGCTGGTGCGCGCCACCGGCTCCTCGCCGTCGCGCATCAGCGCGCGGATCGCGGTGGGCGCGGTGTAGAAGATGTTGACCTTGTGCTTGTCCACCACCTGCCAGAAGCGCGAGCTGTCCGGGTAGCTGGGGATGCCCTCGAACATCAGCGTGGTCGCGCCGTTCGCGAGCGGGCCGTAGACGATGTAGGTGTGGCCGGTCACCCAGCCGACGTCGGCGGTGCACCAGTAGATCTCGCCCGGCTGGTAGTCGAACACGAGCTGATGCGTGAAGCTCGCCCACACCATGTAGCCGCCGGTGGTGTGCAGCACGCCCTTGGGCTTTCCGGTGCTGCCCGAGGTGTAGAGGATGAACAGCGGGTCCTCCGCGCCCATCGGCTCGGGCGGGCAGTCGGCCGATTGCGCGGCGAGCAGCGGCGCATACGCCTTGTCGCGGCCTTCCTGCATCGCGACGTTGCCGCCGGTGACCGGCACCACGATCACGTCCTTGATCGTCGGGCAGGTCTTCAGCGCCTCGTCGGCGTTCGCCTTCAGCGCCACCTTGCGCCCGCCGCGGCGGCCTTCGTCGGCGGTGATCAGCAGCGTCGAGCCGCAATCCTGGATGCGGTTCGCAAGGCTGTCCGGCGAGAAGCCGCCGAACACGACGGAGTGGATCGCGCCGATGCGCGCGCAGGCGAGCATCGCCACCGCCGCCTCGGGCACCATCGGCAGGTAGATCGTGACGCGGTCGCCCTTCTTCACGCCCAGGCCGCGCATCGCGTTGGCGAGCCGGCACACCTCCTCGTGCAGCGCGCGGTAGGTGATCTTGCGGGTCATCGTGGGATCGTCGCCTTCCCAGATGATCGCCACCTGATCGCCGCGCGCCGCGAGATGCCTGTCGAGGCAGGAGGCGGAGGCGTTCAGAACGCCGTCCTCGAACCACCTGATCGACACGTCGCCGGTGAACGAGGTGTTCTTGATCTTGGTCGGCGCCTTGATCCAGGCGATCCGCTTCGCCTCCTCCGCCCAGAACCCGTCGGGATCGTTTGCGGCCTGCGCGGCCATCGCCCGGTATTTCGCCCCATCGACATGCGCCTTTTCCGCGATCTCGGGCTTCACGGGGAAGCGATGGGCGGCGAGCGTATGGGCGGCGTCTGCTGGATTGGGCATCGGCGTCTTCCTCGTTGCGCTCCGGCCCTGTGGCGGGCGGAATTCCTTATGAAGTCATAGTCCCGCGTCGTGCGGCACAAGCACGGCGCCGTCCCTGATCTCCGCGGCCACCGCCTCCAGGCGTTCGCCGCGGCAGGGACCGCGCAGGCATCTGCCGTCCGCGATGGCGAATTCCGCGCCATGCGTCGCGCAGACGATAAGGCTGCCGTCGGCCGATAGGAAGCGGTCCGGCGCCCAGTCCAATGGCACGCCCAGATGCGGGCAGGAATTGACGTAGATCAGCACGCGCTCACCTTGCCTGATGGCAAACAGGCCGGTGAAGCCGCCCGGCGGAGGCGGGAAGCCGCGCGATCCGCCGTCCGGGATGTCCTCGATCCGGCACAGCAGGCGCAGCGACGGTGTCAGCCCTTCCATCCGCCCATCTTGCAGATGATGCGCCACTGCGCGGGCTCGATCGGCATCACCGACAGGCGCGACTGGCGGATCAGCGCGATGTCGGCGAGCTCGGGGGTGGCCTTGATCGCGGCGAGGCTGACCGGCTTCGGCATCGGCCCCACCGCCTGCATGTCCACGCAGGACCAGTCGCCGCTTTCGGCCGTGGGATCGGGGTAGGCGGTGCGCGCGACGCGCACCACGCCGACGATCTCCTTGCCGACATTGGAATGGTAGAAGAACGCGAGATCGCCCTTCTTCATGGCGCGCAGGTTGTTGCGCGCCATGTAGTTGCGCACGCCCGTCCAGGGCTCGACGCCGTTCGCCACCTGCTGGTCCCAGCTGAAGGCGTCGGGTTCGGATTTGACCAGCCAGTAGGCGGGCACGGTTGGGGTCCTTTACTGGAAAGGGGCGGGAGTGATGAGGGCGAGAGTGGGGAAGTAGCTGCGGTAGCGCCTGGTGTCGCGGGTCAGCAACGGAATCCTCAACACGGCGGCGTGCGCGCCGATGAAGAAATCGGGCAGGACCCCGGTTCGCGTGCTGCCCGCCGCGCGATATGTGCGGAATGCCCGGCCGGCCAGGAACAGGGCGCGCGCGGGTATCCGCGCGACCGAAATGCCCGTCGTATCGAGGAACTCGTCCAGCGCTTCGACGCCGGGAAAGCCAGTCGAAAGTTCGGCGTAGACGACGTCGTTGACGAGCAATGCGCCTCGCAACGTGGCGGCGCCGAGCTGATCCAGAGACCATCGGGCCCAGACCGGATCGCGGCTGGTCACATCGAGCAGGATGTTGCTGTCCAGGAAGGTCAATGCGTGCTCCGGGCGCTATTCGCCGCGCAGCAGTTCCATCAGCTCGTCCGTCGTCATGTCCATCGGATACCGGCCGAGGTACTGCGCGAACGGATCGGGGGCAGGCGCAGGTCCGGCGGTGCCGACCTTCTTGAGCACGATGTTCCCGTCCGCGGCGAGTTCGAACGCGACCTGGCTGCCCGGCCCGATGCCGAGGCGCTCGCGCACCGCCTTGGGGATGGTCACCTGGCCCTT
>JAFEFJ010000315.1 GCA_018240635.1 Pseudomonadota bacterium | reverse complement strand
CAGCGTGAATGGGCGGCGAAGAACCCGCGCGCCACCTTCAAGGACCCGATCACGGTCGACGACGTGCTGAACAGCCGCATGATCGCCTACCCGTTCCGCATCCTGCAATGCTGCCTGGTGACGGATGGCGGCGGCGCGCTGATCCTGACAAGCGCGGACCGGGCGAAGGATTTCCCGACGAAGCCCGTCTATATCCTCGGCACCGGCGAGAGCGTCGAGACGCCGATGGTGAGCCAGATGGAGACCTTCACCTCGTCGCGCGCCTTCCGCGTGGCGGGGCCGACGGCGTTCCGGGAAGCGGGGATCGAACACAAGGACGTGGATCACCTGATGATCTACGACGCGTTCGCGCATCTGCCGCTGTTCGGCCTCGGCGACCTGGGCTTCGTGCCGCATGGCGAGACGGGGCGCTTCATCGCCGAGCGCAACACCGCGATCGGCGGCAAGCTGCCGGTGAACACGAACGGCGGCGGGCTGTCCTACATGCATTCGGGCATGTACGGCATGTACGCGCTGCAGGAGAGCGTGCGGCAGATGCGCGGCACGGCGCCGGCGCAGATTGCGGGCGCGAAGATCTCGGTCTGCCACGGCGTGGGCGGGATGTTCGCCGCATCCGGCACCATCGTGTTCAGCAACGAGGCGCCCTGACGCCATGACCGAAACGCTGTTCGCCGGGCTCAAGGTGATCGACTGCGCGAGCTTCATCGCGGGCCCGGCGGCGGCGACGGTGCTGGCCGATTACGGCGCGGACGTGGTGAAGATCGAGCCGCCCGGCGAGGGCGACATGTACCGCGGCCTGTACCGGATGCCGGGCCTGCCGGTGAGCGAGGAGAACTACGCCTGGATGCTGACCGGGCGCGGCAAGCGCAGCCTCGCCTTGGACCTGAAGGCCGAGGAAGGCCGCGCGGTGCTGCACCGGCTGGCCGCGCAGGCGGATGTTTTCGTCACGAACTATCCGATCCCGGTGCGGCGGCGGCTGCGCTTCATGCACGAGGACCTGGCGCCGCTGAACGAGAGGCTGATCTACGCGGCCCTCAGCGCCTATGGCGAGACCGGGCCGGAGGCGGAGAAGACGGGGTTCGATTCGACCGCCTACTGGGCGCGCTCGGGGCTGATGGACCTGGTGCGGGCGGATGCGGAAACCCCACCCGCGCGGTCGGTGGCGGGGATGGGCGATCATCCGAGCGCGATGGCGCTGTTCGCCGCCATCGTCGCCGCGCTCTACCGGCGGGAGAAGACCGGCAAGGGCGGGTTCGTCGCGACATCGCTGCTGGCGAACGGGCTGTGGGCGAACGGCTGCTTCATCCAGGCGGAACTGTGCGGCGCGACCGTGCATCCACGGCCGCGGCGCGAGGACATGCCGAACGCGGTCACGAACATGTACCACACGCAGGACGGCCGCTGGTTCAGCCTGGCGCTGTTGAACGAGGAGCGGCAGTTCCTGCCGCTGCTGCGCGCGATCGGGCGGGAGGACCTGGCGGACGATCCGCGCTTCGCGACGATCCCCGAGCGGCGGCGGCACGCGCGCACGCTGATCCAGTTGCTGGACCGGGTGTTCGCGAAACACCCGCTCGCGCATTGGCGGGCGGCGCTGGATGCGGCGGGGATCACGTTCGGGATCGTCGGAACGCTGGACGAGGTGGAGGACGATCCGCAGATGCTGGCGATCGGCGCGCTGCGCCCGTTCCAGGGCGACACGCGGCTGACGGTGATGAACCCGCTGAACATCGAAGGCGCCCCGCAGGTGCCGCCGCGCCACGCGCCCGAGGTGGGGGCGCATGGCGCGGAGGTGCTGCGCGAGGCGGGGTATTCGGAGGCGGAGATCGACGGGCTGCGGGCGCGGGGGGTGGTGGGGTAGCGGCGGCGCTTCCCACCTCACCCTCCCACGGCTTCGCCGTGGGCCCCTCCCTCTCCCCCCGCACGCGGGCGGAGAGGGATGCCCCCTACTCCGCCGCGGCGGCCATGCGGGCCTGGGCGGCGGCGGTGCGTTCGCGGGCTTTCAGTTCCATCGAGCGGCGGATGAAGGCGCGGCGCATCGGCTTCAATGCGAACAGCGCGAGCAGCGCCGTCAGGATGTTCACCGCCGCCGCGACATAGAGCACCGCGAGCCAGTTGCCCGTCGCGTCGCGCAGCACGCTGCCGAGGGGGACGAGCAAGGAGGCCGTGCCCTTCGCCGTGTACAGAAGCCCGTAGTTGGTGGCGGCGAACTTGCGGCCGAACGTGTCGCCGCTGGTGGCGGGGAACAGCGAGTAGATCTCGCCCCAGGCGAAGAACACGAGGCCGGTCAGCACCACGAAGGCGACGGGGCTGGAGGCGAAGAAGATCAGCGCGACGATCCCCAATCCT
This sequence comes from Pseudomonadota bacterium, assembly GCA_018240635.1. GTDB lineage: Bacteria > Pseudomonadota > Alphaproteobacteria > Acetobacterales > Acetobacteraceae > JAFEFJ01. The sequence continues at coordinate 1,852 of JAFEFJ010000315.1, read as the reverse complement.
TCCAGCGCGAAGGCGATGAACATCGTGTTCTCGCGGCCGATATGGTCCGACACCCAGCCGAAGAAGGGCCGCGTGACGCCGTTCAGGATGCGGTCGATGGAAAGCGCGTAGGTGAGCGCCGGCATGGTGATGAAGAACAGCGTGACCGGCGTCTTGGCGACGCCGAAATCGGTCGCGATGACCGAAAGCTGCGCGGTCGCCATCAGGCCGCCGGCGCCGACCATGACGAACATCAGGTACATCAGCCAGAACACCGGCTGGCGCACCACCTCGCCGGGCGGCACGTCGCGCGTCAGGTCGTGCAGGCGGGACGGCAGCGTGGCGGTCATGCCGCCGCCCGAGAGCGGCGTGACATGCGCGCTCTCCTGGCCCGGCGGCGCGCGCAGCACGAGGCCGACGAGCATCACGATGATGCCCTGGGCGAGGCCGAAGACGATGAAGGTGTGCTGGTAGCCGCTGCCGGCGATCATGTTGGCGATCGGCACGACCGTGATGGCGGAGCCCGCGCCGAAGCCCGCTGCGGTGAGGCCGGCGGCGAGGCCGCGCCGGTCGGGGAACCATTTGAGCGCGTTGCCGACGGTGGCGCCGTAGATGAAGCCCGCGCCCGCGCCGCCGATGGCGGCGGCGACGTAGAGCATGGTCAGGCTGTCGGCGTAGCCGTTCATCACCCAGGCGGCGCCGATCATGAAGCCGCCGACCACCACGGTCAGGCGCGGGCCGATGCGGTCGATGACGTAGCCCGCGAAGGGCAGCAGCCAGGTCTCGCCGATGACGAAGATGGTGAAGGCGACCTGGATCGCCGCCTTGCCCCAATGGTGCGCCTTGTCGATCGGCAGGACGAACAGCGTCCAGCCGTATTGCAGGTTGGCGATGGTCACCATGCAGACGATACCGAGGACAAGCTGTCCCCAGCGCGATTGCAGCGCGGTTGGCATTTATTTCTTCCCAGGCCCTTCGACAGCGCGGTCGTTAGCAGACGGACGCGGCGTGGCGCAACATCGTTGCGTCGAGGGGCGGCGGATTGGGCTAGGCCAATGCGGCGAGGTCGCGGCTGAGGGCGGCGGGGTCGGTGTGGGCGAGGCGGCGGGCGGTTTCTTCCTGCTCGGCGCGCCAGTAGGGCATCGCGGCGGCGAGCGCGGCCCTGCCCTCCGGCGTCAGGCGCAGGCGGCGGGCGCGGCGGTCCCGCGGGTCCGCCTCCAGGGCGAGCAGGCCGCGGCGCTCCAGCGGCTTGAGGTTGGCGGTGAGCGTGGTGCGGTCCATCGCGAGCAGCGCGGCGACCGAGGCCATCGGCGCGGGCTCCGGCCGGTTGAGCGACATCAGCAGCGAGAACTGCCCGCTGGTGAGCCCCGCCGGGCGCAGCGCCTTGTCGTAGCGGCGGGCGAGCGCGCGGGCGGCGCGCTGGGCGTGCAGGCACACGCAGCTGTCGCGGACCTCGATGGTGACGGCGAAGCTGGGGCTGACGGCGAAGTGAAGATCGACGGGGTTCGACACACCCCACAAATGTTGATATCAACGTAAATGTCAATCACACGTCCTCAGAAGCAACCGGGAGCCGTCCGCATGCCGTCCTTCGCCAGCCAATTCGTCTGGTTCGAACTGCTCGCCTCCGACGCCGCCGCGGCCAAGAGGTTCTACGGCAGCGTCGCGGGCTGGGGCTCGATGCCCGGACCTGTCCCCGACATGGACTACACGCTGTTCACCGCGGGGGGAGCGCCCGTCGGCGGCGTGATGCCGCTGCCCGAGCAGATGCGGCAGGCCGGCGCCCCGCCGCACTGGACCGGGGTGATCGGCGTCGCGAACGTCGATGAGGCGGCGGAGAAGGCCGTGCGGCTCGGCGGCGCGGTGCGGATGC
>JAFEFJ010000314.1 GCA_018240635.1 Pseudomonadota bacterium | reverse complement strand
GGTGGTCCTGGTGCGGATCATGGCCCTGTGCTCCCGATGGTCTGCGGCGGGGGGCAGATACCAAGCTTCGAGGCCGGATTGATGGGCCAGGAGTCCCAGGGACGCGCGATGCGTCTCTTTAGCGCGGCCCCGCTACCGTCCGGTGGACGGCACGGCATGGCGGCGCGGCGCGGAAGGCGATAAGCGGACGGCGGGACTCGGGATCGGGCGCGACATGACGGAACGGCGGACGGCACGGGGCGCAATGCGCGCGGCGTCGGTGGCGGCGGCGCTGCTGGCGGCGGGCTGCACCTACAAGACCGATCTCCAGGGGCCGGGAACGCTGCGGGTCAACATGCCCGGCCGGCTGCCCGCCCCCGCCGTCGCCGCACCCGCCGCCCCCGTGCCGACGCCGGACGGCCGCTTCTCCGGCACCGGCACGTTGACCGCCAGCGCGGGCTCCGGCTGCCAGCGCACGCGGCCGTTCAACAACGTCGTCGTGTCGGGCAACCGGGTGCGCTACCAGGGCTTCCGCGGCACCATCGACGCCAACGGCTTCGCGCGGCTGCAATCGGGCGAGCGGTTCCTCTACGGCTTCTTCAACGGCCCGCGCTTCGAGGGCCATTACTGGCAGCCCCATCCGGATTGCACCTACGACGTGGTCCTCACGCACCAAGGCTGAGGGCAGCGAGCGCGAGCGCAACGGCCAGCAGGGCGACCAGCGCCACGGCGAAACGGCGCAGCGCGGCATCCGCCCGCTCCAGCCTCGCGCCCGCCAGCACGCCGTACAGCGCGGCGCGCCGGAACGCGCGCAGCACCACATCGCCTTCGCGCGCGGGCGGCATCAGGCCCGCGCGGCCGAGCCCGAGCCACAGCGCCGCGCCCAGCAGCACGGGCCACAGCGAGGACCACAGCGCCTTGGCCGAGAGCGCCTCCGCGGCCGATCCGCCCGCGACGCCCAGATAGAGCCACCACGGCACCAGCACCGCGAGGGCGGAGGCGCCGAGCCAGGCCAGCGAGGCGGGCAGGCGCGCCGATCGCGGCATCGCCCGGACCGCATCCGCCGGCAGCGCCACGAGCCGGGCGAGGAAATGCAGCATCAGCATCGCCGTGCCCGCCGAGGACAGGCTGCCGAGCAACCCCGCAACGCCATCGTCCATCACCGGCTTGACCGCGAGCTTCGCCAGCGCCCCGCCGGTCAGGGGCAGCCCGGCCATGCCGAGCGCGATCACCGCCGCCGGGACCAGCACGAAAAGGCCGACGCGCGTCTCGCGCCGTGTCGCCGCCAGTCCCACCGCAAGGAACAGCCCGCCCTTCACCAGCGTGTGGTGCGCGCCGTACAGCGCCGCCGCGATGCCCGCGCCCGGATCGCCCGCCGCCAGCGCCAGCCCCATCACCGCCGCGATCACGCCCATCTGGCTGATCGACGAATACGCCAGCACGGTGCGCGGGTCGCGCTGCCGAAGCCCCGCGCCCACCCCCCAGAACGCCGAGAAGAACCCGGCGGCGGCGAGCGCCGTGCCCCAGTCGGGCAGCGCGGCGCCGAGCGGCAGGAAGCGCAGCAGCCCGATCACGCCCGCCTTCACGGCGGCTCCGCTCAGCGCCGCGGCGGCGGCGGCGGGCGCCGTGCGGTAGGTCAGCGGCATCCAGATGTGGAACGGCACCATGCCGAGCTTCACGCCGAAGCCCAGGATCAGCAGCGTCAGCGCGGGCGTCCGCCACGGCGAGCCCGGCAGCGCCGCCACCACGTCGCGGATGACCAGGCTGCCGTGCGGCGCGCCCTGCGCCAGCATCACGAAGGCCAGCAGCAGGAACCCCTCGCCCAGCACCGCCAGCACGACATAGAGCAGCCCCACCTGCCGCGCGCGCGCCGTCCCGTCGTCCACGATCAGCCCGTAGGCGGCCAGGCTGACGGCGGAAAACAGGAGGTAGAAGCCCACGAGGTCGGCGGCCATGAACACGCCCAGGCTGCCCGCTAGCGTCAGCAGCCACCACGGCGCGAAACGGCCGGGGTCCGGGCGCGCGCCCAGCGTGGCGGCGGCATAGACGCCGGCCAGCGCCCAAAGCAGCGACGCGGCTCCCAGGAGCATTGCGGCGGACGGATCGAGCGAAAGCCGGATGCCGAGCAGGGCAGGGGGCAGCGCGACGCTCGCATCCGGCGCGAGCAGCGCCGCCGCCAGCCCGGGCAGCGGCGCCAGCGGCAGCCACAGCGCGGCGCGCGCGCGCACGGCTTCCGAAGCGCAGCCGGCCAGCAGCGCCAGGGGCACGCCGATGGCGGCGAGCAGCAGCGCGCCGCTCATCGCGCCAGCACCAGCGGCGGCGTGGCGCGGCCGATGTCGAGCAGCGGCGAGGGGCGCAGCGGCACCAGCCCCAGCAGCAGGGCGAAGACTGCGAGCCCCAGCACCACCGCCTGCCGCCGCAGCGGGATCTCGGCCACCGGCGGCGCGCCCGGCGCGGCGGCGGCCATCGCGGGGCCGAGCACGCGGAACAGGTATCCGGCGGCGAGAAGCCCGCCCGCCAGGATCGCCACCGCCCACCACCACTGCGCCTCGGCGACAGACGCGGTCAGCAGCATCGCCTTGGCGACGAAGCCGCCGGAGGGCGGCAGGCCCATCAGTGACATGCCCGCCAGCCCGAAGGCGAAGACCGTGACGGGCAGGGCGCGCGCCAGGCCGCCGAAGCCGTCGATGCGGTCATGCCCCAGCGCCTCGCCGATCAATCCGGCCGCCATGAACATCGCCGCCTTCGCCGCCGCGTGCGCCACCACCTGCATGATGCCGCCGGTCCAGGCCAGGTCGCGCCACGCGGCGGGATCGGAAGCCGCCGCGCCGAAGGCGAGCGGGAACAGGAAGAACAGGTAGCCGATCTGCCCGACTGTCGAGTAGGCGACGAGCAGCTTCAGCCGCTGCTGGCGCAGCGCCATCGCGCCGCCGAACACCACCGCCGCCGCGCCCAGCCAGCCCAGAAGCTGCGCCGAAGCCGGTCCCATCGCGCCCGGCAGCGCGTCGAACCAGAGCCGCACCGCCAGGATGAAGGAGCCCTTCACCACCAGGGCCGACAGCAGCGCGCTGGCGGCGGCGGGCGCGCCGGCATGGGCGGGCGGCAGCCACAGATGCAGCGGGAACAGCGCGGTCTTCGCCAGCAGCCCGGCGGTCATCAGCGCGGCGGCGATGGCGAAGACGGGCGCGGTGTGCGGCATGGCGGCAAGCTGCGCGATGTCGAGCGTGCCCGCCGCGCCGTAGATCAGGCCGACGCCGAGCAGGTACAGCACCGAGCCGATCAGCGCGAACAGCAGGTAGCGCAGCGCCGCGCGCAGCGTGTCGGGCTTGCCGTCGAGCGACACCAGCGGCACCGCGCCGAAGGTGAGCAGTTCCAGCGCGACATAGAGGTTGAACAGGTCCGCGCCGAGCCAGACCGCGTTCAGCGCGCCCCACAGCCCCATCAGCAGGGTCCAGAACACGAAGGGCGCGCGCCGCTCCGTCTCGTCCGGAGCGTCGGCGGGGAAGTAGTCGCGGGCGAACAGCGCGATGCCGGCGATGACGATGGCGGTGATCAGCAGCATCACCGCCGACAGCCCGTCGGCCCGCAGCGCGACGCCGAGCGGCGGCGCCCAGCCGCCGACGCGGTACTCGAGCGGCACGCCGCCCGTGCGGATCAGCGCCGCGATGGCGACGGCGAGCACCAAGCCGCAGGGCAGCAGGGCCAGCGCCGCGAGCCGCGCGATACGCCCGCCGGTCGCAACCGCGACCAGCACGCCGCCAGCAGGCAGCATGATCGCGAGCACGAGCAGGAAGCCGCCGGACGCGCTCACTCGGCCTTTCCGTCCCCGGCATCCAGCGCGGCGTCGCCCGTCTCGTCCCGCAAGCGCAGCACCAGCGCGATGGCGAGCGCGGTCGCGGCGAAGGACACGACGAGCCCCGTGATCACCAGCGCCTGCGGCACCGGATCGCCCGCGAAGCCCGCGCCGGCGCCGCGCCGGGCGAAGACGCCGAACAGCAGGAACACGCCGCCGCCCAGCAGGTTGAAGGCCAGGACCTTGCGCAGCGGCTCCGGCCGCACCGCGAGCCCATACAGCCCGATGCCGACCAGCGCGCAGGCGAGCAGGCCGTAGAGCGTCGCGGCGCTCATGGCTTGGGCTCGCCGCCGCGCGGCCGGCCGGGCGCGCCCGCCACCAGCAGGCCCAGGATGACGGCGATCGAGAGCGTGACCGGCACCTCGACCAGCACGACGACCGGCTTCTC
>JAFEFJ010000313.1 GCA_018240635.1 Pseudomonadota bacterium | reverse complement strand
GGCAGCAAGCCCGACGTGAAGCCCGGCGATCACATCGAATTGTACGTCGAACGCTACGAGGACCGGGACGGCTCCATCGTGCTGTCGCGCGAGAAGGCGCGGCGCGAGGAGGCCTGGACCAACCTCGAAAAGGCGTTCGAGGCGAACCAGCGCGTCAACGGCAAGATCTACGGCCGCGTGAAGGGCGGCTTCACCGTCGATCTCGACGGCGCCGTGGCCTTCCTGCCCGGCAGCCAGGTGGATATCCGCCCGGTGCGCGACGTGGGCCCGCTGATGGGCACGCCGCAGCCCTTCCAGATCCTCAAGATGGACCGCGCGCGCGGCAACATCGTGGTCTCCCGCCGCGCCGTGCTGGAAGAGACCCGCGCCGAGCAGCGCAGCGAGCTGATCCAGGGCCTCAAGGAAGGCATGATCCTGGACGGCGTGGTGAAGAACATCACCGACTACGGCGCCTTCGTCGATCTGGGCGGCGTCGATGGCCTGCTGCACGTGACCGATGTCGCGTGGCGCCGCATCAACCACCCGAGCGAGGCGCTGCAGATCGGCCAGCAGGTCAAGGTGCAGGTCATCCGCTTCAACCCGGAAACCCAGCGCATCAGCCTCGGCATGAAGCAGCTGGAGGCCGATCCGTGGGAAGGCGTGGCGGCGAAGTATCCGCCGGGCGCCAAGTTCTCGGGCCGCGTCACCAACATCACCGACTACGGCGCCTTCGTGGAGCTGGAGCCGGGGGTCGAGGGCCTGGTGCACGTCTCCGAAATGAGCTGGACGAAGAAGAACGTCCATCCGGGCAAGATCGTCGCCACCTCCCAGGAGGTCGAGGTGATGGTGCTCGACGTGGACAGCGGCAAGCGCCGCATCTCGCTCGGCCTGAAGCAGGTCCAGCGCAACCCGTGGGAGCAGTTCGTCGACGAGCACCCGGTGGGCAGCGAGGTCGAGGGCGAGATCCGCAACATCACCGAGTTCGGCCTGTTCATCGGCCTGTCCGCGGACATCGACGGCATGGTCCACATGTCCGACATCTCCTGGGACGAGCCGGGCGAGGCCGCGATGGCCGGCTACGAGAAGGGCCAGGTGGTCAAGGCCAAGGTGCTCGACGTCGACGTGGAGAAGGAGCGCATCTCCCTCGGCATCAAGCAGCTCACCTCCGACCCGGCCGCGTCGGTGCTGGACGCCGTCCACAAGGGCGACGTGGTCACCTGCATCGTCACCGGCGTGCAGGCGAACGGCATCGAGGTGAAGGTCAACGACGTGCTGACCGGCTTCATCCGCCGCGCCGAGCTCGCCCGCGACAAGTCCGACCAGCGCCCCGACCGCTTCGCCGTCGGCGAGAAGGTGGACGCCAAGATCACCGCGATCGACCGCGCCACCCGCAAGCTCTCCCTCACCATCAAGGGCAAGGAGATGGAGGAGGAGAAGCAGGCGATGGCCGAGTTCGGCTCGTCCGACAGCGGCGCCTCGCTGGGCGACATCCTGGGTGCTGCGATCCGTCGCCGCAACCAGCAGGCCCAGGCGGACCAGGACTGAGGACCCCCCTCACCCTCCCACGGCTTCGCCGCGGGTCCCTCCCTCTCCCGCATTGCGGGAGAGGGGCTAAGGGGCTGTGTGGCGGGATAGCCCCTCTCCCGCACCGCGGGAGAGGGAGGGGCCCGGCCCGCAAGGGCTGGGAGGGTGAGGGCCTCGCCCGCGCATGACCCTCGAAACCGACCTCGTCCTGGACCGCCGCCGCTTGGTGCGCCGGGCGAACTTCTGGCGCGTGCTGGCCGTGCTCGCCGTCGTCGCCGCCGTGATCCTGGCGGTCCATCCGCGCGGCCCGTGGTTCGGGGGCAAGCCGGAGCCCGGCAGGCCCGTCGCCGGCCATGTCGGCGCCGGCTCCTACATCGCCCGCCTGCCGGTCAACGGGCTGATCACCGAGGATCCCGACACGCTTTCCGCGCTGCGCGAGGTGGCGTCCGACCCGGATGCGGCGGCGCTGATCGTCGCCATCAACAGCCCGGGCGGCACCGTCGCGGGTGGCGAGGCGCTGCACGACGCCATTTCCGCCGTGGCGAAGGTCAAGCCGGTCGTCGCCGTTATGGGCGGCACCGCCGCCTCCGCCGGCTACATGATCGCCGTTCCCGCCGCCCGCATCTTCGCCCGCCAGGCCACCATCACCGGCTCGATCGGCGTGCTGCTGCAATCGGGCGACATCGCGGGCCTGCTCAAGATGCTCGGGATCACCGCCGAGCCCATCGTCTCCGGCCCCCTCAAGGATCAGCCGAGCTTCGTGCAGCCGCTCAGCCCGCAGGGCAGGGAGGTGCTGCAAGGGCTCGTGATGGACATGTACGAACAGTTCGTCGCGATGGTCGCGCAGGGCCGGCACATGGACCCCGCCCGCGTGCGCGAACTCGGCGACGGGCGGGCCTATACCGGGCGGCAGGCGGTGGCGCTCGGCCTCGTCGATCAGATCGGCGGGCTGCGCGATGCCCGCGCCTGGCTTGCCTCCGCGCGCGGCATCCCGGCCGACCTGCCGGTGTCCGACATCCCCACCACGTCGTTCTACCGCCGCACCATCGGGCAGTGGTTCGGGGGATTTGGCGGGGGGCTTTGGAAAACCGTTTTTTCCCAAGGGCTTATTCTTGACGGAGCCCTCGCCGTCTGGCAGCCTGCACTGAAATGAACGGCTGACGCCACGGGGCGGCGCGCGCGGCCGTCCCGCAGGCTTGTCCGCCCGGGCAGGGGGTCGGTTTGGGGGCATGACGAAGTCGGAACTCACTGCCGATCTGGCGGCCGCGAACCCGCACCTCACGGCGCGGGACGTCGAACTCATCGTCGCCACCGTGTTCGACGAGATCACCGCCGCGCTCGCGCGCGGGGAGCGCGTCGAGCTGCGCGGCTTCGGCGCCTTCACCGTCAAGCACCGCAACGCCCGCACCGGCCGCAACCCGCGCACCGGGGAGGCCGTGCCGGTCGAGGAGAAGGTCGTGCCGTTCTTCAAAGCCGGCAAGGAACTGCGCGAGCGCGTCAATCGCGGCCGTCCCGCCCGCAGCCCGGCCTGACCGGCCGTCATGCTCCGGTTCCTCGCGGCGCTGCCGTTCATCCTGCTTCTCGTGCTGTTCGCGATGTCCAACACCCAGCCGGTGCGCGTCGGCCTGTGGCCCACCGACTACGCGTTCGAGCTGCCGCTCGCCGTCGCCGTGCTGATCGGCGCCGCGCTCGCCTTCCTGGCCGGCGCGCTGATCGTCTGGCTCGGCACCTTCCCGCTCCGCCGCCGCGCCCGCCGCGCCGAGGCCCAGACCCGCGTGCTGGAAGCCCGGCTTCAGGAACTTCAGGCCCGCATCGGATCGCCGATCCACTGAGGCCCTCACCCCGGCCCTCTTCCGCATCGCGGGGTTGGGCCGCGACGCGGACGAACGAGGGGCCCATCGCGTTAGCGACGGGAGGGTGAGGGCTCGCCACCTGCCCAACCTGTGCCCCCTGTGCTATCGCCCGCGCGTGACCCAGCGCCGGCCCCTGATCGTCGCCATCGACACGCCCGACGCGGCGCGCGCCGCCGCGCTCGCCCGTGCGGTCGCGCCGCATTGCGGGCTGGTGAAGCTCGGCCTCGAATTCTTCCTCGCCAACGGCCCGGCGGGCGTGCGCGCCGTCGCGGGGGACGGCGCCGGCGCGCTGCCGGTCTTCCTCGACCTGAAGCTGCACGACATTCCGAACACCGTCGCGGGCGCGGTCGCTTCCGTCCTGCCGCTCGCGCCCCGGATGCTGACGCTGCATGCCGCCGGTGGCGCGGCGATGATCGAAGCCGCCCGCCGCGCGGCGGAAGCGGCGGGCGCGGCGCGGCCGATGCTGCTTGCCGTCACCGTGCTCACGAGCCTCGATGCCGCCGCGCTTGCCGCGACTGGCGTGCCCGACGCGCCGGCGGCGCAGGTGCTCCGCCTCGGCCGCCTTGCCGTGGCGGCGGGCGCCGACGGCCTGGTGTGCAGCGCGCACGAAGCCGCCGCCCTGCGCGCGGCACTCGGCCCAGGCGTCGCCCTCGTGGTCCCTGGCATCCGGCCCGCGGGCCACGCCGCCGACGACCAGGCGCGCACCATGACCGCGCGGCAGGCGCTCGCCGCGGGCGCGGACTGGATCGTGGTGGGCCGTCCCATCACCCAGGCTGCCGATCCCGCCCAGGCCGCCGCCGCGCTCGCAGCCGAGGCCGCGGCCCAGGGAACGTCATGACCGTCCGCGTCAAGGTCTGCGGCATCACCGATCCCGCGGCGCTCGACGCGG
>JAFEFJ010000312.1 GCA_018240635.1 Pseudomonadota bacterium | reverse complement strand
CCTCCAACCCATCGCGGCGGACGCGCCGGAAGTCCTGGACCGGAAGATCCCTTCCGACTTGCGGCAGAAATACGAGATTGAACGAAGCCGCTACCGCGGCGGAGTGGAAGCCTGAGGGGCTGGGGTGATGTGAGTTTTCTCCTGCCTGAGAGGATGGGGTGTTCGGACCCTCTCTCAGACAGGAGATTTCAGATGGCCGAGATGAGCCCTCTGCGCCGGCGGATGACGGAAGACATGACGATCCGCAATCTGTCGCCGGCGACGCAACGATCCTACCTCCATGCGGTGTCGCGGTTCAGCCAATATTTCGGCCGCTCGCCCGATCGGCTCGGACTGGAGGAGGTTCGGGCCTACCAGGTCCACCTCGCGTCGAAAGGCGTGGCGTGGGGATCGCTCAATCAGGTCGTGTGCGCGCTGCGCTTCTTCTACGGGGTGACCCTGGGCGAGGCGACGATCCCCGAGCGGATCGCCTACGCACGCGAGCCGCGCAAGCTGCCGACGGTGCTGAGCGCCGACGAGGTCGTGCGGTTTCTGGAATCGGTGTCGAGCCAGAAGGCGCGCGTGGCGCTGACCACGGCCTACGCCGCGGGTCTTCGCGTTTCCGAAGTCGCCGCGCTGAAGGTCCGCGACATCGACAGCCGCCGCATGGTGATGCGGATCGAGCATGGCAAGGGGGACAAGGAGCGCTACGCCATGCTTTCGGCGACGCTGCTCGGCATCCTGCGCGCGTATTGGCGGCTTGCGCGTCCGCCCCTGTATCTGTTTCCCGGCCGGACCCCGGACAAGCCGATCGAGCCGACAACGCTGCATGCGGCGTGCCGGTCGGCGGCTGCGGCGGCGGGGCTCGACAAGCGGGTCAGCGTCCACGTGCTGCGACACAGCTTCGCCACTCACCTGCTCGAGCAGGGCGCCGACATCCGCGTGATCCAGGTCCTTCTCGGACACGAGAATCTGTCGACGACGGCGCGCTACACGCGAGTCTCGACCGAGGTCATCGCCGGTACGGCCAGTCCACTCGATAAACTCTCGCTGAGCGTGACGCCGCCGGGATAGGCGGTGAAGGTTCGGCTGGCGTTCGAACTGGCCGACGTCTTCAATCGACACGGCGAAGGTTACGAACGGGCGAACGTCGGACATCTCGGGCGCGTGGAACGGCGTGTGATCGGAGCGATCACGGCCTGCCGCACGGCGGCGCTCGGCGGTCACGTCGAGCGCTGCGACGACTGCGGGCTCACCCGCATCGCCTACAACTCTTGCAGAAACCGCCATTGCCCGAAGTGTCAGGGGGCGGCGCGAGCGGTTTGGCTCGCGGCGCGTCAGGCCGAACTGCTGCCGGTTCCCTACTTCCACGTCGTCTTCACCCTGCCGCGGGCGGCGGCCGAGATCGCCTTCCAGAACAAGCAGACGATCTACGGCCTGCTCATGCGCGCCGCCGCCGAGGCGCTCATGATGCTCGCCTCCAAGCGCCTGGGCGCCAAACTCGGCCTGATCGCCGTCCTGCACACCTGGGGGCAGACGCTGACCCATCACCCCCATGTCCATTGCCTCGTCCCCGGCGGCGGCGTCTCCCTCGACGGTCAACGCTGGGTCGCCTGCAAGCCGAACTTCCTGCTCTCCGTCCATGCGCTGTCGAAGACATTCCGCCGCCTGTTTCTCGAAGGCCTGGCGGCGGCCTTCGGTCGCGGCGAACTCGGCTTCTTCGGCGAACTCGCGCCGCTCGCAGACCCCGACGCTTTCGCTGAGCGCGTCCGCGCGCTGCGCGACAGTCCCTTCGTCGTCTACGCCAAGCCGCCGTTCGGCGGCCCCGAGCGCGTGTTGGCCTATCTCGCCCGCTACACCCACCGCACCGCGATCGCCAATTCGAGGATCGTCGCTGTCGACGACGATCACGTGGCGTTCTCCTACAAGGATTATCGCCGCGCCGGACGCGAACGCGTCATGCGGCTCGCCCCCCACGAGTTCATTTGCCGCTTTCTCCTCCACGTCCTGCCCGACGGCTTCCACCGCATCCGGCACTACGGTTTCCTCGCCCGCGAAAGACCGCGCCCAGAACCTCGCGCGCGTGCGCGCCCTGGCGAGCGCCAAGTCCGCCGACGATCCCGCCGACGAGTCCGCCAACGACCCAACGGGGCCCGCCGACCCTCAACCTCAACCCCAGCCGAACGACGGGACCCTCGCTCCGTGCCCGGACTGCGGCGGCCGCATGCGCCGCATCGGCCTTGTCCCGCCGTCGACCGGCCCCTTCCGATGCGACACGTCATGACGTTGACCGCTCGCCCGATCTCAATCCTGTTCGTGGCTCCGACCCGCCGATCCACGGCGCGGCCGGCGCTCGGCTTCGGCGCGCCACCCCTGCCGCGCCGGGCTTGGTCAGCCTCCGCCCAGTCGCCGTCCAGGCAGTCCAACCGACCGACGCACGCCGGCCACCCGGTCGACAATCGACAGCCGCCGCCTTCCCCGAGCGCCCACTCGGCGCCCCCGCCGGGACGCCTCGCGCGCTTTCGCCATAGCGCCTGAACGGCCCGCGGCTTCGTTCAATCCGGCTTATGTGAGGTCGCTTCCGTGACGCCCAAACCCGCGCCCCGGCGACCTCACATAACCCTCCAGATTCGCTGGAACGGATGACGACCCCGGAACTGCTCGGGGTTGTGCGCGAACTGATCGGCGAGGTGACGCGGCTTCGGACGGAGAACGAGAAGCTCAACCGCGCTTTGGCGAAGCTGAAAGCCGAGCATCAAGCGGTCAAGGACGAGCTTGCGCGGTTGAAGCGTCTGCCGCCGCGCCCGCCGCATAAGCCTTCCGGGATGGATAAGGGGACGCAGGTCAAGGGATCGGAGGCCGGCGAGGAGAAGGGCGGGCGTTCGACGCGCCGGCGCGGCAGCCATCTCGACAAGCTGAAGATCGACGAAACGGTGGTGGTGAGAGCGTCGGCGCCGGCGGGTTCGCGCCACAAGGGTTACGAAGACATCGTGGTTCAGGACCTGAGCCTCACGCCGACGGCGACGCGTTATCGGCGCGAGCGGTGGGAGACGCCGGAGGGCAAGACGATCGTCGCCGAACTTCATCCCGGAATCGTCGGCGGCTACGGCCCCAACCTGCATCGGCTGGCGTTGGCGCTTCATTTTGCCGGACAGATGACCTGCGAGCGCATCGTCGCGCTGCTCAACGGCATGGGCGTGGTGATTTCGAAGCGGCAGGTCGTGCGCCTGCTGACCGCCAAGCTCGAATTGTTCCGCGCCGAGGACGAGGCTGTGCTCAAGGCGGGCCTCAGCTCAGCCCCTTACGTCACGGTCGACGATACTTCCGCGCGCCACGCCGGCAAGAACGGCTACACGACCCAGATCGGCTCGGCAAGCTTCGCCGCGTTTCGCACCGGGCCGGCCAAATCGCGCCTCGCCTTTCTGTCGCGGCTTTGCGGCGGGGCGCCTTTCCATGTCGTCAACGGCGCGGCGCTCGAATACATGAAAGGACGCAGCTTGTCGCAAATCGTCATCGACAAGCTCGCCGGCCATGAGACGCGTATTTTCTCGTCGCAACAGCAATGGATGAGCCACCTGCGCGCGCTGGGCCTGACCGATTTGAAGGTCGCGCCCGATCCGGTCACGATCGCCAGCGAAGGGGCGCTGTGGGGCGCGATCCGCCATCAGGGCTTGCTTAAGGATGCGGTCATCGTCTCCGACGACGCCGGCCAGTTCCATGTCGGCCTGCATGCCTTGTGCTGGGTGCACGCCGAACGGCTCGTTCATAAACTGGTTCCCGCCAACGACAAGCAACGCAACGCCGTCGCGGTCGCCAAGCGGATGATCTGGTGGTTCTACGGCCGCCTGAAAGACTATAAGCTCGCTCCCGATCCGGAACAGGCGGCGCCCTTGCGCGCTCAGTTCGACCGCATCTTCAACCGCCGGACCGGCCATGCCGCGCTCGACGCCCTGCTCAAGCGCCTCCATCGCAACAAGGACGACTTGTTGCGCGTCCTCGAGAGGCCAGGCATTCCCCTGAACACCAACGCCTCGGAAAACGACATCCGCGCCTTCGTCATCAAGCGAAAAATCTCCGGCGGAACCGTCAGCGACAGAGGCCGCGACGCCCGCGACGTCATGCTCGGCCTCGCCAAGACGTGTATGAAGCTCAAGCTGTCCTTCTACCACTACCTCGGCGCCCGCCTCGGGATTGGCGCGCAACCGATCCCGCCCTTGCCCAGCCTCGTTCGATTGGCCTCACCCTGACGCCCGGAAATTTGCCCCGGT
>JAFEFJ010000311.1 GCA_018240635.1 Pseudomonadota bacterium | reverse complement strand
CGCGCCGGGATCGACCTCGCGGACCGGCTGCCCGATGCCGCGGACGCGCAGTTCGCCGCGCATTGGAACGAGACGCTCAGATTCCTGGAGATCGTCACCCGCGCCTGGCCGGCGATCCTGGCCGAAGCGGGCCTGTCCAACCCGGCGGCGCGCCAGGTCGCGCTGCTGGAGGCGCAGGCGCGCGCCTGGGAGGACACCCCGCCGCCCGATCCGGTCTGGGTGGCGGGCGTGGTGAGCGGGATGCCGGCCGCTGCCCGGCTGCTGCGCGCGGTGGCGCGTGCGCCGCAGGGGCGGGTGATCCTGCATGGCCTGGATCAGGCGTTGGACGATGCGGCCTGGGCGGCGCTGGAGGAGACCCATCCGCAAGCTGGGCTGCGGGCGCTGCTGGGGGCGCTGGGCGCTCGCCGGGGGGATGTGGCCGACTTCTGCCCCTCCGCTCGAAGGGAGGAGGAGCGCGCGCGTTTGCTCCGCCAAGCCCTGCTTCCCGCCGCCGCGCTGGGCGCATGGCAGGACGGGACGCGGCCGGGGACGGATGGGCTTTGGCGGCTCGCGCCCGCCGATCAGCAGGAGGAGGCGCTGGCGATCGCGCTGGTGCTGCGCGACGCGCTGGAGACGCCGGGCGCGCGGGCGGCGCTGGTGACGCCGGACCGGGCGCTGGCGGGGCGGGTCGCGGCGGAGCTGCGGCGGTTCGGCGTGGTGGCGGACGACAGCGCGGGCGAGCCGCTTTCGGACACGCCGCCCGCCGTGTTCCTGCGCCTGCTCGCCGCCGCCATCGCCGAGGGGCTGGCGCCGGTGCCGCTGCTCGCGCTGCTGAAGCATCCGCTCGCCGCCGCGGGCCTCTCGCCCGCCGCCTGCCGCCGCGCGGCGCGGGCGCTGGAGCGCGCCTGCCTGCGCGGGCCGCGCCCGGCGCCGGGGCTGGCGGGGCTGCGGCGCGCGCTGCGCGACGTGAAGGACGAGGAGGCGCACGGGCTGCTCGCCCGGATGGAAGCCGCGCTGGAACCCGCGCTGCGGATGGACGCCGCCGCCGCCGCGCCGCCGGCCGAGGCGCTGGCGGCGCTGGTGGAGGCCGCCGAGGCGCTGGCCGCGACCGATGCGGAATCCGGCCCCGCGCGGCTGTGGGCGCAGGAGGAGGGCGAGGCGCTCGCCGCCCGGCTGGCCGAGGCGCTGGCGGCGCTGCCGACGCTGCCCGACCTGCGGCGCGGGGATTTGCCGGGGCTGCTCGACGCGCTGCTCGACGGCGGCGTGGTGCGCGGCCGCCGCGCGCTGCGCGCCGAGGGCGGCGACGCGGCTTCGGCCGAGCATCCGCGCGTGTTCATCTGGGGCCTGCTGGAAGCGCGGCTGCAAGCGGTCGATGTGATGGTGCTGGGCGGGCTCGCGGAAACCGTCTGGCCGCCCGCCGTCGATCCCGGCCCGTGGCTGTCGCGGCCGATGCGCGAGAAGGTGGGCCTCGCCTCGCCCGAGGAGGCGATCGGCCAGGCGGCGCACGATTTCGTCGCCTGCGCGATGGCCGCGCCCACGGTGGTGCTGTCCTGCCCGCGCCGCCGCGACGGCGCGCCCGCCGTGCCCGCGCGCTGGCTCGCGCGCATCGACGCCTATCTGGGCAAGCCCGGCCTGCCGGAGCATCCGGCGGCGGCGTGGGCATCCAGGCTGGATCAGCCGGAGGGTGCCCCCCGCCCGGTGGAACCGCCCGCGCCCTGCCCGCCCGTGGAACTGCGCCCGCGCCGCCTCAGCGTGACCGAGATCGAGACCTGGCAGCGCGATCCCTACGGCATCCACGCGAAGCACATCCTGCGGCTGCGCAAGCTCGACCCGCTGGATCAGTCCACGGAAGCGTCGGACTACGGAAACGTCGTGCATGACGGCATCCACGCCTTCCTGCATGCCGTGGGCGCGGAGTGGCCGGACGACGCCCCGGCACGGCTGACCGCGGCGATGCTGGGGGAGCTGGAGCGCGCCGAGGTGCGGCCGGCGCTGCGCGCCTGGTGGCGGCCGCGCATCGAGCGCATCGCCGCCTGGGTGACGGCGCGGGAAGCCCAGCGCCGTGCGGCGGGGGCGCCCGCTTCCGTGCTGTCGGAGCTGGAAGGCCAGTGGCGGATCATGGCGCGCGACTTCGCGCTGACCGGCCGCGCCGACCGGATCGAGCTGGCGGCGGACGGGACGCTGGCGATCCTGGACTACAAGACCGGCTCGCTGCCCAGCATGAAGGACGTGGCGGATTCCTACGCGCCGCAGTTGCCGCTGGAGGCGGCGATGGCGCGCGCCGGCGCCTTCCCCGGCGTGCCGGCGGGCAGCGAAACGGCGTCGCTGCTCTATTGGCGGCTGACCGGCGGGCACGAGGCGGGCAAGGAGGTGCCCATCGCGCCGAAGGACCGCACGCTGGCCGATCTGGTGGACGCGGCGGTGGCGCGGCTCGATGCGTTGATCCGCCGCTACGACGATCCCGCGACGCGCTATCTGTCGCAGCCGCGCCCGGACCGCGCGCCGCGCTTCTCCGACTACGCGCAGCTTGCCCGCGTGGCGGAATGGGCCGGACCGGACGAGCCCGCCGCCGACGACGCGCCGGCGAACGGCGGGGAGAACGGCGCGGAAGGCGGGGACGCATGAGCCACTCCGCCACCCGCATCGCCAACGACGAACAGCGCGCGGCGTCCGACCCGTATGTGTCGGCCTTCGTCGGCGCCTCGGCGGGCTCGGGCAAGACGACGCTGCTGGTCAACCGGCTGCTGCGGCTGATGCTGGCGGACGTGCATCCGGGGCGCATCCTTTGCCTGACCTACACCCGCGCCGCCGCCGCCGAGATGGCGATCCGGCTGCGCCGCGTGCTGGGCGAGTGGGTGGCGAAGCCGGACGCGGAGCTGGACAAGGCGCTGGGCGATCTGGGCGAGGCGCCTACCGCCGCCCTGCGCGACAAGGCGCGCCGGCTGTTCGCCACCGTGCTGGACCTGCCGGGGGGGATGCGGATCGAGACGATCCACGCCTTCTGCCAGTCCCTGCTGCGCCGCTTCCCGCTGGAGGCGTCGCTGTCGCCGCATTTCCGGCTGATCGAGGAAACCGATGCCGGAGCCGCGCTGTCCGAGGCGCGGGAGGCGGTGCTGGGCGCGGCGGAGCGGCAGCGTCTGGAGGACGCGCTGCGGCTGCTGGCGGGCGAGGTCTCGGCCAACGACTTCGCGAGCCTGGTGCGCACGCTGGGCAAGCGCCCCGACGACGCGATCGCCGCCGCCGCGCTGCCGCCCGAGGCGCTGATGGCACGGCTGCGCGCCGCGCTCGGCGTGCAGGCGGCGGACGAGGCGGCGCTGATCGCGCAGGGCGTGCTGATCCCGGACGAGGCCGGTTTCCGGCAGGCCCTGCAACGCCTCGCGACGGTCGGCTCCGCCGGCGACAAGGCGCGGGCGGCGGCCGCGCTCGACTGGCTCGCGCGGGACCCTGCCTCTCGCGCCGCTGCCTGGGATGCCTGGCTGGATGTGTTCCTGACCGATGGCGGCAAGACCGGCAGGCGCAGCCCGCGCGCGCCGGGCGGCCTCGTCGCGGGCAAGGCCGCGAAGGCGGAGCCCGGCCTGACGGACGCGATGCTCGCGCAGCAGGAGCATGTCTGCGGCATCGAGGATCAGCAGCGCGGCCTGAAAGTGGCGGAATTCTGCGCCGCGTTGGTGCGGCTGGCGGCGCCGATGCTGGAGGATTACGGCAGCCGAAAGCGGCGCACCGGCCTTCTGGACTACGACGACCTGATCGCGCGGTCGGAGCGGCTGCTCGCCAATCCGGGCGCGGCCTGGGTGCTGTACAAGCTCGACGGCGGCATCGACCACGTGCTGCTGGACGAGGTGCAGGACACCGCGCCCGCGCAATGGCGCATCGCCAACGCGCTGACCGGCGAGTTCTTCGCCGGCGCGGGGGCGCGGGAGGATGGCGCGGACGCCGGACAGCGGCCGGGGCGCAGCGTCTTCGCGGTGGGAGACCGCAAGCAGTCGATCTACTCCTTCCAGGGCGCCGACGCCGATGCGTTCGATACCGAGCGCGCGCGGCTCGCCGCGCGGGTGAAGGCGGGCGGTGCGCGGTGGCTGGATGGCAGGCTGGACGTGTCGTTCCGCTCCGCCGTGCCGGTGCTGGCGCTGGTGGATGCCGTGTTCGCCCAGCCGGGGGCGGCGCCTGGCGTGGTGGAGCGGGACGCCGGGGGGGCGCTCGTGCCGCTGCGCCACATCGCGGCGCGCGCGGGGGCGGCGGGCGCGGTGGAGCTGTGGCCGCTCGCGCCGCAGCCGCCCG
>JAFEFJ010000310.1 GCA_018240635.1 Pseudomonadota bacterium | reverse complement strand
CCATCGCTGCGCGATGGGCCCCTCCCTCTCCCCCCGCGAGCGCGGGCGGAGAGGGTGCCCCCTACGGGCCGCGCTGAACTGCATTCACTTCTTGCGATGCAGCACGTTCCCGGCCCAGGATGGCGTCGAGTTTTCCCCAGCGCCCGCGGAACCGGCCGGAGCCGTCACCGGCGGCGGCGGCGCGCGCTCAACGGAGGCCGCGATGTCCGTCGCCCTGCAGATGCCGAAGCCGGAAATGACCGAAGCCGAGTGGGAGACACGGGTCCAGCTCGCCGCGCTGTATCACGTGGTTCACCACATGGGCTGGCTCGACCTGATCTACACGCACATGTCGGCCCGCATCCCCGGCGAGCCGAACACGTTCCTGATCAACCGCTTCGGCGAGAACTTCGACGAGGTCACCGCCTCCAGCCTCATCAAGATGGACCTGGACGGCAACGTGCTCGGCACGCCCGGCAAGTACAACGACGCCGGCTTCACCATCCATAGCGGCATCTACAAGGCCCGGCCCGACGCCAACTGCGTGATGCACACGCACACCCGCGCGGGCGCGGCGGTGTCGCTGATCGAGAAGGGCCTGCGGCCGATCAGCCAGGACGTGCTCGAGGTGTACGACGACGTTGTGTACCACGAATACGGCGTTCCGGCGACGCCGGAGGAGTGCGAGGCGCTGGGCCGGTCCTGCGCGCAGGGAAGCTGCGTCGTGCTGTACAACCACGGCCTGCTGACGCTGGGCGAGACGATCCCCGGCACTTTCCACCGCCTGTATTTCATGGAGCGCGCCTGCGAGCTGGAGATGGCGGCGCGCATGATGGGCGAGACGCCGGTGCCGATCTCCGACCAGGTCATCGCCAAGGCCGCCGCGCGCTACAAGAAGAAGCGCAAGGACCCCGAATACGGGATGCTGGCGTGGCAGGCGCTGCTGCGCACGATCGACCGCAAGGGATTCGACTACCGGCGCTGAGGCGCCTCGGGCCGGTTGGCCCTCACCCTCCCACGGCTTTGCCGTGGGCCCCTCAGGGCAGGGAGGGTGAGGGGACTACTGGGCGGGGACCGGACAGGCGGCCTCGCGCAATGCCGCGCAGCTTTCAGCGAGCAGCGCTTCCAGGTCGCCGGCGCTGGCTGCCGCGCGGGCCGGGCCGCCGGTGCGGACCGCTGCCACCACGGCCTGCGCGCGGTGTTCCAGCGCGGCAAGCGCGTAGCTGCCGGCAAGCCCCGCCATCGCGTGGGCATGCGCCTCGATCCCGGCCGCGTCGGCCGCCGTGAGGGCGGCGCGCAGCTGCGCCATCAGTTGCTCCAGCTCCTCCATCGCCTTGCCGACCAGATCGGCCAGCACGGCGGGCGAGAGGTTCACGCGCAACTCCGCGATGCGCGGGCCGAGCACCGCGGGCAGTTCGCCGGCCGGCGGCGGGGGGGCCGCGACCGGCGGGTCGGAGGTGCGGACGGGCCGGCCGCGCCAGACCAGGCGGCCGAGCATCGCCAGCAGCGCGCCCAGCTCGACCGGCTTGCTCAGCACCTCGTCCATTCCGGCGGCGCGGTAGGCATCCCAGTCGGCGGCGCCGACATCGCCGGTCAGCGCGCAGATCGGCACCCCGCCCGCCGCCCCCGGCAGCGCGCGGATGAAGCGCGTCGCGTCGATGCCGTTCATGCCCGGCATCCGCACATCCATCAGCACGGCGTCGTAGGGCGTGCCCATCACCGCGCGGATCGCCGCCGCGCCGCTGCCCGCCACGTCCACCAGATGCCCGCCGCGGCGCAGCAGCCGCGCGATCACGAGCTGGTTGGCGCGCACATCCTCCACCAGCAGCACGCGGGTGCGCGGCAGCACCGGCAGGCGCCGCGCCCCGTCCGGCGCCCCGTCCAACACCCCGTCCTGCGCCCCGTCCGCCGCACGCGCGCCCACCGCGTCCCGGGCCTCCGCGTCCACGGGGCGGAACGCCACCGTCACCCAGAAGGAATTGCCGCCATCCTTGGTCGGTTCGTAGCCGATCCCGCCACCGAGCAGCTTGGCGAGGGTGCGGCAGACCGTGAGGCCGAGCCCGGTGCCCGCCTCGCCGCCCGCGTCGGGCACGCCGAGCTGCACGAAGGGCTGGAACAGCCGCGCCCGCCCCGCCGGGTCGATCGCGGGGCCCGGATCGCGCACGGCAAGGCGCAGCAGCATCGGCGCGCCGGGCGGGGCGCCCGCCGTCGCGACCAGGCCGGCGCTGAGCACCACGCGGCCGGGCGAGGCGAACTTCACCGCGTTGCTCACCAGGTTGACCAGGATCTGCCGGATGCGCACCGGATCGGCGTGCAGGCGCTCGGGCGTTTCGGGCGCGACGGCGATCGCCAGCACGATGCCGCGCGCCGCCGCCTGATCGGCGAAGATGTCCACCACCCCCTGCATCAGCGGCCGCAGCGCGAAGACGGCGGGGCGCAGCGACATCTGCCCGGCCTCCATCTTCGACATCTCCAGCACGTCGCTCAGCAGGCCGCGCAGCGCCTCGCCCGATTGCCGGGCGGTGGCGAGCAGGCGGCGCGCCGGCGCCGGCAGCTCGCCGCTCGCCAGCAGCGAGAGGGAGTTGAGCAGCGCATTCAGCGGCTGGCGGATCTCGTGGCTCACGATGGCGGCGAAGCGCGACTTCGCTTCCGAGGTCGCCTCGGCAACGAAGCGCGCCTGGCGCAGCGCGTCCTCGGCTCGCTTGCGCTCGGTGATGTCGGCGAAATGGGAGATGAAGCCGCCATCGGCCAGGCGGCGGCGGCGCACCTGGATGACCCGGCCGTCCGGCCGGACGCGCTCGTATTCCACCGTGCCGGTCACGCCGCGCAGCCCCTTCAGCCGGCGCTCCACCTCGGCGTCGATATCGGCGACGGGGCCGAATTCCCCGGCCTCGGCCTGCGCGCGCAGCAGCGTCGCCATCGGCACGCCGCGCCAAAGCGCCGATGGCGGCAGGCGCAGCAGTTCGGGGACGCGGGCGTTCCACTCCACCATGCGGAGATCGGCGTCCATCATCATCACGCCGTCGCTCATGCTGGCGAGCGTGGCTTCCAGCCGGCGGGACTTGGCGTCGGCGTCCGCCTTGGCGGCAGCCAGGATGGCGCGGTCGCGTCCCAGCGCCGCCACGCGCCGGCGCGCGGCGAGCAGGGTCAGCACCAGCCCGCCTGCGAGCGCCAGCACCAGCAGCGTGGCCAGCGCCGCCAGCAGCAGCGCATCGCGCCGCCAGACGCCGACCGGCGCGACCGCGTCCTGCACGCCCATCGCCAGCACCACGTCCAGGCTGCCCGCGACGCGCAGCGGCTTCAGGACATGGACCCGTTCCTCGCCGTCGCTTCCGGACGGGCCGGTCCAGCGCCCGGTCGCCGCATCGCGCAGCCCGCGCCACATCGCGCTGCCGGCCAGCGTATCGCCCGGGTGCAGGCCGTCTCCCGCCGCCGCCTGCACGATGCCGTCGGCGCGGCGGACGAGCGCGAACAGGCCGTGCGGCCCCAGGTCCCCATGGTTGTCCGCGTGGCTGTAGAACTGCGTCAGGCGGGCGACGTCGTAGGACACCGCGATGACGCCCGCGAAGGCACCGTCCGGCAGGTCCAGCCGGCGCGACATGGTGAGCGACCAGGCGCCCGAAGGGTCCCGCGCGGCTTGGCCGATGAACATCTGTCCGCTGTCGGCGCGTGCGCGGGCCCAGTGCCGGAAGAAGGCCCGGTCCGCGACGTCGGTGCCGATCAGGTCGGCGGCGGTGGCGACGCGCACCATGCCCGCGGCGTCGGTGATCAGGATCTGCAGCCCGGGATCCGCCAGCACCACCACGCGCTGCCGCCAGTCCGCCAGACGGAACGTGTCGGGGCTCGATTCCCACTGGCTTTCGAGAATGCGCAGCGTCTGATCGACGGCGGTCAGCCGCTCGTCCAGCCGGTCGGCCAGCAGCAGCGCCTCGCTCGAAAGCTCCGCCCCGGTGGAGGCCAGCACCTCGGCGCGGTTGGTCCTGAGCGAGTTGGCGGTGCCGTACCAGATCACGGCGATCAGCGCCGCCGCGGCAAGAGCGATCGCCGCGGCCGCGCCGCGCCCGTGCAGGATCGACGGCCATTTCATCGGCGAGTCAATAGCCTGAAGCCCCGGCGCCCGCCACCGGACGGCTGCACCCCGCCCCCCGGTCCTTGCCCCTGGGGCGGGCGGGTGCCAATTTCCGGCCCTTCCGACGGACCGGCGCGGCCGGGACGCCAGCAATCGAACGAGAGGCGTGCATGGCCAAGCTGAAGGTGAAGACCCCCGTCGTCGAGCTCGACGGCG
>JAFEFJ010000030.1 GCA_018240635.1 Pseudomonadota bacterium | reverse complement strand
CGAAAGCCTTCAGGCGCACGACATCGACCTGCTGTACTGCGTGCCGGGCGAGAGCTATCTCGGCCTGACGGACGCGCTGAACGAGGCGAACTCGGTTCGCCTGGTCGTCTGCCGGCACGAGGCGGGCGCCGCCTTCATGGCGGTGGCGGACGGGCGGATGCGCGACCGCGCCGGCGCCTGCGTCGTCTCGCGCGGGCCGGGCCTGTCGAACGCGATGGTGGCGCTGCACACCGCCTACCACGATGCGACGCCCGTCGTGGTGCTGATCGGCCAGGTGGAGCGCAAGGATTACGGCCGGCTTGCGTTGCAGGAGCAGAACTACAGCCGCCTGCTCTCGGATGTGACCAAGGCGGTGATCGAGGTGAACGAGCCCGACACGGCGTCCGAGGCGCTGGCGCGGGCCTTCCATCTGGCCGAGTCCGGCACGCCCGGCCCGGTCGCTGTGATCCTGCCCGAGGACCTGTTCGACGCCCCGGCCGACGCGCCGACGGATCAGCCGCGTCCGCGCGTCTATTCCGGCCCGCGCCCCGAGGATCTCGACCGCCTCGCCGCCATGCTCGCCGCCGCCGAGCGGCCGCTGGTCTGGGTCGGCGGGACGATGCACCCGGACGCCAGCGCCGATCTCGCGCGGCTCGCGGAGCGGTGGATGCTGCCGATCAGCCCGACGCACCGCCGCCCCTGCCTATTCGCCTCCGATCATCCCAACTACGGCGGCTACATGGGCATCCGCGTGCCCGCCGATCTGCTCAACGAGATGAAGCGTGCCGACCTGATCGTGGCGCTGGGCGAGCGGATCACGGACTCGGTCAGCCAGTCCTACACGTTTCCCACGGCGCCGCAGCCGCAGCTTCCGCTGGTGCATGTCTGGCCCTCGGCGGACGAGATCGGGCGGGTGTGGCGGCCCAATCTCGGCATTGCCGCCGATCCGCATGCCGTGGTGCGCGGCCTGCTCGCACGCGACGCCCCCGCTGACGCCACGAAGCGTGCCGGATGGGTCGCCGGGCTGCACGCGATCCATCGCCGCCTGATGGAACCCACGTGGCAGCCGATGGCGGACGGCGTGAACTTCGCGGCGGTCGCCTACGCGGTCGGCCGCCATCTCGCGCCCGATGCCGCGGTGACCTCCGACGCCGGGAATTTCAGCAGCTTCATCCACCGCTACATCCCGTTCCGGCCCGGACAGGTGTTCCTGTCCTCCGTGGTGGGCGCGATGGGCGCGGGCGTACCGATGGCGGTCGCCGCCGCGCTGCGCCGTCCAGGGAAACAGGCGGTCGCGTTCGTCGGTGACGGCGGCGCGCTGATGACCGGCAATGAGCTTGCGACCGCCCGGCTCTACGGCGTGAACGTAATCGTCGTGATCTCGGACAACTCGATGTACGGCACCATCGGGATGCACCACGAGGTGCGCTATCCGGGCCGCCCCTATCAATCCGCCACAGCGCTCCGGAACCCGGACTTCGCGCTGTGGGCGCAGTCCTTCGGGGCGGAGGGCATCACCATTACCGACGAAGCCTCGGTCGAGAACGGCATCGCCCGCGCCTTTGCGGTCACGGACAGGCCCGTGGTCGTGCATGTGAAAAGCTCGGCCACGCAGATGAGCGCCTGGCGCAGGCGAGCCTGAGCGATGGACCTCGCCGCCTTCCGCGCCTCGGTCGCCGGCGCCGCACCGCCCGACGGGCTGAGCCTTCCGCTGCAGGCGTTGTGGTGGGACGCCAAAGGCGATTGGGACCGCGCCCATCAATGCGCGCAGGACGATCCGGGAGCGACCGGATCAGCGGTCCACGCCTATCTGCACCGAGTCGAGGGCGACCTCTCCAACGCCGGCTACTGGTACCGCCGGGCGGGCCGCACGCCCCGGACGGACGCGCTCGCGGAGGAATGGCAGGCGCTAGCGTCGGAGTTGCTCGAGTAGGCCATGACGGCACAGGCCGCCCTGTTGCCGGATGGGCGGCTGCATTTGCAGCACGGACCGATCGACTGCATCTGCCGCGCCTGGGGAAGCCCTGAAAGCGTGACCCGCGCGTATCGCCAAGCCGCGGAGGCATTCCCTGCTATCCTTCCAGCCTTGGCCAGGGAGCTTGTCGTTCTGCGCGCGCCGCTCCCCTCCCCTACCCCGCGCGGCCCCGTGGCGCGGGCGATGCACGCGGCGGTCTCGCCTTTCTCGGAACGGTTCATCACGCCGATGGCCGCGGTCGCCGGAGCGGTGGCCGACCACGTGCTGACGGCGATGCTTGACGGCACGGCGCTCGACCGCGCCTTCGTGAACGACGGCGGCGACATCGCGTTCCATCTCGCGCCCGGCCAGACGCTGCGCTGCGGCGTGGTCGCCGACCTCGCCACGCCGGGGCTGGATGCCGTCGCGGTGCTGGACGCCGCGCAACCCGCGCGCGGCATCGCCACATCCGGCCGCGCCTGCAAGGGCCGGGGCGGGCGCAGCTTCTCCTTCGGCATCGCCGATGCCGTCACGGTGCTCGCCACCACCGCCGCGCGGGCCGACGCCGCGGCCACCGTTATCGGCAACGCTGTCGATCTTCCTGGCCACCTCGCCATCCTCCGCCGCCCCGCCAGCGACATCGACCCCGACAGCGACCTGGGGGATCGCCCGGTCACGTGGGAGGTCGGAACGCTGATCCCGTCGGAGATCGACACCGCCCTGGACGCGGGCGTCGCCGTGGCGGAGACTTTGCACCGCGCCGGACTGATCGCGGGCGCCGCGCTCGCGCTCGGCCGCACACTGCGGCTGGTCGGCGCGCCATCCTTCGCCGGAATCGAGGCATGATCCGCAAGCTGCTGACGATCATCGAGGAAACGCATCAGGAAGCCGGGCAGGAGGTGAAGCCGCCCACCCGCAAGGCCGCCGCCGTCGCGGTGATCGCGAACCCCTTCGCCGGCCGCTACGCCGAGGACGTGGCGGAGCTGGTCGAGATCGGCGCCATGCTCGGCGGCCTGCTGGGAGAACGCGCGGTGCGGGCGCTGGGGATCGAGCCGCACCAGGCACAGAGCTACGGCAAGGCCGCCATCGTGGGCGAGAACGGCGAGCTGGAGCACGCCGCCGCCATCCTGCACCCCAAGCTCGGCGCGCCGCTGCGCGCGGCGGTCGAGAAGGGCGCGGCGCTGGTGCCCAGCGCCAAGAAGCGCGGCGGCATGGGCGCGGCGATCGACGTGCCGCTCGGCCACAAAGACGCGGCCTATGTGCGCAGCCATTTCGACGCGATGGAAGTGCGGGTGCCGGACGCCCCGCGCGCGGACGAGATCGTCGTCGCGGTCGTCGTCACCGACAGCAGTCGGCCCAAGCCGCGCATCGGCGGACTGACCGTCGATCAGATCGAGGGCAAGGACGGGCTGCGCTAGCGGCCCCTTCCGTGCCTCTCATCGGCGTCGATTTCGGCACCACCAACAGCGTGGTCGCCATTCTGCAAGGCGACGGCAGCGTGACGACAAGGCGCTACGCCGTCGGGCAGGCGGACCTAGACGTGTTCCGCACCGTGCTGTGCTTCTGGAACGAGGAGAAGCATGGCCGCATCGTGCGCCACCACGCCGCCGGGCCGTACGCGGTGGAGGCCTATCTCGACGATCCGCTCGACAGCCGTCTCATCATGTCGATGAAGACCTATCTGGCGCAGCGCAGCTTCACGCAGACCAACATCATGGGCCGGCTGTTCACGCTGGAACGGATGGTCGGGCTGTTCCTGACCGAACTGCTTGGCCGGGACGTGGCGGGCGCGCGCATCGTGGCAGGCCGCCCGGTGCGCTTCGCCGGAGAGTTCGCCGACGATGCCTTCGGGGAGGAACGGCTGCGCGCCTCCTTCGCGGACTCCGGCTTCGCGGCGATCGACGTGGCGCTGGAACCGGAAGCGGCCGGCTACCGCTTCGCCCGCACGCTGACCGCGCCCGCAACCGTGCTGGTCGGCGATTTCGGCGGCGGCACCAGCGATTTTTCTGTCATCCGGTTCGATCCGTCGGGCGCGGCGCGCGTCTCGCCGCTCGGCTATGCCGGCATCGGCATAGCGGGAGACACGTTCGACTACCGCATCATCGACGCCGTGGTCTCGCCGCTGCTCGGCAAGGGCGACACCTACACGGTAATGGGCAAGCGCCTGCCCGTGCCGCCCGAGTATTTCGCGGGCTTCGCCCGCTGGCACCGCCTGTCGCTGATGCGCACGCCGCGCACCCTTCGCGAGATCGGGGAAGTCGCCGCCGCCAGCGCGCACCCCGAGCGGCTGCGCGCGCTGATCCGGCTGATCGAGGAGGAACTCGGCTACCAGCTCTATCAGACGGTCAGCGCGGTGAAGGCGGAGCTGTCGCGGAGCGAGACCGCCGTGCTGCGCTTCGCCCATGCCGGGATCGACATCGACCGCACTATCGAGCGGCAGGAATTCGAGGCCTGGATCGAAGACGATCTGCGGCAGATCTCCGCCACCATCGACCTTGCGCTGACGCGCGCCGGGCTGCGGGCCGAGGAGATCGACCGCGTGTTCCTGACCGGCGGCACGTCCTTCGTTCCCGCCGTGCAGGCGCTGTTCGCCGGCCGCTTCGGGGTGGAGAAGGTCTCGGGCGGCGGTGAATTCGTCTCGGTAGCCGAGGGGCTCGCCCTGATCGGACGCGACCGCGCCGGACCGTAGCCTGCCCGCCATCCTCGCGGGTCCCGCGAGATGACGGGCGATACGATCCGGGGCTACGCTCGCCGCATGACAACGACGACGAAGCTCCCGCCGGACGAGGGCGATGCCGCGCCCCGCGGCCTCCGGGGGGCCGTGAAGATCACCGATGTCGCGGCAGCAGCCGGCGTTGCGCCGATGACCGTCTCGCGCGTCATCAACACGCCCGACCGCGTTGCCGCGCCCACGGCGCTGCGCGTCCGCGAAGCGATCGCCCGGCTCGGTTACGTGCCGAACATGATCGCCGGCGGCCTGTCGTCCCGCCGGTCGCGCATGATCGCCGCCGTGGTGCCCACGATCGCGCATCCGATGTTCGCCGAGATGGTGCTGAACTTCGGCGAAGCGATGCGCGAAGCCGGCTACCAAGTGATGCTCACGATCAGCGGCTACGGCCCGGAGAACGAGGCGGAGATCGTCCGCACCCTGCTCGGCCGCCGCCCGGACGCGCTGCTGCTGACCGGGCTCGACCGGCCGCCGGAGGTGCGCCGGATGCTGGCCGACAGCGCGCTCCCGGTGGTGGAAATCTGGGACGCCGGTCCCAAGCCCACCGACATGTTGGTGGGCTTCGACCACAACGAGGTCGGCGTCGCCGTCGCGCGGCTGTTCGCGGGGAAGGGCCACACGCATTTCGCCAGCATCGGCGCGGCCGATTCCCGGGCGCAGGTCCGTATCCAGGGCTACCGGGCGGAGGCCGAGCGGCTGTGCGGCGTCATGCTGCCGCCGATCACGACCGCTGCCCCAAGCACAATCATGGCGGGGCGAGAGGCGCTGCGGCAGCTGCTGCCGGCGCTGAACCGGCGGACCGCGCTTGCCTGCTCGTCAGACCTGCTGGCCTTCGGCGCGCTGACGGAGGCGCAGGTGCAGGGCATCGCGGTGCCTGACCGCCTCGCGATCTGCGGCTTCGGCAATTTCGAGCTGGGCGCCGCCTGCGAGCCGCCGATCAGCACCGTGAATGTCGAGGGCGCGACCATCGGCCGCATCGCCGCAAGCTTCGTGCTGGAACGGCTGGCCGGCGGCACGACGCCGCGGCGCACCCGGGTGCCGTTCCGCATCGTGGAGCGCGGCACCACCTAGGGCCCCGCGCGCCTACCACACCATCCGCTGCCCCTTGGGCACAGGCTTGCGGCGCTGGCGGGTCGCCATCAGCCACTCCGTCACCGGCATGAAGCGCGGCGCGAGGAACTGGTAGGTGCGGGTCAGCAGCCCGCCCAGCCCCTCCTCCTGCGCCGTGTCCACGTCGTCCCATTCGATCAGCAGAGGCGCCCAGGCGCGCTGGCTGCGGTAGAGCCAGTCGCGGTTGGAACGAATGAAGGTGCGCAGGCTTTCGGAGTCGCGCAGGGCGGCGATCACGTCGGTGGTCTGCGCGTCCAGGTCGCCGAACCGCTCCGCCATCTGCTTCAACGCGATGGCCGTCAGCCGGGCGATCTGCGTCACCGTCTCGGCGCGCGCGGAATCACTGCGCCGGACGCGGTCCAGCCGCTCCACCTTGGCGGCCATGCGCTGCACCCGCCGCAGCAGCCGGTCACGCAGCGACTCGATATAGCCGAGCTCGCGCGCCAGATCGCCGAGGTCCGCGAGCAGCGCCTCGGCATCGGGCAGGCCCAGCACCTCGGCGGCGCGGCCCACGCCGTGCTGCACCTGATGGCGCAGCGCCGGATCGTCCTCGATCTGCTGCAGCGTTTCCTCGGTCAGTTCCAGCAGCGCGTCGCTGGTCCGTCCGTTGACCCAGTGGACCAGTTGCATCCGCAGCCGCGCCGCCGCGATGCGGGCATAGACCGGGTCCGGTTCCCAGCTTGCATCGCCCGTCAGCACCTCGGCGGGCAGCCTGTCGCCGATCTGCAGCGCGTTCACGAAATCCAGCGCCTCGACGATCTTGCCGAGCATCCGGCCGTCCTCGCTCTCGTCGGCGATGCCGAATTCCCGTTGGAGCGAGCGCAGCGACACCAGCACCTCCCGCTCGCCCAGGAACATCGCCAGCATCGGCATCCCGTCGCTCGCCGAGCGGCGGAAGCTCACCTGTCCCATCGAATTGAACACCTTGTGCCGCAGCCGGCAGCAATCCGGCCCCGAGGCGGAAAGTGCGGGAGCAGTCACCATCGCGTTGTCGTCCCTGCGGCGCGCTGAATATCGCTAATAGAGACATAGTCTCATTTTGTGAGAATGAATGAAGGATGAATGCGCCGTGCGCGAAATCTCCCGCCAGCGGCGGCAGCGGTTAAGCATCCCGCAAGGTCTGAGCGGCAAATTGAGACCGCCACCGGGAGGCCACCCTGTCCATGCCGCTCTCGTCGCCGTCCGGACCCGCCGTCCCTCCGATCGGCGTGATGCCGGCGAGCCGCTACGCCCCCGCGCAGTCGCGTCCGGGCCGGCGAGCGATACTCACGGAAACTCCGCCCGAGGCGCGCGCGGAAGCGCAGGACCGCCGCCGGCTGCTGCACGATCTCCGTCAGGCCGCCGCCGCCGGTGCATTCGCACTACACTATCAGCGCCGCATCCGGCTCGCGAACGGCGCAATCACCGGGGCGGAGGCGCTGATCCGCTGGCCGCATCGAAAGCGCGGCATGATGCCGCCCGATCGTTTCATTCCCCTTGCCGAGCAGCACGGCCTGATCGGCGACATCGGCGCATGGGTGCTGGAAACCGGCTGCGCGGAAGCCGCGCGGTGGCGCGCGCCGGGGCATCCCACGCTGGGTGTGAACGTCTCCGCCCGCCAGTTGCGCGAACCGGGATTTTCCTCGCGCATCGCGCTGGCGCTGGAGCGGTCCGGCCTGCCCGCCGAGCGGCTGGACATCGAGCTGACGGAATCGATGTTGCTCGACGTGGACGACGACATCCTGTTCACCCTCTCGGCGCTGCGCGACATGGGAGTGGGCCTGTCGCTCGACGATTTCGGCACCGGCTACGCCAGCCTCGCGATGCTGCGTCGGGTGCCGCTCACCACCCTGAAGATCGACCGGATGCTGGTGCGGGATCTGCCGCGCAACACCGAGGATCTCGCCATCGTGCGGGCCATGGTGCAGACCTGCCACGCCATGGGCCTGACCGTCGTGGCGGAGGGCGTGGAGACCGAGGCACAGCGCGAATGCCTTGCCGCGATCGGGGCGGACGAGGGCCAGGGCTACCTGTTCGGCCGGCCCGGCCCGGCGGACCAACTGTTCCTGCCGCTCGCTGCTTGACCGCCGCGCCGCGCCGGCGGCGGCGGAGGTGACGGCACGGCCGGGAAACCCTTAACGGCAATCAACTTGCCGCCAGCGCCGTTCCTTGCCATGTCCCGGGGCATGAGCCGTTCGCGCCCGAACCGTGCCAGGACATCGCCGAGGCGATGACCGTGGCGGCCCCCGAGCCATCTTCCGGCGATGCCGTCGAATTGGCGGCGATCGAGGCGGAGATCCTCCGCCAAACCGCCGAGCGCGGGCCGGAGAGGTCGATCTGCCCGAGCGAGGTCGCGCGGGTGCTCGACACCGGCGACTGGCGGCGGCTGATGACGCCGGTGCGCCGCGCCGCGGCGACGCTCGCGGCGCAGGGCCGCATCGACATCCTCCGCAAGGGCAAGCGGATCGCGCCCGAGGCGATGCGGGGCGTCATCCGCCTGCGCACCGCCGGGCCGGGCGGCGGCGAGGATACCGGCTCGTGACGCCGCTCGCCTGGCTGATCGGCTTCATCTGGCCGGCCTGCGGCTTCGCGGGCACGGGCGGGCTACCACCGCCCACGCCGATGGACATGGCGCATCTTCAGCGGCCGGCCACGCCCAACGCCGCGCTCGCCGCGCCGGCGGGCTTCGTGCCCGCGCCGGACATTACGACGCAGACCTACCCCGTGCCGCCCGGCCGGTTGCTCGCGGCCATCGAGAAGGTCGCCGCGGCGCAGCCCCGCACCTACCTCGCCGGCAGCTTCCCGGACATGCGGCAGGTCCACTACGTCGCGCGCAGCGCGCTGTTCAATTTCCCCGATCTGATCGCCGTGCAGGTCGATGCCGTCCCGCCGGGGGCGGCGGACGCGCGGGCCTCCTCGCTCGTGCTGTTCTCCCGCAGCGTCTACGGCCGCTCCGACCTCGGCGTAAACCGCGCGCGGCTGGACACCTGGCTCGCGGCGCTCGATACGGCCCTCGGCACGTCCCCCGGGGCCGCCACTCATCAACCAGCGGAAAGATAGCCCGTCATGCGCGGTCTCGGCCCCTTCCTCAGGGACGCCTGGCGCCTCACGCGCCCCTACTACGTGTCCGAGGAAAAATGGTCGGCGCGCGGACTGCTGCTTGCGATCATCGCGCTCAATCTCTCGCTCGTCGGCATGACCGTCGTGCTGAGCTTCTGGAACCGCGAGTTCTACAATGCGCTCCAGGACAAGAACTGGCAGGCCTTCATCAACCTGCTGTTCTGGTATCAGCGCACGCCGAGCGGCCTGATGCCGGGCTTCAGCGAGATCGCGGCGGTCTACATCGTGGTCGCGGTGTACCGCACATACCTGAACCAGTGGCTGCAGATCCGCTGGCGCCGCTGGCTGACCGGGCATTTCCTGGACGAGTGGCTGGCAGATCGTGCGTACTACCGCATCAGCCTCAGCATGGACCGCGCGAAGATCGGTACCGACAACCCCGACCAGCGCATCGCCGAGGACCTGCGCGACTTCGTCGACAGCACGCTCTCGCTCGGTCTCGGGCTGCTGTCGAACATCGTTTCGCTGTTCAGCTTCGTCGGCATCCTGTGGGGCCTGTCCGGCGCGTTCCCGATCTTCGGCATCACCATCCCCGGCTACATGGTCTGGGTGGCGGTGGTGTACGCCGCGATCGGCACCACGCTGACCCATTTCGTCGGCCGGCCGCTGGTGGGATTGAGCTTCCGCCAGCAGCGGGTGGAGGCGGATTTCCGCTACGCGCTCGTGCGCCTGCGCGAGAACGTGGAGGGCATCGCGCTCTACGGCGGCGAGGCCGAGGAGAAGGGGAACCTGCGTGACCGGTTCGGCCACGTGATCCACAACTGGTGGGCCATCATGCGGCGGACCAAGCTGCTGAACGCGCTGACCGCGGGCTACGATCAGGTGGCGGTGATCTTCCCCATCATCGTCGCCGCGCCGCGCTACTTCTCGGGCCAGTTGCCGCTCGGCGGGCTCACGCAGACCGCGGGGGCGTTCGGGCGGGTGCAGGATTCGCTTTCGTGGTTCGTGGGGGCGTACGCCTCGCTCGCGCAGTGGCGCGCGACCGTCGAGCGTTTGACCACCTTCCACCGCGCGATCGTGGCGGCGCGCGCGGCCTCCCGCCAGGGATTCCTGCGCCCGGCGCCGCAGGGCGCGGCGGTGCGGCTGTCGGGCGTCACGCTCTCCCTGCCCAACGGCACGGCGCTGCTCGACGACGCCGACTTCACCTTCGAGTCGGGCAAGTCGGTGGTGGTGACCGGCCGCTCGGGCTCGGGCAAGTCCACGCTGTTCCGCGCGATCGCCGGCATCTGGCCGTTCGGCCGCGGCACCGTGCAGATGCCGGCCGGCAGCGTGCTGTTCCTTCCGCAGCGCCCCTACATCCCGCTCGGCACGCTGCGCGAGGTGATCGCCTACCCCGCCCCAGCCAAGCAGTATTCGCCCGAAGCGGTCGCCGCGGCGCTGGCGGATGCGGGCCTCGCCTCCTTCCTTCCGCACCTGGACGAGGAAGACAATTGGCCGCAGCGCCTGTCGGGCGGCGAGCAGCAGCGGATCGCGCTGGCGCGCGCGTTGCTGGCCAAGCCGGACTGGCTGTTCCTGGACGAGGCGACCGCGAGCCTGGACCCGGAATCGGAAGCCGACCTTTACCAGACGCTGAAGGAGCGCCTTCCGGACACGACGATCGTCTCGATCGCCCACCGTCCGACCGTCGCCGCCTTCCACGACGAGCGGGTGGTGCTTCGCCGCGACCCTGGCGAAGGCGGCAGGCTTACCGTCGCGGAACCGGCCCCCGCCGCCTGACCGGCTGGGCGCATCTTTCACGATATCAACGGTTTGCGGCCGCGCCCCTCCCGCGGGCCGCGCGGCGGGAGCAACCGGGCCATGTGTCAACGTCGGTTGTCGCGACGCGCTGTCGTCTATGTGATACCGATAACGGTCAGTCCGCCCGGCGGAAACGCTCCGGAGATTGGCTGAAGTCTGGGCACGGCGCGTCGCGGCCCCAAGAAACCTATAGGAAACCGCGACGTTGATAACGTCCGCCGTCCGTTGAAGGCTCGCCGATGCTCTACCACCAATACGAGTTGCAGCGCCTTGCGCTCGCGCCGATGCGCCTCGCGGCAAGCAGCGCGCTGTCGCTGCTCGACACGCCGCACAACCCGATGCGCGACACCGCCGCCGGGCGCCTCACGGTCGCGCTGCTCGATAGTTTCGAGCACAACACCCGCCGCTTCGGAAAGCCGCGCTTCGGATTGAACGAAACCGTCGTGAACGGCGAGCGCGTGCCGGTCACGGAAACCACCGTGCTCGATCTGCCGTGGTGCTCGCTCAAGCATTTCCGGCGCGACTTCGCGCCCCGCACGCGCCGCTTGCCCGACCCCGCGGTGCTGATGGTGGCGCCGATGTCCGGCCATTACGCCACACTGTTGCGCGGCACGGTGGAAGCGTTCCTGCCCGACCACGACGTGTTCATCACCGATTGGCGCGATGCGCGCGACATGCCGGTGGCGGGCCCGGACTTCGATCTCGACGACTACATCGACTACATCATCGAGTTTCTGCACCACCTCGGTCCGCGCACGCACGTGATCGCGGTCTGCCAGCCGGCCGTGCCCGTGCTGGCGGCGGTGTCGCTGATGAACGCGGAAGGCCATCCCGAGACGCCCGCCACCATGACGCTGATCGGCGGGCCGATCGACACGCGGGAAGCGCCGACGCAGGTCAATCAGTTCGCCAAGGCGCACAGCCTGAACTGGTTCCGCGAGCGCGTGATCCATCCGGTGCCGTTCGGCAATCCGGGCTTCATGCGGCTGGTCTATCCGGGCTTCGTGCAGCTTGCCGGCTTCATGGCCATGAATCTCGATCGGCACGTGTCGGCCCACTGGCAGATGTTCCTCCATCTGGTCGAGGGCGACGGCGAAAGCCTCGCGTCCAAGCGCGCCTTCTACGAGGAATACCGGTCGGTGATGGACCTGCCGGCCGCCTACTACCTGCAGACCATCGAGACCGTCTTCCACCAGCATCTGCTGCCGCGCGGCCTGATGGCGTCGCGGGGGCGGCATGTCGATCCGTCCGCCATCGACCAGACCGCGCTGCTGACGGTGGAAGGCGAACGCGACGACATCTCCGGTATCGGCCAGACCCGTGCGGCGCATGCGCTGTGCACCGGCCTGCCGGACGCGATGAAGCAGCATTGGGAACAGCCCAGCGTCGGCCATTACGGGCTGTTCAACGGCAAGCGCTTCCGCGAGGAGGTCGCGCCGCGCATCAAGGCGTTCATCGCCAGGCACGAGAGGATGCGCGGCACGCTGGTGGAGACGCGCGGCAACGGCGGAGCCTGGAGCCCGCCGCCCGTCTCGCTCGACTGAAACACGCACGCCTCGCCGGCGCGCCCGACAGGCGCGCCGGCGCCTCCTACCTCGATATCGGTAGAGATTCGCAACGCTGCCCGAACGAACAGGTTTCGCACCGGGCGCGACAGGTCAGACTGCAACCGAGGATGACCTGCGGAGAAGCCGATGGCGGCTGCTGCGTGCGGATTGATCATCGGAGCAGGGCCGTACGGCCTTTCCCTGGCTGCGCATCTCGCGGCTTCCCGCACAAGGTTTCGCATCGTCGGCACGCCCATGGCGCCGTGGCGGAGCAACATGCCGGGCGGCATGTTCCTGAAATCGGAAGGCTTCGCTTCCAACCTTCATGATCCGGCGGGCGCCTGCACGCTCGCCACGTTCTGCGCCGAGCACGGCATCCCCTACGCCGACACCGGGCTGCCTGTATCGGTTGAAACCTTCGTCGCCTACGGCGAATGGTTCCAGCGCCGGCAGGCGCCGGCACTGGAAGACCGCACCGTCACCCGGCTGCGCCGCGCGGGGGATCTGTTTGAAGCGATCTGCGGCGACGGCGTCCGCATCCTTGCCCCGTGGGTGGTGATCGCCTCCGGCATCACCTGCTTCGCCCACATGCCCGCGCAGCTCGGGAGCCTGCCGGACGAGCTGGTATCGCATGCGGCGGACCATCATGATTTCGGGACCTTCTCCGGCCGCGAGGTCGCCGTCATCGGCGGCGGCGCCTCCGCGGCCGACGTCGCGGCGGCGCTGCAGGCGGCGGGCGCCCGCACCACCATCGTCACCCGCCGCGACCGGATGCGTTTCCAGGTTCCGCTCGGCGACCGCTCCTGGCTCGACCGTCTGCGCGCGCCGATGACCCCGCTCGGGCCGGGCTGGAAATCGGTTCTCTGCACGCACGCGCCACTGCTGTTCCACGTGATGCCGGACGGCTTCCGCACGGACGTCGTGCGCCGCTACCTCGGCGCCGCCCCCGGATGGTTCACGCGCTCCCTGCTCGAAGGGAAGGTCCCGGTCGTCGCGGGCGCGACGGTGAGCGAGGCCGCAGCCCGCGACGGCCGCGCAGCGCTCGTGCTGCGCCATTCGGACGGACGCGAAACCATGCTCCTCGCCGATCACGTGATCGCGGCGACCGGCTACCGGGTGGACGTGGCGCGCATCCCCTATCTCGACCCGGCGCTCGCCGGCAGCGTCCGCACCGTCGGCGGAGCGCCGCGCCTGTCGCGGCACTTCGAATCCTCGGTCAGCGGCCTTTATTTCACCGGGACCGCCGCGGCGAACAGTTTCGGGCCGATGCTGCGCTTCGCCGCGGGCGCGGGCTTCGCCGCCCGCCGCATCGCCAGGCGTCTCGCCGCCGCCGGACGCAGCACGCACGTCGCCGCACGCCCCGAAGCCGAGCCGGTTGCGGTGCGGGGATGAACGCGGGGGGGCACGCCGCGGCTCAGCGTATTCTCTTCGTGGCACTGTCGGACGATGCCGGTTCGGACCGTCTGCCCGCCGCGATGGCGCGGGACGGCGCGCGGTGCGCCGTGCTCTGCCCGCCCGGGTACCGCTGCGCCGGATCGCACTTCATCGAACGCCACTTCGCCCTGCCCTCTCATGGCGGTCTCTGGCTCGGCGCGCTGTTCGCCGCCCGGCGGCTGATCGGCGCGGCCGAGATCTGGCGCCCCGACCTCGTCGTTCCGCTCGACGACGTCGCCGGCCTCGTGCTGCGGGGACTTGCCCGTCATCCGCAGATTCCGGCCGCGATCCGCCGGCTGATCGAAACCTCCCTCGGCGATCCAATCGGTTACGAGGCCGCCGGAAGCCGCGTGGCGCTGATGCGAGTCGCCTCCGGGCTGCCGCTGCCGCTTCCTCCCCACGGCGCGGCGAGCGATCCCGATGCGGCCCTGGCCGTCGCTGCAGCCATCGGCTACCCCGTCGTTCTCAAGAGCGAGCACACCTGCGGCGGACACGGCGTTGCGGTTGCCGGCGACCCGGAGCAACTCCGGGCCCTTTATCGCCACCGGGCCGGCCTGAGCGGCGCGCCGCAACGCTGGAGGGCGGCTTGCCGCCGCGCCGTCTGGCGCCTGTCCGGCGTCGCCGAGGCGGGTCCCGCGCCGCCGCTTCTGCAGCAGTTCATCGCGGGCCGGATGGCGATGCGCACCGTCGCCGCCTGGCGTGGCCGGGTCCTGGCCGGCGCGAGCTTCATCGCCGAAGAGATCCATCCGCCGCCATTCGGGCCGAGCAGCCTGGTGCGCCCGATCGAGCATGCCGGCATGCGATCTTCCGTGGCCCACCTGGTCGGCGCGCTGGGCGCGTCGGGCTTCCTGAGCTTCGACTTCATCCTCGATTCCCGCGACACCGCCTGGCTCATTGAACTGAACGCCCGCCCCATCGGCACCACGCATCTCGGGGCGCTGCTCGGCGAGGATCTGCCCGCGGCGCTGCTCGCCGCCAGTGTCGGCGCGTCCCCCCCGCCGGTCGGGCCGGATCTGGTCGGCGGCCGCGCCATCGCCCTCTTTCCGCGCGAACTGATGCGCGAACCGGCAGACGCCGGGCGGTTCGGCCGGCTCGGCATCCTGCACGACGTGCCCTACGACGATCCCATCCTGATCGCCGGCAACGCCGCGCGCCTGCGCGGCAGCCATCCCGAGGCGGCCGCCGCGATAGCCCGCCTCGTCGCGGACGCCGGCAGCGATGCCGCGCCTTGCCCGCCCGGCCAGGAGCCGCCCGCAACCTGTCCGGCTCCCGCGCGGATGCAACTCTCGGCTTCCTGAGCGCACGGGCGCAACGGGCCTTGCCCGCCGCTCCCAGGTGAGTCATCCCCTGCCGGCAAGCGGCCGCACCCGATGGCCGCCAGCCAGGGAGTGTGGACGATGCTCGGACTGATGCAGTCGCAGCCGCTGTCGATTTCGGCGCTGCTCCGCCACGCGGCGCGCCACCACGGCACTTGCGAGATCGTCTCCAAGACCGTTGAGGGCGATCTCCACCGCTACACCTGGAGCGAGGCCGAACGGCGATGCCGCCGGCTTGCGCGCGCGCTGCAAGGGCTCGGGATTTCGGCGGGCGACCGCGTGGGCACGCTGGCCTGGAACGGCTACCGGCACCTGGAGGTGTACTATGCCGCCCCGGGGATGGCGGCGATCTGCCACACCATCAACCCGCGCCTCCACCCGGACGACATCGCCTACATCGTCAACCATGCCGGCGACGCCGTGCTGTTCGCGGAAACCAGCTTCACCGGCCTGATCGAAGCCATCGCGCCGCATATCGCGGGCACGGTCCGCGCCGTGGTGATGATGACCGATCCGGCGCACATGCCCGTGCTGCCCCTGCCCGCCGGGATGAAGCTGCTCTGCTACGACACGCTGATCGACGGGTCGGACGACGACTATGCCTGGCCCAGCTTCGACGAGAACACGGCGAGCGCGCTCTGCTACACCTCGGGCACCACGGGCCGCCCGAAGGGCGTGCTGTATAGCCACCGCTCCACCCTGCTGCACGCCTATGCCGCCAACCTCGCCGACGCGCTGGCGCTGCGCGCCATCGACCGCGTGCTGCCGGTGGTGCCGATGTTCCACGTCAACGCCTGGGGCGTTCCCTACGCCGCCGCGATGTCGGGCGCCTCGCTGGTGATGCCGGGCCGGCACCTCGATGGTCCAAGCCTGGAGACGCTGATGAACCAGGAGCGCGTCACCGTCACGGCCGGGGTGCCGACCGTCTGGATGGGGCTGCTGCAGCACCTGCGCGGGTCCGGCACGCGCCTCGACACGGTGAAGCGCATCATCACCGGCGGCTCCGCCTGCCCGCCGCTGCTGATCGAGGCGTTCGGGCGGGAATACGGCATTCCGGTCGAGCACGCCTGGGGCATGACCGAGATCAGCCCGATCGGCACCTACAACAGGCCGAAGCCGGCGCACGAGGCGCTGGACGAGGCAGGCGTGTTCCAGCTCGCCCTCAAGCAGGGCCGCATCCTGCCCGGGCTCGACATGAAGATCGTCGATGGCGAAGACCGCGAGCTGCCCTGGGACGGCGTCGCCTTCGGCGACCTGAAGATCCGCGGCCCCTGGGTCACCAGCGGCTATTACGGCGATCCGCCGGGCAGCGCGGTGGACGCCGGGGGCTGGTTCATGACGGGCGACGTCGCCACCATCGACCCCAACGGCATGATGGA
The DNA here is from genome assembly GCA_018240635.1 of Pseudomonadota bacterium. Lineage (GTDB taxonomy): Bacteria > Pseudomonadota > Alphaproteobacteria > Acetobacterales > Acetobacteraceae > JAFEFJ01. Next base: position 7,575 of record JAFEFJ010000030.1, on the reverse strand, counting down.
GATCACCGACCGCTCGAAGGACGTCATCAAGTCGGGCGGCGAGTGGATCAGCTCGATCACGCTGGAGAACATCGCCGTCTCCCACCCCGACGTCGTGGAGGCGGCGGTGATCGCCGCGCGCCACCCGAAATGGGACGAACGCCCCCTGCTGCTGGTGGTGCCCAAGCCGGGCGCGACGGTGACGCCCGAGTCGGTCCTGGCGCTCTATGAAGGCAAGGTCGCGAAATGGTGGCTGCCCGACGAGATCCTCGTGGTGGACGCGCTGCCGCACACCGCGACCGGAAAGCTGCAGAAGACCGCGCTGCGCAGCACCTACCAGGATTACTATCTGACGAAACTGTCCTGAGGGCCCGGAAGGTGAGGGCAAACCGCCCTACCCCGCCTCCGCCGGCACCACCGTCGGCGTCGCGATCTCCGCGCCGCGCAGCACCCGCAGCGACAGCGCGCGCCCGATCGTTTCACCCGTAAGCAGCCGGTGCAGCGCGTCGGTGCCGTCCACCGTCTCGCCTTCCAGCCCCACGACCACGTCCCCCGGACGCAGCCCGGCCGAAGCCGCCGGGCCATCGGGCGCGATCTCGGTCGCCAGCACGCCGGTGCGGGCCTTCAGCCCGTGCGCGCGCACCAGCCGCAAATCGATCGGCACCGTCTGCGCGCCCAGCCCGATGCGGCCGCGCCGCACCCGGCCCTCGCGCATCAGCCGCGTCGCGACGTCGATCGCGGTGTCGATGCCGATCGCAAAACAGATGCCCTGCGCGGCGGCGATGATCGCGGTGTTGATGCCGACGACGCGGCCTTCGCCGTCCACCAGCGGGCCGCCGGAATTGCCGGGGTTCAGCGGCGCATCCGTCTGGATCACGCTGTCGATAGCGCGGCCCGACCGCGCCCGCAGCGTGCGCCCGAGCGCGCTGACGATCCCCGCCGTGACGGTCGCCTGGAAGCCGAACGGGTTGCCGATGGCGACGACAAGTTGCCCGACGCGCAATCGCGACGACGCGCCGAGTGCCGCATGCGCATGTCCAGCACCCGCCACACGCAGCACCGCGATATCGGTCTCCGGATCGTCGCCTACAAGGGCCGCCGGCAGGCGGCGGCCGTCGGTGGTGGAGACGGTCAGGCGCGACGCGCCGCTCACCACGTGGCTGTTCGTCAGCGCGTATCCATCCGGCGTGAAAACGACGCCCGAACCCTGACCCGCGCGCGGCAGGCGGCCGGGACGCGCGCCATCGGCGGCGAACTCCGCCGCGACGTGCACCACCGCCGGTCCCGCACGCTCGAACGCCGCGATCACGCGGGCGGAATACGGATCGAGCGCGGCATCGTTGGAGGCGGCGAGCGGAACGGCATCGAGTGGCATGGGCGCGAAATGGGAACGCCATCGCGACGGCGCATCCTGGCCATAAGACCGGGCCGCATCCCGGTCATCCGGCCTATCCACGCGCTTCGCTGCCGCGCGCATCTTGTGATCGTGCCGCCAAGCAACGAGGTTTCGTCCATGACCCTTTCCGCACCCGACGCTCTCGCCGTCCTGTCGGACGCCATCGCCGGCCGCGTCGCCGCCGCGGCGCCGCTGCTGGTCGCGCTGCGCGGCAACAAGGGCCGCACACTCAGCGCCATCGCCTGGCGGCCGGACCTGATCGTGACCTCGGAACAGACGTTGCCGAGCCACGACACCCACGCGGCCGTGCTGCCCGGCGGGGAGGAAATCGCGGCGACACTCGCCGGGCGCGATCCCGGCACCAACGTCGCGATCCTCCGCCCCGCGAAGCCGCTCGCCACGCCAGGCGTGACGCCCGCCGCCGCCCCCCGCCCCGGCGCGCTCGCGCTGCTCGTCGGCGCCGGCCCCACCGCGCAGCTCGGCGTGGTGCAGGAAGTCGGCCCCGCCTGGCACAGCATGGCCGGCGGGCGGATCGACCTGCTGCTGCGGCTCGACCTGCGCGCCGGGCGCGGCGGCGAGGGCGGTTTGGTGCTGGATGCCGCCGGCAATGCGTTCGGCATGGCGGCGGCGGGGCCGCGCGGCCAGATGCTGGTGATCCCTACCGCGACGATCGAGGCCTCGCTCGGCCCGCTTGCGGCCGAGGGGCGCGTGGCGCGCGGATGGCTCGGCGTCGGCCTGCAGCCGGTCACGATCCCCGCGGGCCTGCGCGAGGCCGCGGGGCAGGATCAGGGCCGCATGATCGTCGGCATCGAGCCCGGCGGCCCCGCCGAGCAGGCCGGGCTGCTGCCGGGCGACATCGTGCTCACGCTCGATGGCTGCGCGCTCGGCGACCTGCGGGCGCTGCGCGCCTGCCTCGGCCCGGACAGCATCGGGCGCAGCATCGAAGTGCGGCTGCTCCGCGGCGGCGCGACGGAGACGCGCGCCCTGGTGGTCGGCGCCCAGCCGAAGGGCTGAGGCCGCGCGGATGACGGCGAAGGCGGCACCGGCCGGCAGCGGCCTGCGCGTGGCGTTGCGGGCGGCCGATCCGGACAGGTTCGGCCTGCTCGCGCGCGTTCTCGCCGAGGCCGGTCACAGTGTCGTGGCGGCGCTCGCGGATGCCGACGCGGTGCTGCTCGATCAGGCCGCCGACGACCCGCCCGTGCCGCTCGCGGGCCTGCCCACGCTGCTGCTGACCGACAGCGAGGCCGCCGCCGCCGATCCCGAGGCGCCGGCGGTGCTGCCGCGCGGCGCCGCCCCGGCGCAGATCGACGCGGCGCTGCGCGCGGCCGCCGCCGGGCTGATGGTGCGCGCGCGGGACCTCTCCCACGCCGTCGCGGGCGGCTTCGCATCGGCCGATGAAGCGCCCGCGCCCGCCCTGCTCACGCCGCGGGAGATCGACATCCTCACCGCCATCGGCAGCGGCATGAGCAACAAGGAAGCCGCGCGGGCGCTCGGGATTTCCGCGCACACGGTGAAGTTCCACCTGGAAGCGGTGTTCGCCAAGCTCGGCGCCTCCAACCGCGCCGAGGCGGTCGCCAAGGGGCTGCGCCACCGCCTCATCGAGGTCTGATGGCGCGGGCGGCCCTGCCGCCGCTATACTGCGCGGGTGGACAGCGCGGCGGCGGCGGGCGAGGCTCGCCGGAACGCGGCAGGTCCGCGCCACCGGGAACAATGGCACCGATGACGATCCTCGCGGTCAGGAAGACGGCATGAAGAATCAGGACTGGGAGATTCCGCCCAACCTGCAGCCCGATCCAGGCGATTACGCGTACGACCTGGAGCGCGCGCTCAACGCCGTGGTCGGCATCAAGTCGTATGTCCCGTCGGACGCCTTCACCGCCGGCACGCTGGGAACGGAACGAGCCGGCAGCGGTGTGGTCATCCGCGACAGCGGGCTTGTGGTGACGATCGGCTACCTGATCACCGAGGCCGAGACGCTGTGGATCGCCTGCGGCGACGGGCGGCTGGTGCCGGGCCACGCGCTGGCCGTGGACACCACCAGCGGCTTCGGGCTGGTGCAGGCGCTGGGGCGGCTCGACCTGCCGGTGCTGGAGATAGGCGATTCGGATGCGCCGAAGGTGGGCGATGCCGTGGTGTTCGCCGCGGGCGGCGGACGCCATCACGCGATCGAGACGAAGATCGTCGGCCGGCAGGAATTCGCGGGCTACTGGGAATACGTGCTGGACGACGCCTTCTTCACCGCGCCTGCGCATCCCTTCTGGGGCGGCGGCGCGCTGATCGGCAAGGACGGCAAGCTGCTCGGCATCGGTTCGCTGATCCTGCAGCAGGGCGACCGGCGCGGGCGGCGGCTCGACATGAACATGGTGGTGCCGATCGGCTACCTGACGCCCGCGCTGCCGGACCTGCTCACCTACGGCAAGCTGCGCCAGCCGCCGCGCCCCTGGCTCGGCCTCTACGCAACCGAGAACGAGGACCAGCTCGTCGTCGGCAACGTGGTCGATAGCGGCCCCGCCGAGCAGGCGGGCGTGCATACTGGCGACGTGATCGTGTCCGTCAGCGACGAGGAAGTGACCGATCTGGCCTCGCTCTGGCGACGCGTCTGGGCCTGCGGCACGGCGGGCGCCGGCGTGCGGATGCGCCTGCGCCGCGACGGCACCACGGTGACGGTGACGATCCGGTCGGCAGACCGCGCCAGCTTCCTCAAAGCCCCGAAGCTGCACTGACGCATGGCCGGTTCCGATCTGCGCGGCGCCATCCTGCCGGTGACCGCGTTCCAGCAGAACTGCACGCTGCTCTGGGACGAAACGACGAAGCGCGGCGTGGTGGTCGATCCGGGCGGCGAGGTGGACCGCATCCTCGCCGCGATCGATCAGGCGGGCATCACGGTCGAGCGAATCCTGCTGACGCATGGCCACATCGACCATGCGGGCGGCGCCGACGCGCTGCGCGCCGCGCTGACCGCGCGGGCGCGTCAGGCCGATCCGGCGGCGCCCGGCGTGCCGGTGGAAGGGCCTGCGATCCAGGACAAGTTCCTGCTCGACGGCCTGACGGCGCAGGGCGTGAAATACGGCATCGGGGAGGCCCGCGCCGTGACGCCCGACCGCTGGCTGACCGAAGGCGATACCGTGATGGTCGGCCCGCACATCTTCCAGGTGCTGCACTGCCCCGGCCATTCGCCCGGCCATGTCGCGTTCTTCAATCACGCCGCGCGCTTCGCGCATGTGGGCGACGTGCTGTTCCGCGGCTCCGTCGGCCGCACGGATTTCGACTATTGCGACCACGCAGCGCTGATCTCGGCGATCACGACGAAGCTGCTGCCGCTCGGCGACGACATCAGCTTCGTCTGCGGCCACGGCCCCGGATCGACGTTCGGCGACGAGCGCCGCTCCAACCCGTTCCTGCGGTAGGGCCGATGCGCCCCGCGCGATCCGCCGCTTCGCCGTTCCCGGTTCCCCTCAGCGGATACGCGCCATGACCCAAGGTCCCCTCGCCCGCTTCAACGTCATCGACCTGACCCGCGTGCGCGCCGGCCCCACCGCGGTGCGTCAACTCGCGGACTGGGGCGCCGATGTCATCAAGATCGAATCGCCGGGCGGCGACGCGGGGCTCGGCGGCGAGCGGCACGGGCCCGATTTCCAGAACATCCACCGCAACAAGCGCAGCCTGACGCTGAACCTGAAGGCGAAGGAGGGGCTCGACATCCTCAAGCGCCTCGTGGCGCAGGCGGACGTGATCGTGGAGAACTACCGCCCCGATGTGAAGGACCGGCTCGGCATCGACTACGCCAGCCTGCGCGCGATCAATCCGCGCCTCGTCTATGCCAGCATCTCGGGCTTCGGCCAGGACGGTCCGTATCGCGACCGGCCCGGCTTCGACCAGATCGCGCAGGGCCTGGGCGGGCTGATGTCGATCACCGGCGAGCCGGGGCGCGGGCCGATGCGCGTCGGCATTCCCGTCGCCGACCTGACCGCCGGCATCTTCTGCGCCATGGGCATCCTGATCGCGTTGCTGGAGCGCGAGCAGTCGGGCGAGGGCCAGTGGGTGCAGAGCAACCTGCTCGCCGCGCAGATCGCCATGCTGGATTTCCAGGCGGCGCGCTGGCTGATTGCGAAGGAAGTGCCCGGCCAGGCCGGCAACAACCACCCGACCAGCATCCCCACCGGCGTGTTCGCGACCGCCGACGGCCACATCAACATCGCCGCCGCCGGCGAGGAGATCTTCGCGCGCTTCTGCAAGGCGCTGGATGCGCCGGAGATGGCGGCCGATCCCGCCTACGCCACCGGCACCGCGCGCTCGGACAACCGCGACCGGCTGAACGCGGCGATCGAGGCGATCACCCGCACGCGGCCCTCGGCGGAGTGGATCGCGCGGCTGAACAAGGCGGGCGTTCCCTCCGGCCCGATCAACCGCATCAACGAAGTGTTCGACGACCCGCAGGTGAAGCACCTCAACATCACCCGCCGCGTGCCGCACAAGGTGCTTGGCGAGGTGGAGGTGGTCGGCCAGGCCATCGAACTCAGCCGCAGCAAATGGAGCGTCCGCAGCGCGACGCCCGAGCAGGGCGAGCACACGGACGAGATCCTGGGCGAACTCGGCTACGCCGCCGCCGATATCGCGCACCTGCACGAGACCGGCGTGGTCTAACCGTCTCGGCGCGGTCAGTCCGGCGCGTCCACGATCCGCCGCAGCAGCGCGTTGAAGGTATCTGGCGCCTCGTAGGCCACCCAGTGGCCGGCGCCGCGCACGATCCGGAAATCCACGTCCGGCCGCACCGCGCGCAACCGCGCCTCGCGCTCCGCCAGATGCGGATAGGCGGGCGCGTCGAACTCGCCGTAGATCGCATGCAGCGGCGCGCGGACATGCGAAAGAACCTCCTGCAACGACGCCGTGCGCGACATCGGCCGGCTTTTCGTGCGCCCATGCCGCGTGTTCCAGTCCTGGATCGCCAGCGCCAGCGCATCGATCCTGGCGGGATCGTGGATCATCAGGCGATGCAGGTTCGTCCGGTGCGCCTCCACCCGCGCCGGGCCGTGCAGGCTGATCACCTTCTCCAGCTTCACCTGCGAGGGAAATCCGCCAAGCCCGCCCGGCCCCACCAGCGTCAGGCTGCGCACCCGCGGCCCATCCTGCGCGGCCAGATGGCCCGCGATCATCCCGCCGAAGCTGAACCCCGCAAGGTCGTACGCATCGCTGCGCGGCAGCACCTCGTTCAGCCCGGCCCGCAGGATCGCGGCGATCTCCGCCTGCGTCGGCTCCTCGCTGGGCAACGCGGACTCGCCCAATCCCGGCAGATCGGGCGCGACGACGGCGCGGTCGGACGCGAAGGCCGGGATGGTGCGGATCCAGTGCCGCCACGACCCGTACCCGCCATGCAGCAGCAGCAGCGGCGGACGCGCGCCCCCGCCCCACACGCGCCACACCATCGTCCCTTCGCCGCACGGCGTTTCGATGCGCCGCGCGGCATGGTCCATGCGCGCAAGCAGGGCCTGCGGCTTTTCGACGGCACTGTCCAAGGCGGGCGCTCCGATGCGGGCGGGCATTTTCGCCGATGCGCGGCGCATGTCGATGCGCGGCGATTCGACTCCCCGCCCCCGCCGTCCTTCAATGCCCGCACAAGCAGGACAACGGAGGAAACCATGGCCAAGACCCCGTCCACCGCCGCGCGCGACCGCGTCCGCGAGGTCGTGCCGAAGCTGATCGAGGTCACCGAGAACGTCCTGTTCGGCGATATCTGGGAACGCCCCGGCCTGTCGAAGCGCGACCGCAGCCTGATCACCTGCGCGGTGCTCGTCGCCACCTACCGGCCGGAACAGCTTCGCGGCCATCTGGAGCGCGCGCTGATCAACGGGCTCACGAAGGACGAGCTCAGCGAAATGATCACGCATGTCGCCTTCTACGGCGGCTGGCCCGCGGCGATGTCGGGCGCCAACGTCGCCAAGGAAGTCTTCGACAACAATCCCTGACGCGGCGGCGGGCGGGAAGGAGGACGCGCGATGCGTGTCGGCTTCATCGGACTGGGCACGATGGGGGCCGGGATGGCCGCCAACCTGCAGAAATCCGGCCATGCGCTGGTGGTGCACGACCTGCACCGCCAGGCGGCCGGCCAGCACATCGCGAACGGCGCCGAATGGGCCGAAAGCCCGCGCGCGCTGGCCGCGCTGTGCGACGTGATCTTCACCTCGCTCCCCGGCCCGCCGGAG